>JAYULM010000380.1:0-36287 GCA_043763605.1 Armatimonadota bacterium | reverse complement strand
AGTTCCTTTAACTTTTCCACCAGAATCTTGCCGCGTCCAAACGATTTGTCCTTGTGCGTGATGAACGAGAGCGAATCCACGTCCTCGCCGTTGATCTGAATGTCGAGTTTCACCAGCGAACTCGGCTTGTACCCGGATAACTCGTAGTCGAACGACGCGTACCCTTTGGTGCGCGATTTCAACTGGTCGAAAAAGTCCATGACGATCTCGGCGAGCGGCAGTTTGTAATGAAGCATCACGCGCCCCGGTGCCGGGTACTCCATGCGGTCGTACTCGCCGCGCCGGTCGCGCCCCATCTCCATCACGGTGCCGACGTACTCGGTCGGGACGATGATCATGGCGTCCACATACGGCTCCTCGACATGCTGGATCGCAGTGATCGCGGGCCAGTTCGCCGGGTTGTCTACGTCCAAAACGGTATCGTCAGTCCTGAAAACCTTGTACACGACGCTGGGAGCCGTGGCTAACAGTTCCAGATTGAATTCGCGCTCCAGCCGCTCCTGGACGATCTCCATGTGTAGTAGCCCGAGGAAGCCGCACCGGAAACCGAACCCGAGAGCCGCCGACGATTCCGCCTCGTAGGACAGCGCGGCGTCGTTGAGTTGCATCCGGGACAGGGCTTCGCGCAGATCGGGGAACTGCGCGGAGTCAATCGGGTACAAACCGCAGAAAACCATCGGCTTCGCGGGCTTGTAGCCGGGAAGTGCTTCGATCCCCTCGCCCGCCTTGCCCGCGACGGTCACAGTATCGCCGACGCGGCAGTCGGTCACGGACTTGATCGCGGCGTGCAGATAGCCGGTCGTGCCGGTGCGGAGCACGTCCACCTTTTTCATGCTCGGCGTAAAGACGCCCACTTCGTCCACTACGAACTCTTTGCCGGTCGCCATGAAGCGCACCTTGTCCCCGGCTTTGAGCGAACCATCCTTGATTCGGATATAGGAAACCACGCCGAGGAACGCGTCGTAGTGCGAATCGAAAATCAGACCGCGCAGGGGCTTGTCCGGGTCGCCGATGGGCGGCGGGACGTTCCGCACCACGGATTCCAGAATCTCGATGATCCCGATCCCTTCCTTCGCGGACGCGCGGATCGCCTCGGTCGCGTCAATCGCCAGCAGGTTTTCGATCTCCTCGGCGACCCGGTCCGGGTCGGCGGCGGGCAGGTCGATCTTGTTGATGACCGGGATGATTTCGAGGTTGTTCGCCATCGCCAGGTTCGCGTTCGCGAGCGTCTGCGCCTCGACCCCTTGCGCGGCATCGACGACCAGAAGTGCGCCCTCGCAGGCGTTCAAGGAGCGGGAAACTTCGTACGTGAAATCGACGTGCCCCGGCGTGTCGATCAGGTTGAACTCGTACTCCAAGCCGTTACTCGCGATATACGGCATACGTACCGCCGCCATCTTGATCGTGATGCCGCGCTCCCGCTCGATGTCCAACTGGTCGAGTAGTTGGTGTTGCATATCGCGTTGCGCCACGGTATGCGTCGTTTCCAGAAGGCGGTCGGCGAGCGTGGATTTGCCGTGATCGACGTGGGCAATGATACAGAAGTTACGGATTCGTTCTTGTGGTACGGGCATATAAAGATGGCTTCTAACGGAGATTTCCGACCGGTATTGTATCACGGGACCCCTCCAGTGAGCGGCAACATTTCCGGCGACGCTACATCATGACCGATGACAGTCCGTCCCGCTCCGTCGCAGTCATAGAGGTCACCTCTGAACTTTCCGTCGTACCGGCGTCGATCTGATTCTCGAAAACGAACGAGCCGGCCACGGTTCCCCGTGATCGGCTCGCGTTATACAGTATTAAACGATCACTTCTGCACGAATATAAAGACGGCGCGGGGATAAAGCGTCGTAATCGCCTGACCGTTGTTGAAGCCAGTCGTCCAGCTCACGTCGTTTTTGGGACCGCTACCATCGCTTGATGTGTAATAGGTGTCGAACGCCTGCGCCCCCGCGTTGCTCAGTTCGTCGATCTTTAGCGTGCCGTTGTAAGTGCTGGTCGGGCTCCGGTTCGCGACGACAAGGCAGAATTTGCCATCACTCCGCTTGAATCCGGCGGCGTAGACACTATCCTGAGCCCCGCTCGTCTGATAATAGTTCGGAGAAACATTCGTCCAACGCCCGATCGCCGCCTGCGTCACGGATTGCGTCAATCGGCGGAAGGCGTAGTACAGCGACGTAAGTTGGATATCGCTTCCGAACTCACGTTTGTACGGCGCGGAATACTCGGACCCGTCGGCGGGGTAAGCAGAGTTGTTGTTCAGGTCGTACACGCCTTGTGTGGTGACGCCTTTTTGATCGACATACTTGTAAACCGAATTCGCGTTATAGGCGGCATTGGCTGTCATCAGCACGGTTCCAATGTCGACGGGTTGATTATCTCCCCCCGCGTCCTTCACCCCGATCGCGTTCCACCAATACCACGATGCGGCTTTGCCCCGGTTGACATCCTTGCAAAACTGGTTGATCGCAGTGGCAGCGATCCACTGCTCGTCGTTGTTATAGTTCGATCCGGGTATTACACAATACTCCGTCATATGCACCTTTAAACCGTTTCTCGCCGAACTGGGAATCGCGCCCACATCCTTGTAGTAGGAATGAATGGCGACGGCATTGAGAAGCCCCGCGTTGGCGGCGTCGCTCACGTAGCCGACGTTGTCATTGTTGTCGAGTTCAGGTCCCCATAACTGCGTGGCGTATCCCCAACCGAAAGCGTTCCGGACCGGGGTTAGCAGGCTTTTGTACTGGTTCGATGTATAAACGCAACTGACGTAAGGGGCGTCTACATTGGGTTCGTTCTGCAGACTCAAAGAGTACGGATAGAACCCGAACTTCGTCTTGAAGTTGTCACAGAACGATTTCAGCAGTGAGCCATAGTTCCCGTACTGATCCGATTTCATTCGGTTCGTCGTCGCGATGTCGGGGTCGTGTGAGGAAGGGGTATTCGGGTTAAAATCGGCGTTGTTTTGCTTCATCCAATACGGCGGAGTCCACGTAGAGAAGACCACTTTGAGCCCGCTGTTACGTTGCCGCGCGGCACGGATAATGTCGCCTTCCCCCATCTTTTCCACTGCGCTGTCAAAGTCGTAGCCCGACGACGCACTGTTTTTGTAGTTGGATGCATTTAGCGGCAAACGCAGAAAAGACAGACGCAGACTGTTCGGATCGTTTACCTTGAAGAGGCGGTCATAGACCTGCGCCGAGACGGAGCCGGAACTCCCTTTGCGCCCCCCGGCAGGTAGAAACTCGCCGATGGGGTTACCAATGGCAACGCCGAACCCTTCAAAACTCTGTTGTTTAGTGGAAGTGACAGTGATCGTCACATTCTGTTGGGCACTCGCCGAGATAGGTATTGCGGCACTTAAGGCGACTGCCACCAGAGAGCCTATCCCGACCGAGAACGGAGACACTTGACGTTGTGTTGTTCGTTTCATAGATTTATCCTTTGATCTGCGGGCGAGTCATTTCGCTCCGCGGTTGATCCGTTCTATAGCTTTCTGCCGCGCTTCTTCGCGTGCAATCACTGCAGGGGACGGTACAGAGGTAGTAACAACGGCTTCGGGCGTATTTATGTGGGTTTGCCCTGTCTTCGCAGAATCACTCTTGCTACATCCAAAAATGAGAAACATACTTGAAATAGTGCTAATTGCTTTTAGCACGATAGGCTTCAATTCCAGGTGACCTTGATTGAAACTCATAGTACAGGAACATCCTTTCTGACGACCGATGGAGGCAAAATGCCGGAGGAGTGACTTCCGGCATCGCTCCTAAGGATTAATCTCCGGCTTTACGGGTCCACATGCCTTTCGGATAATCGACCGTGCCGCCAAATGCCGCTCCTACGGTCTGCTCCGGGCGGAACCACTTCGCGTGACCGTCGAGGAACGTGTAGTTCCAGCCTCCGCTATGGACCGGCTTGATCTTTTTGCCCGGTTGCTCATCATCCGTGTCCTGCACTGTGTAGTAAGAGCCTGCCCAGCTCGGGCGTGACGGGGAATATACCTCGCCCGCCGAGAGCCGACCGAAGCGATTCAGTCCTTTGTGCGACTCCGCGATCAAAATTGTCCCCGCCGGGTCCGTGTACTCGGCGAGGGGCGATAGCGTACAAATCTCTTCCAGAACACCGTCGCCGGGGTTGAGATTTTCCGCCGCACCTGGGCCACCGTTCCATACGTAAAGAGCCGCGATAGCATAAGAGCGCTTCGTGTGTCCGTAGAGGGCTTCATTGACGCGCGGTTGTATATCGCTCGGGCAGGAGAACAAGCCGGGCGATGCTTTATCCGCGACCTGTTGTCCCATGTAGGGTCGGATACGCATATCCCAGGGGTCACCCGCTTCGGCGGCATAGCCGGTAGTATAGGCCCATACCACAGGACCGGTCTCGTCATAGTCCTGCGTGTACTGTATCAGCCCGAGCGTGATCTGCTTCTCATTCGAGAGGCAGGATGTCTGGCGGGCCTTTTCTCGTGCCTGAGCGAAGACAGGAAATAGAATCGCGGCCAATATGGCGATTATTGCGATTACCACTAGCAACTCTATCAAGGTAAAGCCTCGTCCAGGAGGCGTATTACAGAGCAGTCTCATCATTGGTTTTATTGTCCTTTCAATTCCCGACCTTTTTAGCCGGACTCGCGAATCTCTAAGTGCGCGGGGATAACCACGCGTTGTTGTTCGACATCGCGGCTTGCCATTCGCCGCTTCAAGAACTCCCAACCGGTTCGGCACATCTGCTCGACCGGCATCACGATTGTGGTCAGGGGTGGCGAGTAAAACGCGGTCTCTTCAATTCCGTCACACCCTACCACAGCGACATCGTCAGGAATGCGAAGCCCCCGCTCTCGGAGCGCGCGATAACATCCGCTGGCAATCTCATCGTTCCGGCAGAAGATCGCATCCGGTAAAGCCCCCCTCATGAGATAGTCGGATAGCACGCCATAGGCTTCCTTGCGACTGTCTTCACACGGAACAAGAATCTCCTCCCTGTTACCTGATTCCCACATACTGCTCGAATAGGCGACATAGCGCCCGTCAGGCGAATCGGTATACTCATTTCTGCCTCCGATGTACAGAACTCGTTTCCGCCCGGCGGCGAGGAGTCGCCTCATCGCTTGCCGAGATGGTTCTTCTAAGTCCACCCCGACAAAGTCCACGGTGTCTAAATAGGAAGCCCCTACCGCGACACACGGGACGGGACTGTCGAGCGACGGGTACGGTTTATGCGGGTAGAGAATACAGTCCAGTAGAATTGTTCCATCTACGACCGCGTTCAAATTTTTATCGCTTCCCAGGTACTCATGTACCAACACTTCATAACCATCTGTACGGACAATCGCCTGAAGGCGATGCGCGATCTCTGCAGCATAAGGCGCATTCAGACGAGCCAGATGAAACCCGATTAGATTGCTACAACCCGTTACCAGTGTTCGAGCGGCGTGATTCGGTTGATACCCCATCTCGTCGGCCGCCTGCCGTACCCGTTCCCGAGTAGAGAAAGGGATACGAAACGAGTCACGGTTATTCAGGACGCGCGAAACGGTTGTGTGTGACAGGTTGAGACGTTGCGCTATATCAACAATGGTTATCGGCATAGTGGTTCGAGTCGTCCCTTACAGAACACCAGGGCAATTCCGGCTCGTGGACACACGGGAACTCAATCTATCAATCATTGAACACACGTGAAACCTGACTCAGTATATATTCAGTCTTCCAATGTGTCAAGGGGGATGCATAAATTAGCTGTTGCCGCGTAGTGCCTGATCTCTGGACAGAGCCGGACGGATTACCTCTCCTTCTTCCGTACAGGACTTACACTCCAAATCAGTGCTGATCCACTGATCGCGCCCTTCCGCGGTTAGTACCCACGGATGATTGGTCCACGGGGGATTGTGCCGGACGTGTTGCCCATGCCCGCATTCCAGTTCCGCGACCCAATCCCCTCGCTCGTCCTGATGAAAGCCCGTAATTTTTCGATTCATCCATAGCCTCCCGTATGCCCTCGTGGTCTGTTTAATTTCGCCGCCGATACCGACACAGCGATTGTCAAAAAAATCAGGCAGGGCAAGGTGATCCCTTTCACCGCTTCGCCACGCCTATATATCCGATGCTGTCCGAACTTGACCCTAAATATCTTACTGACGCCGAACTTGTCCGCCGTACCCGAGGCGGCGACCGCCTCGCGGGGGAGCAACTGACCGAGCGTCATCGGCGCACGGTCTATGCCGTCGCCTATCGCTCCCTCGGCAACGCGGACGACGCGCAGGACGTTTCCCAGGAAGCACTGGTATACGCGCATCAGCATGTCGCCACTGTTCGGGACGCGGCGCGATTCGCCGGATGGCTTCGGAACGTGACACTTTCCCTGTGTGCCGACTACCGCCGTCGCCGGGGAACGCGCCGGCTGGGCGAGTCACTCGAAATCCGGAACGAGGCGAGCGAAGAAGCCGATTATGCTCACCGTCTCGCGGTTCGCGAGGCGATGGCGCACCTTTCCGAGGATCACCGAACCACCCTCCTTTTACATTACCTGGGTGGCTGGTCGCAGGCGGAGGTAGCCGCGATGATGACGACCTCTGTCAACACTGTCCGCAGCCGACTGATGGCTGCAAAGCGTCGGTTACGCACTGACCTGAACGATACGCTCTTCCCGGGCGGCGTTCTACCTACACGAAATCAAGGAATACCCATGTCTGCTAAAACGTTATCACTGTCTGAAACTCATCAATCGTTGATCGATGTCGCGTTCGCCGGGGCGCACATCCTGTCCGTTCAACACAACCCGGAACCGTGGATGCCGTTTTCGCCGCGCGTCCACTTACAACTCCCGGACGGCGGCGAGAAAACAGTCGATTTCCGTGGCGGGATCGACCCGCAACGTGCCGCACTGATTACCGTCTTGGAGCGGCTACATATACCGGGACCACGCCTCTTGCACGGACCCGTAGCGACGGAAGAAGGCTGGCTGACGATATGCGAAGTTCCACGCGGCGAAAACCTGACCCTCTGGACTCTGGGAGGCACGCCCCATCGGATTCGGTTAGCGGCGGAACGGGCAATGGAGGGCATCGACCGCCTTCAAGGCGTGACCGGGGCACTGATGGCGGACCCAATCGGGGCGAAGTTGCCGCATCGCACCCTGACGGACGAACTAACAATCCTGACAAACGATACCCTGTGGAACGCCGATCCCTGGTTGGCAGAAGCAGGTACCGCACGGCACGAATGGTTGCGCGATCCGTGGTTCGTCGCGGCACTCACAAAGGTTGAAACCGCTGTAAAGGAGATCGACGATCCGCTGGTCTACACCGACTATCCGTTCTTCTTTCCACAGGAATATCGTATTCAAGCGGGGGACGCGATGGCAACGGAGCGACTGGGCTATCCCGGCGACCCGCGTTTTCAGGAGAACCCGCTCGTCGAGTTCACCAACCCGTACGGACACTTCGGCGACCCGCTCCTGGGTCTGGCGATGGTTTGGGTGTACGATTGTTATCCGTTCGTGCACACCGGATTCGTCGAGCAGTTCCTGTGGCGGCGTGGGGTTTCACGCCGGGAGTTCGCGCCCCGACTCGCGCTCAAGGCGTTGCAAATGGTAGCCCGGGATCTTCCGGTAGACCGCCCCGCTGAAGGGGGAAGTTACTGGGACAGCCTGCGGAACTGGGCGGATCAGGGACTGAGTTGGATGTAGGTATCATATGTAACGCTATGTCGTGCGCATGCGGTAAAGAAAGCGGCCCGATGAGACGACTCCCGCAGAGGGGTTTTCCGCACGGCTCGCGGGGTGGGCTACTTGCGGCGGCGCACGACGACGGGAGACGGCAGGGGAATCATTCCGCGCAAAACGGACAAACCCGGTTCCGGCACGGGTATATCGGCGACCGAGCCGCCGTTCAGAAACTGTGAGGGTGTTAGAGCGGCGTTTGAAATACGTACCTCATCAATGATGCCGCCGAAAGCCTGCTTGGAATTGTCGCTTTGTACATTCCCGATCCCGATGCCCGGGTCAGGACCGGTCAACTCGGCGAAAGGGCGCACGGCGGTTATTTGCGAGGCGACCTCTACTCCGTTCACGAACAGTTTCATCTCGCCGGTCGCATCGTTCAGCGATCCCGCGACATGCAGATACTTACCGATAGGTATCGCAGTGGGCGTGTGCAATTGAACCCGTTGGGTCAAACTGCTGATGTCCAGGAAGAGCCGCCCGTCGTTCGCGATAGCGAGCGTGTAGGGGTCCAGGGCGTCACGGCTATCGCCGCGAAAAACGATCTGTGACGCCAACGTCTCCGGGGTCGGAATGCCGTCGTATCGTACGAACGCTTCCAGTGTGAGGGATTTGGTGAGGTACAGCGTCGGATTGTCGGGCACGAAGATACGCTGTGATCCGGAACTACCGCCCGTGAACTCCAACCCTAACGAGGAGTCGGGCACCGGAGAAACGCGGTACATGGGGTCATAGAACGCCGTTCCGTTTAAGTAGCTCCCGGACAGGTCGAAAATGCCACCGGTTCCGGCAGCCCGAGCGTTCGCAGTGCCCTCCTCGAAACGCCACCAGGCGATGGTGTCCGCTGACACGGGAACCGCGACGCAAGCGAGAATCGAAAGCGCGACGAACGGCTTGAGAAGGTTGGCGAATCGAAGGATAGGCGTAAATACGCGGAAGGCATCGGAAAAAATCAACATACAACGTTCTTCCTTGTATCCGGGTGCGCTTGGACTGGTGTCGGTTTTCGCGCCTCTGGGAGAACCTGATTGTAGCAGAAATGTTAGGGTTTTGCCACCAGTAACGCCCATCCCTCGGTAGCACCATTTCGCGGTTAAAGTACGTCCGTGAGAAAGCCGTTCGATGCCGCAACGAAGCACCTGATTGACCTGTCGCCCACCGATTGGCTGACGCTCGTGGGCACGCCCCCCGAACCCGGCGCGGTCGTGGAAACTTTCGATGCGGACCTGTCCACGGTCAGCGCACACTTGGCGGGAACCTACTTGACTCCCGCCCCGGGAAACTCCCGCGACAACTGCTCCACTTCGTCCAGCAGGGCGACGAACCGCTCGCCGAACGGGGACAGAACGTACTCGACGCGCGGCGGTATCTCCGGGTACGCCTGCCGCTCCAGAATGTGGAAGCGCGTCAGTTTCGCCAACCGCTCATTCAGGACTTTCGTCGTCAGTCCGTCCAGCGACCGCTCCAGCGCGCCCGGACGACACACGCCTCCACGAACCCGCATCAGTATCTGCACCGTCCACTTACAACCGAGAACGTCTTCGAGCATCCGGGGAATGGAGTGCGGTTCGTGACCGTCCGCGAACGCCATACTATTTTTTGCGCCTATTTTTGCTTCTGCGGCGACGACACTTCCCATTTTGTACCTCCCTTACCGAAAAGTACCCTCTCGCGCGCCATCCGCCGTGCCGTTAGACTGAGATCGGCGGGCGGGAACCGCGCGCCACGAAAGGGAACAACCAATGAAAACTTCTGCCGTGTTTTACCATGCCGGGTGCCCGGTCTGTATTTCCGCCGAGCGAACCGTCGCGACCGCGCTGGACCCCGAGCGTTATGATGTCCGCATCGTGCATCTGGGCAAGGACGCCGCCGAGATCGCGAACGCCGAGGCGGCGGGCGTACAAAGCGTCCCCGCGCTGGTGTTGCACGGTGAGCCGTTTCACATCAACTTCGGCGCGTCGCTCGCCGATGTGAAGAAGGGCTGACCGGCGTGCCGTCGCCAGGAGACGAAACCTCCCGGCGACGGCACGCCGCCGGGACGAAATGATACAAAACAGGGCACATTGACGCACGAAGTATCATCATGCTGTTCTTCCCCAGCACGACACTTCTTAGGAAAAGCATCGAAATAATCGAGAGCGATGTATAACTCACCCTCTTCACTCCTGTAATTCTTTAGGAGTTACGCAGTTGCGGTTGATTTTGGGAGGTCGACAATTCACTCACTTGCCCCTTCGTTAGAATGAACCTCGTCACTCCTAAAGAATTACAATTTCGATTCGGTCAATCGCGATAGGAACTCTCGAAAGCTCGCACATCCCCCGTGTGAATCAACAATTGGCTGTCAGCAGGTAATGCAGAAATGTTGAATGACCTTTTGCCGTTCAAAGCACTCATTAGAATAATCTTTTCTAGAGAACGGGTACCATGTGAGAACTGCTCATGAAACAAAAAGGCACATGCAACAGGATCTGCGATCCGTAAAATGTCGGCGTCTGAGAACAGTGCGGGATGATACTTATTGATTAGCCCACGCACGAACAAAGCCCGTCGGATGTATTTGTTATGGCGGTCGCCATGACCACGCAACTCGTGTGCCCCCTCTATATTCAGCATCCCCTCCAATCGGCTCTTGAAATCGTCGCCTTTTTCCGCCCGCCATTTGTCCTGTTTTCCTGCAAGGGTGTCTAGATACTGTTCATCCCGTGTCACGGGGTTCTGCTTCCTGAGAGCATCAACACTCGTATATATATCAGTCGACGAATGAAACAAGCTACCGGCAAAAATAAATATCGACCTCCCAATCGGGTGTGCTACCTGCCCTTCTACGAATTTCCCGTCCTGCATTGGGGCAAGGAAGTATTTTAGCCAACCGAACATTCTGCCTTCAAGCGATGAATCGAACTCGTCCCAAAATACGAAAGGAAGGTCACCACTCAAAACCGTATCCCTTACTTCATGAAGTGCCTGATACAGTTGCGATGGATCTTTGAACTGTGCAATGTTAAACGTCAAAAGTTTGTGCTTGACCCCTAAAGACTGTGCTATCTGTTCTACTCCGAATGATTTACCCGATCCGGGTGCACCAAACACTGCGACACTTAGTGGTTTGCTTCTTGTAGAAGGGTCGGAATGACTGTACTCGTCGAACAGACCACGCAGATTGCGATAGTCCTCGATTTCTCGCCGGTCGACAATCAACATTTTATTGAACTCCGCGTAAGGAAAAAGAACAGGCGATTTATGATTGTTTTCATCTTTGCGAAAAGCGTTTATACCGCACTTCAAAACTTGCAGTGCGATCTGCTTACTCGCGTCTTCGGGGGCAATACTTTTGTCTGTTGCTCTCTTGTTGATGAACTGGTCGAGGAAACTCCACCACGTTGATTCAAAATATCCTTCGCTGTCATTAGTTGTGTATGAACTGAAATCTACAGGCACATCTACTACAGTAACATCGCTCTCAGATACCAAAGATGCATTGATAACCTTTGCCACTTCTTTAAAGGGGAACGAGTGTGAGTTATCTAATTCTCCATTGGTTTTCGAGCTTTTTGTTTGCAGATAGTACTTTTGATTACCCTCCACGACAAGACCAACGTCATATAATTTGCGAGCAGCTTTGATCCCTCGCTGCACGTAATCTTTGAGTGGTTCCCACAGATCATCGGTGGCGTCACAACCAGTTGGGAAGACTACTGTCATGCCTTGCGCGACAGAGACGGCTAAACATGAGTCAAAACCGCGCATGTCTCCTAAACCCCGCTTAACATAATCCCCTTCAATTTTCTTGTCGGAGAAGCAAAGAGTCGCCTTCCTCGCCTGCCTATCTAAAACGACCGCTCCGTTTGGGGACAGTGAAACGACCACATAACGAGCATTGCCGCAACTATCGTTCGCTTCGGGGTGTTCTTTGTTTAGCAAGACAGAAACAATACTCTGCGCGGTTCGCTCCCAAGAAAGTGAACGGCTGATAGACACGGCTCCTCTTCGCAGATCATGGACCGATATAACAGCGATGACTTGATTTTTGAAGGTGTCGTCTTGTGATATTTTGGTCAGGCGATGGAGAAGACTAGATTCACAGAAAAGCCACTCTTCAATCCTGCGAGATTCATTATCGTCTTTACCTTCTCCAACAACTGGTGTAGCGGTTCGGGTGAATATTTCCTTCAAAAGTGTTTTGTTGTCGCTCCTAGTCGTACCAGGTCGCGATGGATATCCTGTTTCGTATGTTAGTAACGTTTCGTCATACTCTGCTGTATCAAGAATCTCAATGACGCGCTGATTCTGTTTTGAGCGGAGGTCAGCCAATGATTTGCGGGGATCTTTACGGACTTCCGCCTGGGGGGAATTCGGCAATTCCCGACGGTGCTTAATTTTGCAAACTATAATGCTTCGGGGGTTGACATGGTCTACCCATTTCCACCCCTTCTCACGATAGCCCAGATTGTTGTCATTGATGAGAATGACGGACGCATCAGAGACCAAAATTTCGGGATCGCCATTTATTATTTTGTTAAGGTACCCCAAGGCGACTCGTGTACTCAGGAGCGGGTAGGTGGGACGATTTGCACCCAAAGAGTCGTTTAGGCGAAAACGAATAGGTGAATCCTTCTTTTCCTGGTACTCACGAAATATATACGAAAATACAGGGAAAGCAACGGTAGACTCCAAAATTCGCTCGTTAGGCATAGCGAATTCGATAGACTCCAAAATTTGCTCGTTAGACATAGCGGGTTCGATCTTTTCCTTTGCCAGTCGGATGTGACAAAGCATTTCAGCATGCAGTGCCGCCCCTGTGTAGGAAATGGTCATATAAGTACTATATCCGCCGTACTCTGATGTATTATCTACACTCTTGTCGGCCTTTCGGATGTAATTGATGGCGATAGCAAGATCACCAGTCACCACTATTTTCCCGAGTGTTATTGGGATCTTTGGAGGCGTCGAACTATCTAAAGGGAGCGAAGTAGGTGAAGGTGCATGATCAACGGAGGAAGCAGGTTCATTTGCCATTTGGATTTCTTTCTCTGACATTAATGTGGTGTGTGTATAATAACGCTTGCTTGACGACATTGTCAACCCGGTACTTGGGTAGTTGTGGAATGACTAACCGCGTTATGATACTCATACTTATTGATATGAAGGGGAGGTAAATGTTTTAATTCACATCAAGCAACCAATCAGTAATGCAGTCACACGGAAACAGCATTCTGCAGGAATGAAATGATACACTACCGGCACATGGACGCACGACCCGACCCTCTTTCCCGCCCCGATATTTCGTTCCCCAGCCCCGAGGACGCGGAGCGGATCACGCAGGAAACCATCGAGAAGTACGCCCGCTATGTAAACCCGACCGCGCTCAACCTGCTGAAACTGGCGGGCTTCGATAAGGTCGAATGGCGCGGGTGCGGCGCGACGATCACGGACCTGCAGGGCACGGAGTACATCGACTGCCTCGGCGGGTACGGCGTCTTCTCGCTCGGGCACGCGCACCCGGAAGTGGTCGCCGCCGTGCAGGCGCAAGCCGCCCGGTTGCCGCTTTCCACGAAGACTTTTTTGAATAAGCCGCTCGCCGACCTGTGCGAACGACTCGCGCAAATCACTCCCGGCGACCTGCAGTTCTCGTTTATTTCCAACTCCGGCACCGAAGCCGTGGAAGCCGCGCTGAAGTTCGCCCGTATCGCCACCGGGCGCGCGAACTTCGTTTCCACGACCGGTTCGTACCACGGCAAAACGTTCGGCGCGCTTTCGGCGTCGGGGCGCGACGTATACAAAACGCCGTTCGCGCCGCTGATCCCCGGCTTTACCCATGTGCCGTTCGGCGACGCGGACGCGCTGGCGGGGGCGATGAACAGCGACACCGCCGCCGTGATTCTGGAGCCGATCCAGGGCGAGAACGGCATCCGCATCCCGCCGCGCGGTTATATTTCCGCCGCCCGCGAGATCTGCGACCGGCACGGCGCGCTGTTGATTTTAGACGAAGTGCAGACCGGACTCGGGCGCACCGGCAAAATGTTCGCCTGCGACTATTGCGGCGTCGCACCCGATATTCTGGTGCTGGCGAAAGCCCTCGGCGGCGGCGTGATGCCCATCGGCGCGACGGTCGGTACGCCTGCCGTCTGGGAGAAGG
The DNA here is from genome assembly GCA_043763605.1 of Armatimonadota bacterium. Classification (GTDB taxonomy): domain Bacteria; phylum Armatimonadota; class Armatimonadia; order Armatimonadales; family Armatimonadaceae; genus JACMIU01. Next base: position 22,429 of record JAYULM010000380.1, on the reverse strand, counting down.
TCTTCAAAACGAACCCTTTCCTGCACACGTCCACGTTCGGCGGGAACGAACTGGCGTGTGTCGCCGCTCTCAAAACGCTGGAGATTCTCGAACGCGACGATCTGGCGGCGCAGTCGGCGCGAAAAGGGGCGCGGCTTCTCGCCGGACTGCGCGCCGTGCAGGAAAAGTATCCCGACCTGCTTACCGAGACGCGGGGCGTCGGGCTAATGATCGGGGTAGAGTTCGCCGACGCCGACGTGGGCAAACTCGCCATCGGCGCGCTCGTCCATCATGGCGTCGTCGCGGCGTACACGCTCAACAACGCAAAGGTGATGCGCTTCGAGCCGCCGCTCGTCATCACCGACGCGCAGGTGGAAACCGTGATCGCGGCGTTTGATGCGGCGGTCGGGGAGACCGCCGAACTCCTTGCCGACCTGCTGGGATAGCATTACCGATGACCGACGCCGCCGCCCCCCGCCGTCTGCCTCCCCTGCTCGCCGCACTCGGCGTGTTTTTCGTCGTGCTGGCGGTGTTTCTTCCGGCGTGCCTCGGGGCGTTCACGAACTGGGACGATAACGAGAACGTGTACGGGAATCCGGGCTACCTGCCGGTTACGGCGGCAAACGTGGCGCGATTCTGGACCGTCCCGTACAACCAGCTTTATACTCCGGTGACGAACACGCTCTGGGCTGCGTGTGCGACGGTGTCCCGGTTGCCGCAACCGGTCGGGGTGATCGGCGGCGGTTCCTCGCCGTTCGCCGCGCTGCCGTTCCACGCGCTCGGGGTCTTGTTTCACGCCGGAGCCGCCGCGCTGGTCTTCCTGCTCCTGCGCCGCCTGACCGGGAACGACATCGGCGCGGCGGTCGGGGCGCTGTTCTGGGCGGTGCATCCGGTCCAGGTCGAGTCGGTGGCATGGGTGACAGGACACAACAACGTTTTCAGCGGCTTCTTCGGGCTTCTCGCCATTCTTTTGTACGTCCGCGCCGCGCAAAGCAGCGACAAGCCGAACTATGCCGGGGCGACGGTCGCGTTTCTGCTCGCCCTGCTCGCCAAGCCGACAGCGGTGGCGGTCCCGCTACTAGTGGTCGCGCTGGAGTGCTTCGTGTTGCGCCGTCCGGCGAAACGCTGGCTCCCGCTATTTCTGATTTGGGCGGGACTCGCGGTCGCTCTCGCCGTCTTCACCCGGTTGTCGTCCCCGGCGAGCGAAGGGATTTCGATAGACCTGTGGAAACGCCCCGTGATCGCGCTCGACGCCCTCGCGTTCTATCTCGGCAAGATCGCTTTCCCCGTCGCGCTCGGCGTGGACTACGGGCGGCTCCCGGACCGCGTCGTTTTCTCGTGGTGGGGTTACGCTTGCGCGGGGTTTTCCCTCGCCCTGCTCGCCGTTTGCGTGTTCCTGTGGCGACGCGGAACCCGTCTCCCGCTCGCCGCGTTCGCGATGCTGATCGCCGGGGTGTTTCCCGTCCTCGGCTTCGTCCCCTATTACTTTATGAAGATCAGCACCGTCGCCGACCGTTATCTGTACCTCGCGCTTCTCGGTCCGGCGTTCGCGCTGGCGACGGTCATCGGGGCGGTACCGTCGCGGTATCGGCGCGGCGCGCTTGTGGCTGTCGGCGTTCTACTCGCCCTTTTCGCGGCGCGGACCGTGGTGCAAACGCTCGTCTGGCGCGATTCGGGCACCGTGTTCGCGAACGCCCTCCGGGTCAATCCGCGCTCGGCTCAGGCGCATTGCAACTACGGAATGGTGCTCGGCGACCGGGGGGATTTCGAGGGGGCGTTGCGCCACGCGATGCTCGCCGCGCGAAACGCGCCGGGGCGCACCGATCTGCTCAACAATCTGGGGATCGCCTTCGCCGAACGCGGCAGGTTGCCCGAAGCCGTCGCGACATTTCGGGAGGCGATTCGGATCAAGCCGGGGGAAGCCGGGTCGCACTACCACCTGGGCGTCGCGCTCGCCGACACCGGAGATCTGGCGGGCGCGGCTTCGGCGTTCCGCGAGGCGACGCGCCTGAACCCGGCGTCCGTGGAGGCGTGGTACCGGCTCGGAACCACGCTGGGCAAGACCGGACCCGCCGACGAAGCCATTCGCGCCCTGTCGGAAACACTGAAACTGCGCCCCGGCGACATCGAAGCCCGCTACATCCGCGCCGTGCTCCTCGGCAACGGGAAGCGTGACCCCGAGGCAGAAGCAGACTTCGCGGAGGTCGCGCGGCGCGCCCCGAAATATGCCGACGCCTGGTTCGCGCTGGGCAAGATACGCGCCCGGCTGGGCAAGACGGCGAAAGCGCGGGAAGCGTTCGCGGAGTGCCTACGGCTCGACCCGACGAACGCGCGCGCTAAAGCGGAGTCGGCGCGGTTGGAGTGAGGTCGGGGATGTTCCATCCTCCGGTGGAAGCATTCCGCTTGCGTTCCCTGCGGGAACGGGGCTTGTCGAAAGCATCAGGCGGTCCCGTTACTGTTTCCTGTTCCCGCAGGGAACGCAAGCGGAACGCTTCCACCGGAGGATGGAACATCCCCGACCTCACTCCAACCGCGCCGACTCCTGAGTAACTTCGCTACGCCGTCCCGTCGCCCGGTTCGTTCGCGGCGGCGGCGCAGGCGTCAGGGAACGTGTCATGGATAACGAAAACACGTTTCAGCCGGGTAATGTCGAGCGTCCTCAATACGAACGGCGAACATTCGGCGAGATGAACCCGCCCCTCGCGCCCCCTCACGACTTGCGAAGCGTTGACAATGCAGGCGAGTCCCGTCGAATCGACGAACGAAACCTTGCCCATATGAAAGACGACTTCCCGGCACATCGGTTCGGCGAGTGCGGCATCGACCGCTTCGTTGAAGCCGACGGTGTAACGAAACTCCAACTCCCCCCGCATCAGAATATAGAGAACGGCTCCCTCTCTCTGGAGGGCGAACTCGAAGCCGGAGCCGCCGTCTCCCGACCGCGATTCCGTCGTGCCCCGACGCGTGAGGAAGTCCGCCCAGAATTGTTCTATCGAATCCGCCATGTGGTGATACATTCCCGCCTCTTCACAGTAGTATAAACGCTTTGTACACAAGATTCGTGCCATCCAATCCGCGTTACCCAATCTCCGATTTCCGGAGCGGCACCACCTGCCAAAAGCAAAGCCGCCCACGGCAGACGGGGCGGCTTGTGTCGGCGAATCCGGACGCGAAGGAACAATCTAACGCAGGGCACTTGTCAGCCAGTCGGGCAGTTCTTCGTCGGGCGCGGGAGGCGGGGACGATATCGCCGCGTCGCTTTCCTCCAGGAGAGGGTCCAGCACCCCATTTGCGTGGTGTGCCTCCTGATCGGTGAGATAAAGCGCGACGGTCTCCCGCTCAGGAAGCGAGATCGAGACAATCGCCACCGAATCCACGTTCCACCCGAAGTCGTTGACTGACTGCACGTCGCGCAGGTAGCGGGCGGTCGGGTTTTGCAACTCTTTGGAAAAACGGTCGGCGGTCATATCGGGCGGCAAGTCGGCGAGAATATGCAGATGGTCCGTCACCCCCCCGACCGCATGGACGCGAATGTTCAGCGTTTCAGCATAACGCATGATGTAGGGACCGAGTTTCGTGATCGCGGTGGGCGTCAGTTTACCCGTCGCCACTTTCCAGCGAAAGTGCAACAGAATTTCGACCCCGGGGTTACGGCGGATAGGCATGAGTTAGTGGTCAGTTGTTAGTGGTTATATTTTCGAGACCGTGAGCGGTCGGGGTCATTTTTATGACCCGAACCTGGCGATTGCGACGGGCGTGAGCAATTCCGCCGCGACCGGGAAGCGGTACGAAAGTAAAATCGTGGTTCCGGGCGTTCGGCGAATCATAGCAAAGGTCAGAGAATAGGGACGTGCTGATTGTAGCACAAAAATAAGTTGCCGCGTCAAAGAGGAATTTCGTACACGAAGTAGCCAATGACCATGTGGGTTGACGATGCGGCACCCATCGAACAAGAACGCCAGTCGTCCCAAAGAAGGAACCTTGATAATGATATGTACAAACCGACTCAGCGGACTTTGCGCCATTGCCCTTCTTGCGACGTCTGCCGCCCGCGCCGACCTCGACACACCGGTGGTCGCGCCCGCGTTCGCCGACAAACTGGTGGTTGAACCGGTTGCCGCGCTCGCGGTCCAACCCGCGCAACTGGCATGGGGTCCTGACCGCCGTCTGTATATGATGACGGTTTCCGGAGGGGGTGTTATCCGCTACGATTACGACACACGCACCGGAACGGTGAGCAACCCCCGTACTGTTGTTCCCGATGTGTACGGGGTGGGTATTGCATTCCACGGCACGAACATGTATATCTCGACGTTTGGCGGCGCGATTCGCAAAATCCGCGACAACGATGGCGACGGTAATTGGGGTGAACCGGGTGAAACCAATGTTGCTGTCGTTACCGGCATCCCAGAGGGCGATCACAGTATCAATCAGTTAGTTGTGCGGGGGAACACGCTTTACGTGGGTATCGGGCGGCGCACGATCAACGGACGAAAAGGCGATTTGACCGCCGGGTCATTTAGCGACACCCCCGGCGACAACGGGTTCTGGGGCGGGGGCAACGGCACGTCGTGGGGCGACTGCATCTACGGCGGAACCATCGCATGGATCAAGGACCTGCGCACCGTGGCGAACACCGAAGGCTCCGCGAACGCCTACGCAGACACCACGCGCACGCAAGCGTTTATTCAAACGGACGACAGCCCGTTCCAGCCACAAAACGTTTCCCGCACCGACAAACTACTGATCCACTCGGCGGGAACCCGTAACCCGTTCGGCTTGTGTCTCGACCGCGACGGCAACCTGTTTTTCACCAGCAACTTCAACCGCACCGCGACCAACGGCGACGGTACATCGGGTTTCGGACACTCCCGCGACAACGCAGGACCCGATTTTAGCCGCGATGTGCATGATCAGGCATTTCGCGCCATTCAAGGCGGGGACTACGGTTACGCCGACGACAACTGGCGTCCGACCTCGCCGGGCTACACGGGCCCCGGTGTTCTGCCGTTTCTTGACCCGCTCCGCCCCGGCTACAACCGTGTAACAAGTTTAACGTTCGACAACCTGTTTCAAAACAACAACTATGTTTTGCACGACCCGGCGAACCCGAACGGCTTGGGTCCCCACGCCTCGGCGAACGGTTGCGGGTTTTTCTTCGGCGCGGGGATGCCGCCCGAACTCGCCGGCGATCTGTTTGTCACCCGATTTCAGGACGGCGTTACCGAAGCCACCGGCGACGGCACAACGCTTTCGTATTCGGACGTTGTTGCTGTGGACGTAACAACCGGGCAGGTGCGACGTGTTGTGCAGGGTTTCCGCAATCCTCTCTGCATGTTGTATGACAATGCCGGGCGTTTGCTCATCGCGGACTACGCGACGCGAGCCAGCGGGTCAGGCGGTTTGTATTCGTTGCGGCCACGCATCACACGGCTCGGCATGCGCACATCGCTGACGCGGCAAGGTGGCGAAATCGTTGCCCAGGTATTCGTCACCAACTCCGGCGATAACGGCGCGACCGGCGTCGCCCTGACACAGGCGCGGCTCGGCACAACCGCCGCGACAACCACGCTTCCCCTTCCCGTTGCCGATGTCGCGCCCGGCGGCGAAACCCCGGCAGTGATCGTGCGGTTTCCCGCCGCCAGATTCGCCCCCGGAAGCACTACCTTTCTATCGCTCACTGCCCGCCATAGCGGCGGCGTTTTCACTATCAGGCGACAGGTACGCATTCCGTGAACCCGTATAGAAAGACAACAATGAAGTAGGCATTTATCGCCGCCACTCTCATGGCGGCACTTGCCTGCCCCGTGCACAGACAGATACTCGTCGCCCTTTCCGGCTTCGGCTTCGGCTTCGGCTTGAGCGCGGATCTGTACGCTATGTTTCCCCCGGAGTCGCTCCTGCCGGGCAGGGTATCGACGTTGGAAACGTTTGTCACGGTATCCGTGGATAACACAGTCACGCCGGGACTGGCTTCGACGATTCATAGTACCGAACATAAAACGCCATCCGTGGATAACACAGTCACGCCGGGACTCTACTCCGGTTCGCAGACCATACGGAGCGGCGCGTCGTCCGGGGACGCGGACGATATTTCCGCGCCTGCGTCGTTTGACTTACTTGTCGCCGCCGCCGCCGCTAACCGAGCATTGCCAGTCGCGCCGCAACGGTATTCACGTCCTTGTCGCCGCGCCCGGACAGGTTGACGACGACGATCTGATCGGGCGTCATGGTTTTGGCGAGCGTTTTGAGATAGGCGAACGCGTGCGACGTTTCGAGTGCCGGGATGATCCCTTCGCACCGCGACACCCAGCCGAACGCGTCCAATGCCTCGGCGTCGGTCACGGACACGTACTCGGCGCGCCCCCGGTCCTTGAACGACGAGTGTTCGGGACCGACGCCGGGATAGTCCAGTCCGGCGGAAATACTGTGCGCTTCCTGAATCTGACCGTGCGCGTCCTGCAACAGATACGTCTGCGAGCCGTGGAGAACGCCGGGGCGACCTTTGGTCAGCGTCGCCGCGTGTCGCTCGGTGTCCACGCCCTCGCCCGCCGCCTCGACACCAATCAGGCGTACCGATTCGTCGCCGATGAACGGGTAGAAAATGCCCATCGCGTTCGATCCGCCGCCGACACACGCCACCACGGCGTCCGGCAATCGCCCTTCACGCTCGATGGTCTGACGCCGCGCCTCGTCGCCGATAACCGCTTGAAAGTCGCGCACCATCATCGGGAACGGGTGCGGACCGGCGACCGAGCCGATGATATAGTGCGTGTCGCGGACGTTCGCCATCCAGTCGCGCATTGCGTCGTTCATCGCATCCTTGAGCGTTTGTGTGCCGGAAACCACCGGGCGTACTTCCGCGCCCATGATCCGCATCCGGAAAACGTTCAATGCCTGCCGCTTGATGTCTTCCGCGCCCATATAAACCGTGCAGGGGAAGCCGAACTTCGCGCACACCGTCGCGGTCGCCACGCCGTGCTGACCGGCTCCGGTTTCGGCGATGATGCGCGGCTTGCCCATGCGCCGCGCGAGCAGGATTTGACCGATGGTGTTGTTGATCTTATGCGCCCCGGTATGACACAGATCCTCGCGCTTCATATAGATCTTCGGACCGCCCAGTTCACGCGTCATATTCGCCGCGAACGTCAGCGGGGTTTCCCTGCCGACATACTCTTTGAGAAGCAACGCGAGTTCGGCGCGGAACGCGGGGTCGGCTTTGGCGCGTTCATACTGCTCGGCTAACTCGTCGAGGGCGGGGATCAGCGTTTCGGGGACATAACGCCCGCCGAATTGCCCGAAGTTTCCTAGAGCGTCCGGCTGGGACGTGAACGGTGCGGGAATCGTAGCGGTAGACATGGTTTATACGAGTCGTTTCTAAATTATTCTTAGCGGACACTACTTTGTCCGCCGTACACTATACTACCGCATTATACTCCCCACACCGATATCGGATATGATAGAACCAGGACGTAAAACCACACAAGACCCGCCCTTGCCAGTGTTGCACGGCGTCGTTCAAACCGAGGACGGTCTGATTGATGAAGGTCCTTGCCTCCTGTATGATAGGCTTTCGTATCGACGGCGATTTTTGCGGGACCTGAAGATAGCACCACTCGGCTTTGTTATCTTCGTGCTTCCTCAAATCCCAGGTTTTTACTTGACACCCGTCAGCCGTTTCGTCACGTTTCTCTTCTTGCTGGCGGTCAGTGTGATCTCAGCATCTTACAATTACCGAAAATGGAAGGGAACCCAAGCGAGAACTGCGGATGGTAAGGTTGAATCCTAAAATGGCAAAAATCTATCGCTATGTCGGACCGCCTGATATTCTCCATTTTGACACCTTGCCAGAGCGATTCCTGATCACAGCACCGCCCGACGTTTCCCGATGGATTCGCGAAACGCACCAGGAGCGTGGAGGAGACGGCGGCTTCATCGCGACGTTTGTGATCAATACGATGGGCGAATTATGGATCGCCGACCGCCACTCCGAGCACGTTCATTGCGCACGAAACGGTGACGTGCTTTCGGCGGGAGAAATCACGTTTGCGCTCGAAAAGGGGACCGTCTCGGTGCTGGCGGTGACGAACCAATCCACGGGATTTTGTCCGGAGCCAGTTAGTTGGACGGCTGTTCAAACAGCACTGGACGCCATCGGTTTCGACGCCCCCGACGATTTCACTACCCCTTTCGACTTCCGGCGTTGTCCGACTTGCGGGGCGGTGAACATAGTAAAAGAAGGGCACCTCGTTTGCAACGTTTGCGAAAATGACCTGCCTGCGCTTTGGAATTTTGGATAATGCGGCTTCATCACCATTCTTCTTCCTTCCACCCAAACTTCGCCCACGTTCTCGGGAAGCGTTGTGGCAAATCGTTATCGTCCCATCGGTCGCCTTGCGGATCGGTTCCCTCCGCTTCGGGTTCCTCCACCGGCACTGGCAGGAGGTTGTATAGATCCGCCCCCGTCTTCGCCTCGTATACCTCTGCGGCGACGTAGAAGAACCCCTCGAATTCCGGCTCCAAATCACCGTCAGTAAGGATGATTTCGCACAGACCATCCGGGTCGCGTACGGATCGCTCGAACGTTTCGCGACCTTGCGCAAGAAGCCAACGGCGGAAATACTCGAATCCGTCATCGGAACAGCCGCCGCTGATAATAAACGACACGCCCCACAAGTCCCAAAGATTGGATTGCTGGTGAACTTTGCCCATGGCACTGTTAAACGCGACAATCTCCTCGGAAGAAAGTGCTTCTAACAGCGTCGTCAGTTTTTCCGACTGGCGTTCGTTCGCGTCCTCGTCCACAGTCCCCGGAGGCATTCCGTCACGAGACTGCTCGACAATGTTCCAGAACTGGTCCTCAGTCACTGCTTCATCTCTTCCCACATCTGGCGCGGTCCGTCGAACACAAGGCGCAAGTTGTTCAGAATGTTGCGCCCAATAATGCCGTACTCCGCGTCGGACAGCAAAAACCGCCCGGTGGAGTCTTTGTTCAGAAAGCGCATCTGTACAATCACTACCGGTGACGTAGATTTGTTCGCGTCGAACCCACTCATCTCGAAACGCTGTGTCGAATCGTCTTCATTGATACCGAGCGCACCAAGCAAAGAGCGCGGCATCAGCGAAACGTCGGCTCCCGTATCCAACAACATCCGCACATCGGCGACCGACGCGCCGCTAAGTGCCCTTCAAGAAATAAACTGTTCGTTTTATGACGAATTTCCTCTCAATTAGATCACGACAATGCACAGTTTATTTATTGAAGGGCACTAACGGGATTACGGAAAGTCACCTGTGCGACGGGCGCGGATTGCTCCGAAAAATTCGGCTCATACGCGGGCATCGTCGGTCGCCTCCGTCATTTCCATTCGGAACAAACGGGCTTGCGCAGGATCGGTGAGTCGCGGAGTAGCCATTTTGTAGACCGCGCCCGGTTTCAGTTCCGGCAACGTGAACTGGGTCTCTGCGTCTTCCAACATATCAAACGTATTGGCAAGGCGATCCGAATCCCCATCGCGCACGACGCGCACCGACGGGATTCGCTTATCCCCGCTGCCGTGAAGTATCACGGTAAACGCATCCGCCTTTTGCTCCACTTCCGGCTCGATAATCGTCACCATCGCCTTCGTGCCTTGCGGAAACCGGCGCGGCTCCATGAATTGCAGAACGCCGTTCTCGTCGATCACCGCCTCGAAAATCTGTGTCGCCATATCGGTATCCTTTCTCTCTTATGATACCGCGAATCGTTCCTGCCCCTTGACATCTTCCGCGCCCATGTAGACCGTGCACAGCGTTTTGGGGACGTAGCGTCCGCCGAACCGCCCGAAGTTTCCGAGGGCGTCCGGTTCGGACGTGAACGGTGCAGGAATCGTCGCAGTAGACATAAAATTAAACGGTGTCCGTTACTACCGCATACCCGCGCCGATTACCCGGAAGCCGATCATGCAAAACCAATCCCCGAACCATCCGAACGAAACGGCTACCGCCCCGGCTCCCCTGCCGGTGCTGACGGGCAACCCGCGCCCGGCGCAACCGGCACTGATCGACCAGGGCTTTTGCCTCGAATACTTCCGCCTCTCCCACCGCCGCCGTTTCTGGCGCGACATCCTGCTTTCCCCACTTGCCCTGATCCTGCCGTTTCTGCCGGTTCGCGGCATGTCGAACCGGGAGCGCGGTCTGCTATTCGCTCTGATGGTCGCCGTCACCGTCGTCTCGGCGTGTTACAACTACAACCAGTGGCAGAAAACAAAGCGGGAGGACGAACCTACCGTATAGAGCGGACCACGCCGTCAGGGTTGGAAGAATTTCTCTCCCCCGACTATCATTCGCCCGCGTCGCCCGTTTCCCCCACAAGCCAGCCAAACTTCGCCCACGTTTTCGGGAAGCGTCGCGGCAAGTCGGCTTCTTCCCATCGTTCCCCGCGAATATCGAACGCCGACAGATCTACCTCATCGTCCATCAGGTCCATCATCGCGTCTGTCAACTCCTCGCCGGTCTTCGCTTTGTACACATCATTGGCTACCGAGAAAAACTCCTCGAAGGAAGCCAAATATCTGCCGTCAGGCGGGATGCGATCCGCGAGACTGTCCGGGTCATTCACGGTCGCCTCATACACCTCGCGCCCCTGCGCCCAAAGCCACCGGCGGAAATAGTCAAAGCCGTCATCGGAGCACCCCCCGTTGATAATATACGCGACCGCCCACAGGTCGTGATGGTTCGATCTGTGGTACGTCTCGCTGACAGTATCGAAAGCGATGATTTCTTCCGGAGTAAGTGACTCCAATAGAACCGCCAATTTCGCCAGTTGACGCTCCATCGCGTACGGCTCCGTACTTACCGGGCGGCAGTCCGTCACGGGATTGCTCAATGATGTCCCACATCTGATCTTCGGTCATGTCTCGTCCCCGGTATCTTCGCTATTCCAGCCGAACTTAGCCCACGTTTTCGGGAAGCGTTCCGGCAAGTCGTCCTCTGTCCAAATATCGCCGCGTGGCTCGGACGCGCCGGGTTCCGGTGTCGGGACGAGATCCATCAAATCCTTTCCCGTTTTGGCTTCGTAAACGTCGCCCGCGACATAGAAAAAACCCTCGGCGTCCAGTATGTTCTCGTCACCCGCCGGGATAATTGCCACCAGACTTTCCGGGTCGCGCACGGTTCGCTCGAACGTTTCGCGCCCTTGCGCGAGGAGCCAGCGTCGGAAATACTCGAACGCGTCGTCGGAGCAACCGCCGCCGATGATGTACGCGACGCCCCACAGATCCCAATGGTTTGACTGCCGGTGCATTTCGCGCATCGCCGCATCGAAAGAAACAACCGATTCGGGGGACAGTGCTTCTAACAGCGTTGCCAGTTTCTCCTGTTGTCGTTCGGTCGCCTCCTCGTCCATGATGCCCGGAAGAATCCCACCGCGAGATTGCTCAATGATGCCCCAGAATTCATCGTTGTTCATAGAAATTACTCGGCGGAAAAAGGTATAAACATCACATGAAGCTGTTAAGTGATTTACTCAATCGTCTCGGAATATCGCCGAGACCCAGCGCATCCGATGAGGAGATAGCTGATGCAGAGCGCAGGACCGGTCTGACATTTACGAACGAGTTGCGGGATCTATACCGGTTCACAGACGGTGTCACGATTGACGACTTCAGTTTGAAGATTTTACCACTTAAGGATGTTCTCGCGTTTCATCGGATGTTACGAGAAGCAGGATACCCCCAGATATGGGGCTATCTTCCCTTCACCGACAGTAACGACAGCAACCCGTACTGCGTCTGTTGTCGTGCCCCGCTGACAGGTTACGTCGCGCTCGTTTCCCATGACAACAGTGCGAAACTGAGCCACCGGGGACTGCATGCCTTCTTCGTCGCATTGTCCGAACTATTGGAGCCGTACTCTACACCGGACGATTGGGAGGAGTGCCTGAACATAGAAGAACTGCGCGATGATTTTACCGAATCCGAAACGCCTGCCCATGAAAAAGAATTGAGCAAAGAACTTACCACTCTCGGCAACACTTACGGCGAACCAGATACAGACAGTGTCGCTTACGTCGAACGCGCCGACGCATTCCGGTTCGCCGCCACGCTTTGCGGATGACTGCAAGAGAATTAATCACCGCTGCATCTTTCCCGTAACGACTCGCTTTCTTTAAGGACGCGTGACAGCAATCAAATCGTCGTAACGAACGCACTGTTCGCTCTCATTATAGTCCGCGTCCTCCGTCATAACCATCTCCAGAACCGGGGTGGAAGTGTCGCCATTTCGTACGATGCGGACCGAAGGTATCCACACAATAGAACCGGGCTTGGGCAACTCCCTACGTTCCAGCGGCGTCTCTGTAGTCGAATCTCCCGGTGCAACCCGGTGCCCGGTTGACTGTCTGACACTCGGACGGGTATAACATTCCCGGACGCGCGGATATTCTCGCGCCGAAAGTCACGACAAACCTATGGCAGATAACGAAATCAACGAACAACAAGAGCGGAACGAGGGCGGGAACGGCTGGCTGAGGGGCTTGCTGATCGCCGGGGTCGCGGTCGGCGCGGCGGCACTGACCAACGCGTTCATCTTTTACAAGACGCCGCCACTGACCTCGCAACTTTCGGGCGGTGAGGTGCGCTACTTCCCGACCACCGACGGCGACGTTTTCTATAAGAAAGCCGGGGACGGTCCCCCGCTTCTTCTGGTGCACGGCATCGGTGCGGGCAGTTCGTCGTACGAGTGGAAGGAAGTGTGGGACTCACTGACGGAAAAATACACCGTCTACGCACTCGACCTGCTCGGTTTCGGCAAGTCGGACAAGCCGGAGATGGCGTACACCGCCGAAAAATATGTCGCGCTTCTGGACGATTTCTGCCGCCGCGTGATCAAGGTCGGGGACGGGCGCGGCGAGTGTGACGTGATCGCGACTTCGCTTTCGGCGGCGTATGTGATCGCGCTGTCGGCACGGGACCCGCTCCTGTTCCGGCGGCTGGTTCTGGTCTGCCCGACCGGGATCGAGGACCTTGCCACGCCGCCGAGCGACCGCGCCGAGATCGGGCGCACCGTTCTATCCGCGCCGGTGCTCGGGACGACGATCTACAACGCGATTGCGTCGAAAGCAGGAATCCGCAAATACATGACAAGCCGCCTTTTCGCCAAGCCCGCCACCGCGACCGACGAAATGGTGGACCAGTACCACACGGCGGCGCACCAGCCGGGCGGCGAGAACGCTCTGCCGTCGTTCCTGTCCGGGATGCTGAATATCTCCGTCGCCGAGGCATGGACGAAGGTTGTCGATCTGCCGCTCCTCGTCTGGGGGCGCGAATCGGTGGAAACGCCGGTAGGTCAGGCGGAGCCGTTCCTGCTCGCCAACCCGCAGGCGAAACTGGAAGTGATCGAGGACGCCGGGATGCTCCCGCACGTCGAAAATCCGGAGGCGTTCCTCGCCGCCGTGCGCCCGTTCCTCGCCGAATCCGAGGGCGAATCCGATGCAGCGGACACGCTCGGGGGCGAGTTCGGCGAGGAGACCGAGTCGGTCGGCGCGGACGCGGTCCCGGCATAGACGCTGGGAGGGGAGGAGGGTTAACGTGGTAGTTTATCCGATCTATCTTGGCGCGGCGGCGGCGTTCGTCGCTATCGCCGCCGTCGCCGATGTTTTCACCGGCGAGTATTCCGCGAAAGCCGACGGCGACGTGTTCACGCTGACTCTGGCGCAGGAGGGCGACACCCTAACCGGTACGTTCTCCGATGGCTCGACGAAGATGGGACTTCGGGGCACGGTGGCATCCGGGGGGAAGCAGGCTTCGGGCAAACTCTCGCTGGACGGGCAGGAGTTGCCGATCACGTTCACGCTCCGCCGCGACGGGGACAACATACGTTTCGTGATGAGCGTCGCGGGCGAGGACGAAACGTTCCTCTTCGCGCCGACCGCCGGGGCGAAGCCGAAGCCCGCAGACCCGGCGGAACCGAACGCCCCGCCGAAAGCCGCGACTCCGCCGAAAGGTGCGAAGCCCGCGCCGCCGGGAAAACCCGCGACCGCTCCCGTAAAAGGAAGCGCGTACCGGCACCCGGTAGGCTTTCGGATGACGCTCGCCGAGGGCTGGCGCGTCCTGCCGTCAGCGGCGATGCTCGTGTTACTCCCGCCGGGAGCCGCCGCCCCGACCGCTGACGAAGGCTACCTGCTGATCATCACGGACGCCGGGGGCGATAAGGTCGCTCGGAAGATGGAGGAGACGTTCGCGCAGTCGCCGGGATTGCGCCGTGTCGGTGAGAGCACCGATTCCGGCTGGATCTACGAGGGCACGGTGAACGGTGCCGCCGTCCGGGTCCGGTGCTACGTCGCGCCGGGTACTGGCGGCGGGGGCATGGGGGCGGTGCTTGTCGCCAACGGCACCGCCGCGAAAATGAAAGCCCGCGAACCGGCACTTGGGGTGATGATGCGGGGAGCCGACTGGTCGGAGCCGGTCGCGGACGAACGGCTCGTCGGCACGTGGCGCGGCGGTCTGGTGACGACGGACAGGGATGTTCGCGGTACCGGCGGGAAACTGACCGTGAGCGGTGCCACCGACTCGAATACGTCGTACCGGCTCGGCGCGGACGGCGTCTTCACCGAGACGACCACGTCGCGGAGCATCTTCATCGGGCAGGGCGTCAGCATCGATACCGGCGACTCGGTGGAGAAGAAGGAAAGCCGCTGGGCGGGGGCGGGCGGCGTCCTCGCGATGAATAAGAACGGCGTCTATCTGACCGGTGACTATCGCTTCGAGGGAGACCGGCTGATCGTGACGTTCGGGGATAAAACCCTCGCCCTCCGGCGCGACTAACGCGGACTCCCTGAAGCGGGCGGAGGGCGCGGATGTGCTAACCGCCCCGTAGTCGGCGCGAGAATCTGAGGCGATGTGTGTTTCCTATCCCGCACACTCCGGGAATCCCCTTAAAAAACAGTCCTGCAAATCATTGACAATACCGATTCCTATGGTAAACTCTTTGCAACAATGCAGATCCGCGCCAAAGGGGAAAAGAGTACGCACCGGGAAGTCTTTCGCCGACTTGCCTGTTTATTCGCCTGCCTATTCGCCTTCGTCGCGGTCGTCGCAGTGCTTCACCATCATGGCGCGCACACCATGCCGTCTCCGGTAATGACATCCGGGGCACCATCGGGCGAGTCGGTCATTCTGAGCGGCGGGTGCGTCGCGGTGAAATCCGTTCCCACGAAATCCGACACCCATTTGATCGGTGGCACCGGTTGCGACCTGTGTGCCTGGCTATCGACCGCCCTGCGTCCAACGTCGTCGGTCTGCCTGTCCGTGTTCGCCGTCTTCTCACTGGTGACATCCCTGCTACTCGCCACTCGTCTCGCCGCACTGTGCGCGGTCCCGGCTCCCCGCCGTGGATTGCGCGCCCCGCCCGCTTTCCGCCACGCGTAGTCGGCAGGCTCCGGGCAGGCGGTCCCCCCCGCGCAACTTTAATCCGTCGCGCGTGACGGAACCGCTCCCGTCACCCTTCCGATCCGCAACCACTCGTCACTCCCTTTGCCCGCCCTCACGCGGTCAATATCGACTCCAGCCGAAATTCACACGCCGGATTGAAAGGTTTATTATGCACACGCCATTGAAAACGGCGCGCGTCCGTTCCTACCAACGCGCCTTTACCCTGATCGAACTGCTCGTCGTTATCGCGATAATAGCGATCCTCGCCGCGATACTTTTTCCCGTCTTTGCTCAGGCACGCGCCAAAGCCCGACAGACCGCCGACCTGTCCAACGTGCGCCAGATAGGGATCGCGATCATGATGTACACGCAGGACTATGACGAAACGACCTGCGTCACCCACCACGACTTGGAGCCGCCCGACACCATCGCCGACCTGTACACGTGGTACGAGCCGCTCAAGCCCTACATCAAGTCCGAAGCCATCTTCCGCGATCCGTCTTTGGACGATGACGATAGCATCACGGTGTTTCCGCCGGTGATCACACTCGACGATTGGAAGAAGTACCGCACCGACTACCTGATCAACGGCTTTTTCGCCCACGGCCTCGCGCTCGGCGACTTCAAACAGCCCGCGCAACAGATCATGATTGCCGAACGCCACGCCGGGATCGCCTTTTTCGACTACCACGCGTGGCCCTCCGCGCCCGACGGCAACTGGGAAAAGGGATTTCTGGACGGTTCCGGCTACCAGATCGGCGACGTGAGCGACGACAGCCAGGTGCCCGACCCGAAGAACGTCGGGAGACATAGCCAGGGGAACAACTATGGGTTCGCGGATGGTCATGCGAAGTGGTTCCGCTTCACGCAGACCTTGAGTAAGGCCAAGCCGGTCAACGCGGTCGACAACTGGGGCATGCATAATATCGACGACATGCCGCCGAATGACTGAGAGGGCAACTATGAAACGAACTTCCCGGTCTTTCCGACGCGGTTGTTTCTATGGCACCGCCGGACTCTGTGCCCTGATTGGGATGGCGTTCCCGACCGGTTGCTCGAAGCCGACCGGTCCTGCGGCGACGAATGATGACGCGCCGAAATCGGCGACCACCACGACCGCCGCTAAGGGAGTTATGCATCCGGGTTCGCGTAGCCACAAAAACAGGGTCAAACCCTGAGTCTTCTCGCCTGAGTGGACCGTGCACATCTGTCTAAGATGCGCCCGGTCTGCCCGGCACAGGAAACGGATAGATGAAGATTACCGAATTTTTCAGGATCGCTCCGCTACTTCTGTTGGTGCCGCTACTGTCATCCTTAGCGAACGCCCACACGATCCAGGTCGAACCAATCGCCATCGTGCTACGCCCGCAGGAAACCTTTATCGCCGCCGAATTTTCCGGCAACGTGCAGGACATTACGCAAATCCCCGATAGCATCATCGAGCCGGAGGAACGCACCGGGGATACGTTCACCGAACCCGCCCGCGAGCGCATCGAGGCGTATATCAACGACAAACTGCGGATCGAGCAGGACGGCACAATTTTAAAGGGCGAGTTAGCCGACGTGCGCTACGACGGCAACGTGGACCCGACCAAATCGAAGTTCCGCATGGCGTTCCGCTACCCGCGCCCCGACGGCGCGCAAAACCCGGACGCCGCGAAACAGCCGATGCGAATCACGTCTACCCTTTTCAGTTACCTGCCGAACGCGCTCGCCACGGTGAACGTCGGCGGGTACCAGCGCAACCTGCGCCCCGGCGAGTCCACCGAAGTCAACCCGTCCGACTTAGTCGCAAACCTGTTCACCAATATCGGCAACTTCCTGTATCTGGGCATGATGCACATCTTCCAGGGACCGGACCACCTCGCGTTCATCTTCGGACTGCTGATCGTCGCGCCCGACTTCCGAACACTGGTCAAGGTGCTAACCGGCTTCACCATCTCGCATTCGCTCTCGCTACTGCTGGTGACGCTCGGAAAGATCGAACTGCCGATGTTTTGGATCGAGATTTTCGTGTACGCGACGATCATCTACGTCGGCATCGAGAACATCCGGATCAAGAATTTCAAGCACCGCATCTGGTACGCCACCGCGTTCGGGTTTATTCACGGGTTGGCGTTCGGGTCGAACCTGCGCGAGATCGGTCTGCCGGAGGGCACCGCGCTGTTCTGGAGTCTGCTCTCATTTAACCTCGGCGTCGAACTGGCGCAGGTCATCGTTTGCGCGGTCGTGTTCCCACTCCTGATGCTCTGGAAAGCCGACTCGGAAAAGCGTGCCCGGCACGGCGCGATGAAGTGGGAAATGGTCACGAACGCGGCATCGCTCCTCGTGGTCGCGGCGGGCGGCTACTGGATGATCGAGAAACTGCTGACGCTCCTTCCGGGCGCGAAAGCATAACCGGAGTTTCGCGCGGGTCGCGCAATAAAACAGCCATCGTGCATCGCCGGAACGCGGTCCGAAAACCCGCGTTCCCGGCCACCTTGCCGAATAATTAACGCAATTTAGTTGCATCGAATCGATGATCGACAACCGCAAGCCGAAAACACCAATCAGGACGACACCAAAGGAAACCCTATGAAGTTAACTCTCGTCATCAAAACCAGGAATCGCAGCGACGCGTTCACACTCATCGAATTGCTCGTCTTGATCGCAATAATTGCTATTCTTGCCGCGATATTATTTCCCGTTTTCGCACAAGCGCGGGCGAAAGCGCGACAAACGGCAAACATCAGCAACCTGAAACAGATCGGACTCGCGGTTCTGCAATACGCCCAGGATTATGACGAGTGTGTCGTTCCCTATCGCGTCGCTATCGGCGGCTCACCCATCAATAACCGTTATTGGTTTGGGAAATCCATGACTGCCTCGGTCGCCCCCTATAATGCGCCCCCGTACACTACCGCTCCCTGCCCGAGTGCCGCCTGTAATATCTACTTCGACCGGGGCGACGGCTTGATCACACCCTACACGAAAAGCGTGGAAATTCAGGATGACCCCAGTGCGAAAGATGTCGTGCTACCCAACTTCACGAACTGGTATAACGGCGCGGATATTCCGACGTATTCGGTCTACACGACACTGTTTCCCGATCTCAGCAATGGCACGAACAGTACCACACTCGCGGATATTCAAGAGGCTGCGAACACGATCTTGATGGTAGACGGCGCGTCGCTCGTGAGCGTGACCGGCAAAGTCAGCAAGTCTATTTTTATTTCGCCGCCGTGGGGATATTCGTTGGCAGGAACCTTCCTGGATAATACGTCGGCGGCTGCCGGTTCCGGTTCGCCGCGACTCCATGCCCGTCATACCGGTTCGGCGTGCGTTTTGTGGGCGGACGGTCATGTCAAAGTGGCGCGTCCTCAGTTTCGTCCCGCTGGTTCATCGGCGATAAATGATGCCCGGCGCAAAGCCGGTCTCGGGGAGTTAAGCCCGGTCCCTCTACCGGCGACCATTACGCAAGGTGATCCCCAACTTCTCCAGTATATCCGCTTCTTCGCGTTGAATAAGGAAACGGGGAGGTAGACGATTCTTTGAAAGTAGACCGAAAATTCGTCGCGATGCTCGCGTTCGCACTCGCGGCTCTTTCTGCCCCCCACGCCTACGCGCAGGGGGAAACCGCCGCGCCGTCGCCGCTTGCCGGAGCGTATGCCGCGCCCGCCGCCGTCCCCCGCGCCGAGTGCTTCCCGGTGGAAACCCTGCCCGCCGATCTGCGCCCGCTCGCCGAGGAGCTGCTCCTGAAGATTCTCGACTCTGAAGCCCTGTACACCGTGGTCGGCGGGTTGAAGCCGATGAGTAGCGGCTACATGCAGACGCACCTCGCCAGCGACAAGCCCGACACGGCGGGGATCGAACGGACGCGACAGGCACTGTCCGCGCTCCGGTGCGGCGACTGGTTCCGCGCCGACCTACTGATGTTCCGGCGCGTCGGAACCGACAAGAAGCGGTATCTCGAAGGCGTGATCGTGTGCGTCCCGACGTACCGGCGCATGATCGGCACCTACGCGCCGTTCTGGGCGGCGTGGGGCGTGACGCCGGGAACCGACCCCCTCGCGGCGGTCGTTTTCGCGGAAAATGACGACACGTCCGCGCGCAACCGCGCTCTGGGCTATCTGTACGGCTATCCGAAACCCGCCGTGGACTTTTTCGTCGCGGGCATGGATGCGGGCAAAGACACCAAAAAAATCACGCCGCGCGATTTCCGGCAGGTACCGACGTTCGCCGCCGCTTCCGGGCAATTCGTCTACGCGGTGCCGAAAGGTACCCCGGAAAGCGCGGAAGACATCCGTCTGCGCCGGGAAGCGGGGCATATCCTGGCGGCGTACCGGGAGCGGCGCGCCCGGTACATCGGCGACGGGAAACCGGGCGTCATCGCGCTGTTGCGGGATTGGTTCGACGACGGAACCGGGCATTGCTCTCCGGCGAACGCCCGCTTCTATCAGAACGGCGGCACCGTGCCGGACGACGGTAGAGGAGCCGCACCGGCGAAAAGGGATGAGCCGGGCGGTAACACTGGTGTATATCGCGCACCATGAAAGGAAAGTTATGAACAAGAAATGGATCGCCATCATTGGCAGCGCGGCGGGAGTGTTAGCCGTCGGCGTATTGCTCGGTTGCCAGAAGCCGCAGATCGTTGCCGCCCAGACCACCGACGCGGCGCGGACCGCGACGCCCCCGGCACCCGCCGCCGGAGCCGGAAGCGGCGGGACGCACGCCGACACCAAGCCACACGCGCCGAACGTGCAGTCGTTCGCCGATTATCACGTCGAGGCTCAGGTGTCGAGATCGGGAAAGGTCGAACTGTTCTTCTATGGCGGCAAGCCAGGCGAATTGCGCCCGATAGATTCCCTCCTCGGCGACGTGATGGACGCCCGGGTGATCGTCCCCGGCGAGGACGCGATTCCGGTGTACCTTTCCGCCAAACCGTTCCCGAGCGACGGCGACGGGCAGTCGTCGCATTTCGTCGGCACGTTCGACACGGCGAAACTGCGCGGGGAGCAGATGGCACTCAGCCTGTCGCTTCCGTTCGAGGGGCGGACGTATCGTATCCAGTGGTCGCCGTCAAGTTTGGCGATGGCAGATAGCGGCAGTTCGCACCTTGGCAACAGCGACGCGTCCATGCCCGCAGCCGTAACCGACACCGAGGCGCAGAAACTGTTCGGGACGCCCGGAGGGTTGTACACGAAAGCCGACATCGCCGCGAACGGCAACACGACCGCCGCGCTCAAGTTCGCGGGCATGATGGCGAAGCACAACATGAACCCCGCCAAAGGCGGCAAAATCTGCCCGGTGACCAACACCGCCGCCGACGCGCGATTCGCGTGGGTCATCGGCGGCAAAACGTATCGGTTCTGTTGCCCACCCTGCGTCGAGGAGTTTGTCAGGCAGGCGAAAGAGAAACCGGATAGTGTCAAGCCTCCCGATTTTTATGTGAAGCGCAAATAGCGCGCGGTTCCACTGTAACGTGTCAAACGTCGTGAAAAAAAGTGTGATGAATCACGGATAGTTACGGCATAATGCAAACGAAACACAAAAGTGAATCAGTTGCGCATCATCACCATTAACCGTCTGCGAGCCGCTTTTGCGGTTCTCGTCGGCGTGTTTTTCGTGGCGACGTTGTTACAGGTTCTGTTCGTGCCCTGCCCGGCGGCGAGAACGGAAACTGCCGTTTCGCGCTTCGCCGCGCTCATGCCGAAGACGGCGGGGGTCGCCTGTTCGTGCGCGACCTGCGCCGGACACCGAAAGGGCGGCACTTGTTGTTGCGAGACAAGCGATTCGCCCGCTTCCGCGCTCGCCTTCCGCACCGTCTGCGAAACCGCGCCCGACGCCGCGTTAGCCGGGACCGTGTTCCCCCCTGTCTTGATTCCACGCGCCGTCGTTCTTTCGGGTCAGTACCCGGCGACGATCTTGTGCGTTATTTCGTTAGCGACACCGCGAGTGATGCCGGAGGGGTGCTCGCCCCTGCCGCCCCATGCCCCGCCCCGACTCTTTTCCTGACTCGAATCCCCCGTCACTCCCGCCGTGTGCGTTGTGCGCCGCGCATTTCCGCGCCGCCCGACGTCCGGCACCGCCCCGATCTGTCAGGAAACACCATGAAAACTATGCAAGCTCGCCGCGCCCCCCGGACCGGCTTTACTTTGATCGAACTGCTCGTCGTGATCGCAATCATCGCCGTGCTCGCCGCGATCCTTTTTCCCGTGTTCGCACAAGCCCGCGCCAAAGCCCGCGCCCTCAACTCACTCTCCAACTCCCGTCAGTTCGGACTGGCTATCGCGATGTATATCTCCGACAACGACGAATCGTTGCCGCTCAACTCGCACTCCCGCCCGACGGGTTGGACCTACGGAAACCCGGACACCTCGTGGATCGACGGCGTGCAGCCGTATGTCAAGGCGAAACTGATGAACCGCCTGTCCGACGACAACTCGCTCAACTGGCCCGAGATGATCGATCTCACCGCGCTCCCCACCGGGAAGACGCCGCGCCTGTCCAGTTACCTGACCAACGCGTACCTGAACAACAACAAGAACGGCACCGGCTGGACGCTCGGAGAAATAGAAGCACCCGCCTCCTGCATCTACGTCGCGGAGTTACGGGAGAACGACACCCGCGACCACGCGCACCCGATGTGCTGGGAGAACTGGGCGACGGCTACCTGCAAGAGTATCAACTCGGAAACCGAGATCGAGAAACGCCGGTATCAGGGCGGAGCGAACTACACATTCCTTGACGGTCACGCCAAATGGCACCAGTTCGAGCAGACGTACGCCCCGGCGACCGGGCGGGACTGGTGGATTCCGAACCGGGGTGCCGCCAAGCAGTACAACCGCACCTACTGGGTGCGGTAAAACCGCACGTTTGCGAAACGCGGGTGTAAACCCGCGTTTCGCCCTCTCACACGATGCGACACCGGAAATAATCCGCAATGTTCGCGGGATACGCCATTAAGACTTGATGCGGAATTAGGGTAAACTGTCTCATGCTCAATGTTTCTAAGTTGCGTCGCCATCCGCGTCATTTCCACTCGTTCACCGGGTTGAGTG
>JAYULM010000379.1:0-8763 GCA_043763605.1 Armatimonadota bacterium | reverse complement strand
TTTCGCATATGGGTAGGGTTGGCGGAGAGTATGGTAACCCTTTGTACGGCTTCTACCCGTGTCTTGCAAAACCCCTCACTTACCGGAAACTAAAGCTTAAGAAAAGGTTAAGAGAAGGGATAGTTGCCTCACTAGATTCCGTTACGGAAAGAGTCAGGAAGAATCATGAAGATGTTCAAGAACTTGGAGTCACAGAAAAGCAAGTTTTCGTTACGCTCAGGACTCTCAAAGAATATCAATTTCCTACATGGAAATTTTACTACCCTTTGCTCCTTGAACCGTTGCTGAACAGTTTGATACTGACAATGCGAATGACTGGATTCAGTGTATGGGGAATAATCCTCTGGCTTTTCTTGCTCCACCTTTTGTTAAAGTACGGCTGGACATCTATATTTTTTGCATTCTTGCGTAAATTTCCACGTAACAAAGCACGGCTTTCAACCAAAGAAGGGCAAAAAAGGGCGCAAGTCTGGTCGGATTTGTTCCTAAATATAATGCGATTTGGAATGGGGCTTCCCGTGTGGGCTGCGCTCTCGCTAGTGACGCTACCCTACTGGGAAAATATTCTAACTCTTCGATACCACCTATCACCGCTTATTCAGACAGGTCTTGACTCGCACCGGGTCTTTGCATTACAAGAAGGAATTCTTTGGTGGACCAAACCTGCTTCCCCCGCTGGCTTTTGGTTCGCTATTGTATTCGGCTTGTTCTATGCACTTGCCAAATTGCCCCGCATTTATCGAGTATTTGCAGTAGGGCATATGACCCCCGAAGAGGCATCAGAGGCGGGAATTAGCGATTGGTATTACTCTTATGCAAAATTAGAAGTGGACCAGCAGTCCGTTCCCGGAACGGGACTACAAGCCCAGACGATGAATGTTTTTCTGGTTCCTGCAGCAGTATCTTTTCTCCCCTTTCTACTCGCCCTTTACTACCTACTAGCAACAATCGTCGAATCACTTGCATCTTTAGCTGAATTCATGGATAAAAAACGCCTTTCTAGGGTGGGAGTAAGTCAGGAGTCTGCCAAGTCGAAAAATACATCCCTACCATAAACGTGTTTTGAATTTCCGTAGTGCATGCTTGTTAATAAATGTCACTCTGACTCAATCTTTTCCATAACCCGTTAGTAATTGTGGGTGTGGTTTCCTCAACTTGAATCGTTCATCTGCAGTCGTGAAAAGCCAGCTTGCTCTCGCCTTTACCTTGTTGCGTCGCTCCTACTTTGCCGCAATTTGGCGATCACCTACGGACGCATAAGCCGGTGACGGCCCTTAGTGTTCAGTCGCTAGCACACTGGAGAGCCGACTGGTTTCCGTACTCACAGGGAGCCGCTGACGGATTTTTGAAACTACCTCACATCAAAAAACATTCCTTGTTAGGAGTTACACAGTTCATCTAATTACTGGGTAAGTAAATGAGGAGGGCTTTGACCTTCCCCCAACTGCATAACTCTTAACTTTGTAATTTTCGCGACAGCACCTCTGTTTTCAGACTTTTTTCACAACACCCTGTTATCCTGTAAGTATGCCGTTCCTGACCGGCACACCGCGAGGAATCAAAACGTGATAAAGCCGAACCGAAAAACCCTTCAGTCTTTAGCAACTCTGCTGGTCTCGTTCGTCGCCGGCACGCTCCCGGTATATGCCGACGCCGTGCTGACGTTTGACCGGGAAACGACAGGAAACCTACGCCCCGAACGACAACGACGCGGAGAAAGCGACGGCAATAATGACGCGCAACAACCGGCTCCCGTACGCGCCGACCCGAAACAAACAGTGACGGTACTTCTTAAAGGAACGCGCGCCCGGGTCGAGTTCCGACCGATAGGAGCCAAACCAGAAACCGCGCCCTCCGCAGTCCTGCTTTATGACGGAATGGCGCAGAAAGTTTATACGCTGAATCCGGTGGCGAAAACGTACTTCGTGCAGAGTTATAAAGAAGCGATAGACGGGGAGCGTCGGGTGGACGCGCTTCCGGACGGCGATAGGGGAAGTCGTATGACGTTCGCGGGCACTGTGGAGTTGAAAGCGGCGCGGGCGGACAACGCGTTCGTCTCGAAAGAAATTCTGGGCGCGCAGACGCGCCAGTATATTGTATCCGGCAACGTCGAAATGACATTCAACTTGCCGGAAAACGCCCCCGCGCAAAATCCCCCTGCCATATACGTCCCGCAAGGCAATGCGGGCGGCTTTCCTTCGGGGGGCAACCCGGGTAGCGGCAATTTTCCGCCTGGCGGACGCATGCGGGGCGGATTCGCTCCCCCATCTCTCGCTGTAGATGGCGAAGTATGGTCTACGGACGGAGCCGCACTGTTCACCGCTGGGCATGACACGCCTGTGGTGGCGATATACCGGCTAATGCTTCCCGATAACGCAGGAGCCTTCGGTGGACCTCTGACTAAGCCGCTGGTTACGCGACTGAAAAACATGAAGTCCCTGCCAGGGGAAAGCACGGTTTCGCTCCGGATGAGTTCCCGCTTTCGCAGTTCGGAGAACGGCGAGGACATGCCCGCTGCGGATCCGCTCTCAACGCACCTGACGATGAAAACGATAATAACCGACGCGACTATAGAGGACGCACTGTTCGCCATCCCGACCGATTTTACACTTGCGGAGCCACCGTCTGCCGGATTCGGCAGACCAGGTGGTCGCGGTGGGTGGGGCAATGGTGGCGGCGACAGACGACCCGGAGGCAATCGAAATAATGAGTAGTAGCACGGACACCGTAAGCCCGGTCAAGAAACCGGGGCGGCGGAAGAAAAATAACGCCGGGGCGGTCGTCGCCACGATTCTCGCCATCGCGGCGGTGGGCGGCGGATACGCCTACTCCCGGTCACGGAGCGCGGCGACCTCCGAGGCGACGGCGTTGCAGTACAAGACTGCGAAAGTCGAACGGGGCGACATCAAAAAGACTGTCTCCGCGACCGGGACGCTGAAGCCCTGGCGCACCGTGGACATAAAA
Source organism: Armatimonadota bacterium (assembly GCA_043763605.1). Classification (GTDB taxonomy): domain Bacteria; phylum Armatimonadota; class Armatimonadia; order Armatimonadales; family Armatimonadaceae; genus JACMIU01. Next base: position 5,799 of record JAYULM010000379.1, on the reverse strand, counting down.
TCGCGGGCGGGTGGCGAGGTCAAGGTGCTGGCGGTCGAAGTCGGTAACACGGTGACGAACGGGCAGTTGATCGCCCGTATCGATCCCACCGACTCCATGACCACGTTCCGCCAAGCCGACGCCGACCTCGACTCCGCCGTGGCACGCAAATCGCAGTCGCAAGAGTCGTATCAACTGCAAACCCGACAAACCGATATCGCTATCCGCAACGCGGAAGCCGATCTGGCATCGGTGAAAGCGAGCCGGGCGCAGGTGGAGGCGCGGTTGCGCACGGCAACGACCCAATCCGCAACGCAACCCGCTTTGACGGCGGCGGCTATTGCGCAGTCGAAGGCGTCGTACGATCAGGCGGTCAAGCAGCGCAAGCAATTGGACGCGACCAACCCGCAACAGAAAGCATCCGCAAAAGCGGCGTACGACCAGGCAATCGCAAACCGTGATAACGCACTCGCGAACAGCAAGCGTCAGGAATCGCTCGTCGCGAAAGGCTTCGTGTCGCAGTCCGCCGTGGATCAGGCACGGGCGACGCTCGCCGTGAACGAAGCGCAGGTCGGTTCGGCGAAGGCGCGACTGGACACCATCGCCGACGAACTTTCCGCGAACGTGGATAATGCCGACGCCCGCGTCGCACAGGCGAAAGCCGCGCTGGACGCCGCACGGCAGAACGCGGTCGCGATTCCGAACCAGCGTAACAGCCTTGCAGAATCGCGGGCGGCACTTCTCCAAGCCGAGGCGTCGGTGAAACGCTCCGAAGCGTCGCTCGCCCAAGCAAAGGCGAACGCGACCAACAACAAGATCCGTCAGTTCGATGTCGTGACGGCACAGGCGACCATCGCGCGAACCGAAGCGAGTCGTAGCAACGCCGAGACAGTTTTGAAGCAGACCGAAGTGCGCGCCCCGACCGGCGGCGTCGTTTTGCAAAAATATGTCGAACAGGGCGCGATCATCACTTCCGGCTTGTCGCTCAACTCGACCGGCACCAATATCATCCAGATTGGCGATACCGACCGGATGTATGTCGATGTCACGGTAGACGAAACCGACATCGCGAACGTCGACGAAGGTCAGAAAGTCGAAGTGTCGTTCGAGTCATATCCCGGTGTACCATTCGAGGGCAAAGTCGCGCGTATCGACCCGCAAGCCGTGGTCGAGCAGAACGTGACCAGCGTCCATGTGCGCGTCGAAGTGGACAATTCGTCGCCGACGTTCCGGTTGCTCAAACCCGGTATGAACTCTACCTGCGAGTTTGTTCTGGAAGAGAAAGAGAACGTCGTATCCGTGCCTACCGAGGCGGTGCGCGAGGACGATAAGGGCAAATACGTCGAAACGTCGGCCGGCGGCAAGCCGTCGAAGGACGACCCGACGACATTCTTCGGCGTCAAGAAAACCCGGGTCGGTGTCGAAACCGGCATGGAAGGCAACGACGGCGTGGAGATCGTTTCCGGGCTGAAGGGCGGCGAGATGATCATCACGCAGACCATCGAACCGGCTCCTCCGACGGCACCGGGTGGTGCGGTCGGCGGCGGCTCCCCGTTCGGTGGAGGGCGTGGTTTTGGCGGCGGCGGCGGTGGCAGAGGGGGGCGATAACCATGAGCGCACCCGCGATCACTCCCGCCTCGGCGGAAACGCAGTTTCCTCCCACCGGTTCCCTGTTCGCCAGCGGCGCGGATGAGGAAGACGACGATGTTCCCTACTCGCCGCCTTTCTGGGGTCCGGCATATGTCACTGTGATCATGTCCCTGCGCGGACTGGTCGCCAATAAACTACGCGCCGCACTCACTATGCTCGGCGTTATCATCGGGGTCGCCGCCGTTATCGTCGCAATCGCCATCGGGCAGGGTTCCAAAGCGGCTGTACAGGCGAGTCTGCAACGACTCGGAACCAACGTACTGACGGTGCGACCGGGAAGCCAGCGGCGCGGCAACATCTCGTTCGGGCAGGGTTCTCGCTCGACGCTAAAGCCCGACGACGCCGTAGCGATCCTGAAAGGTGCACCTTCGGTCGGTCGGATCTCGCCCGAGGCGAACGGCAACAGGCAGGTAAAGTACGACAACAAAAATACAAGCGTTCCGGTGAACGGGACCGGGGAGTTTTACCCGGTCATTTCCAACCACGCCGTGAAAACCGGGCGGTACTTCAACCCGGGCGAGATTCGCTCCCTGAGCCGTGTTGCTGTTCTGGGCAGTTCGACGGCGAAGGAACTGTTCGACCGTGCATCTCCGATGGGCAAGACGATCCGCGTCGGGGACAACAACTTCACAGTGATCGGGGTGCTGAAAGAGAAAGGCGGACAGGGGTTCCGCAATCCGGACGACGGCGTCTATGTCCCGTACACGACGGCATTGCGGCGCGTTCTCGGTCAACAGAACCTGGGAAGCATCAGCGTTCAGGCGCGTTCGTTCGACCGGATGCGAAAGGCGCAATCCGAAGTGGAAACGATCCTGCGCAAGCAACACAAATTGGAAGGCGAAACGGCGTCGGACTTCATCATATTCAATCAGGCGGACCTTTCGGAGGCGCAGAACGCGCAACAGGACACGTTCGGCTCCTTGATCACCTATCTGGCAGTCGTATCGCTCGCTGTCGGCGGCATCGGCATCATGAACATCATGCTGGTATCGGTCACGGAACGTACCCATGAAATCGGGGTTCGTAAAGCCATTGGAGCGCGCAAGGCGGACGTTCTGGGACAGTTCCTGTGTGAGTCGCTGTTCCTGTCGCTCGTCGGCGGCCTGCTCGGCGTGATCGTCGGAATTCTCGGCTCGAACGCCATCGGCACGGCGAACGGCTGGCTGGTCGTCGTCTCCCCAACCTCGGTCATCCTCGCGTTCGGCGTTTCGGCGTTCGTCGGTATATTTTTCGGATTCTATCCGGCACTCAAAGCGGCAAACCTGCGCCCTATCGAGGCACTACGCTATGAATAAGACAGCCGCGCAACGGCTTTGTATCGAAAGGAAACCTATGCAGATTATTTCGGCTCCCCAGCGAGCCTCCCGATTCATTCTCGCGGTCGCGGCGGTCCTCCCGCTTCTGCTTTCCACGCCCTCGGTGTTCGCGCAGGGTCCGGGCGGCGGTCAAGGAGGTCCCGGTGGCGGTGGCGGCTTCCAGATGACTCCCGAAATGCAAGCGGCACGGGCGAAGATGATGAAGTTCCGCGATAACAACAAGCAGGTTTTCGCGCTCAGACAAACGATTAGTGCCTTCGACGACATGGAGAAGGACCCGAAGACCAAGTTTACCCCTGCGCAGGCGAAAACCATTCTCGGCGTCATCAACCAGTGGAAAGCCAAACCGTCCCTGACAAACGAGCAGGCGACGCAGATCAACAAAGACCTGACAAAGTCGCTCACCGTCCCGCAGATCAAGAAACTTGCGGCGGCGGCGAGCCGGCGCGGCGGTCGCGGCGGCGGCGGACAGGGCGGCGGTTGGGGCGGTGGCGGCGGAGCGCGCGGGCAGGGCGGTGGTCCCGGGGGCGGGGCGATGGCGCGGATGGGCGGAGGCGGCGCCCAGGGCGGTGCCGGGTGGAAGATGCCCGAGCCGAAGCCGTTCAATCCACTCAACCCGGAGACCGGCATGTCGTGGAACAAAGAGGCGGCTGTCCGCCGCATGAATGAAATGACCGCGATGCTCGCCGCGCGGGCGAAATCGAAGTGAGTGGTCAGTGGTCAGTGGTCAGTGGTTAGAAGATGTCCGAACCAGCGGGCGGTTCCGACAGCAGGTCACTGACCACTAACCACTAACCACTAACCACTGACCACTAACCAACATGCAACCGATCATTACTGCCACGGACATTACGAAGACATACCAGATGGGTACGAACACCGTTCGTGCCCTGCGTGGCGTGTCGCTGACCATCGGGCGAGGCGAATTCGTCGCGATCATGGGACCGTCGGGGTCCGGCAAATCGACCTTTATGAACATGGTCGGTTGCCTGGATTCGCCCTCCGAGGGTTCGTACCTTCTGGACGGAACCGAGGTAGCGGGCTTCGACGACGACGAACTGGCACAGATCCGCTCGCGCAAGATCGGGTTTGTCTTCCAGACATTCAATCTGTTACCGCGTACGTCCGCGTTACACAATGTCGAGTTACCGCTCCTGTATAACCTCGGAGCGACACGCAACCGCACGGTCCGTGCGGAGAAGGCGTTGAGCATGGTCGGATTATTGGACCGGTCGGACCATACGCCCGCCCAACTTTCCGGCGGGCAACAACAGCGCGTCGCCATCGCGCGCGCTCTGGTCAACGACCCCGCCCTCCTGCTCGCCGACGAACCGACCGGTGCGCTGGATACTCGCACGGGTGAGGAGATCATGGCGATCTTCCAGCGTCTACACCGGATGGGAAAAACGGTGATTATCGTCACCCACGAGCCGGACATTTCCCGCCACGCCGAGCGCGTGATCCGCTTTAAAGACGGGCGCATCGTCAGCGACACGCGGGTGTCCGAGCCTATCGATGCCCAGACCGCTCTAAATGCGATGGGTGCCGAGGAGGACGGGTAGCGTACGTTTCAGGTCGAATCGGCAGTGTCCCGCGAACGGTTGGCCAGCGCGTCGTACGTCGCGTATTTATATGCCTCGGATAGCGTTGGATAGTTGTAGCAGGTTTGCAGGAAAAGGTCCGCGCCCTGATTCGCGAGCATCGCGGTCAATCCGATATGCACCAACTCCGACGCTTGCTCTCCGATAATGTGGCACCCGATCAGCGTCATGTCTGTTTTGCGGAAAACCAGCTTGAGAAAGCCGTGCTCCTCGCCGATGATCTCTCCCCGCGCGTTTTCGGCGAATCGGGCGCGACCGACGACCACCGGGATGCCTTTGGCGCGTGCGTCTTCCTCGGTATCGCCCGCCGCCGACGCCTCGGGGATGGTGTAGATGCCATACGGGATCACCGGAGACATCGTCTGCTTGTAGTCGAAATGGAACGCATGACACATCGCCAGCCTCCCCTGCTCCATCGCCGCCGACGCCAGCGCGGGGTTTCCGACGACATCACCCGCCGCATAGATGTGGGAGATATTGGTCTGGAAGCGCGCGTCCACCGGGATCAAGCCGCGTTTACCGGTGACCACTCCGATCTTTTCCAGACCGAGTGTGCCGGTATTTCCGGCGCGCCCCGCCGCGACCAGAATGGTTTCGCCGCTGATGCTCCCGCCGGACGCCAGAGAAACGGTATATCCGCCTTCCGTCTTGCAGTTTTCCGCGCCGACAATTCCTGTAACCGTATCGCCGAACACGAAACGGACGCCGAGGTGTTCCATCCGCTCCTGCAACACGGCGACGATTTCGTCGTCCAGGAACGCCAGCAACTGCGGGCGGGATTCGAGGACGGTGACATGGGTGCCGAGTGCGGCAAAAATGCAGGCGTACTCGCACCCGATGACGCCCCCGCCGACCACGATTAGCGAACCGGGGATCCGCTCCAGGGAAAGGATCTCGTCCGAGTCGTACACGCACGCGTCCTGGAACGGGTATGGGTCGGGGCGGAACGGGTGGCTACCGGTAGCGATCAGAAACGTGTCGGCAGTCAGCATGACGCCGTCGCTACCGACAGTCAAAGTATGCGGATCGGTGAATGCCGCCGCGCCGGTGTACAGATCGACGCGGTGCCGGTCCAGATTCGCGCTGATGCGTTTGCGCTCGCTGTTCTTTACGGCGCGTTCGCGGCGCAGGAAGTCCTGCACCGTCGCCCGTTCGCGCAAGTTGGCTTCGATGCCATACAGCCCGCGTTGCCGAAAGCCGGAGAGATAGAGCGCGGTTTCCCGGAGTGTTTTTGACGGCAGGGTTCCGGTGTT
>JAYULM010000378.1:0-2485 GCA_043763605.1 Armatimonadota bacterium | reverse complement strand
GGAGGAACGGAGTTCCCCGACCAGACCGGAGGAACGGAGTTCCCCGACCAGACCGGAGGAACGGAGTTCCCCGACTCGTAGCAGATAGTTCTCAGCGGCGGTCCGGACGGATCGCCAGCGCATTGAGGGGTCGGGGCGTGGCTTGGCTTGTACGAAGCAGGACAAAAGCGGCATGACTTCCTTTGATACGGATTTTCCGGAGATCGCCTCCCGCTCAAACCAGCGGATCAAAACGGCGAGAAAGGTGATGTCCGTATCAGTGAAATAACTACGCCCGGATCTCATGCGTTTCGCCAGACCCGACTTTAACTCCGAAAGCAAGATACTATTCTGGTGTTCATCGAATGCTGGAACGTCACTGTCCTGATAGTCGGGTAAAGATGTCACAAGGCGAGATCTCGCGTCCTGACTGAAACCGCCGAAATGTAACGCTTCGATCAATACTGCGGCGGGAGGTGCTACAGGAGCGTTCGTGAGCAGGAAAGCGAGAGAACGTTGCCGACTCCGTTTGTCCGCCATGTCACCGGAAGTCCAGAAAAAAATACCTTCCACTAATAAGGCGACGATGAAGAAATCCTTTGGTCGTGCCATCCCGGTGAGAGTCGTCCATAACGCTATGCCCAGGGTCACAATGATCAGGGCGAGAAACGAGCCGCAGATTACCGGCAACGCCCACTTTTCCCGTCGGCGACGTTTTCGCTCTTCGTCCTTCCACAACTGGCAAAGAAACTCGACAACCGCCCGGTTTTGGAGTCCGGTTTCGATAGATTTCGGCACCGCTAATACTTGCCGTTTCGCGCCCAACTCCTTCACGACACGCAACCATTCCACCTGCTCCTCCGGCGATAATGCTTCTCGCTCAGCGGTTCGGACGGCTTGCACGGCGTTTCTACTCCGCCATCCCGAGCGGCAGGAAGTCGGTGTCCCATTTCGGCTTCGGGACGCTGGCGATGTGGGCGCGCACGTCCGCGTCGGACAGGGCGAGGGTTCCTTTCGCGCCGCCGTCTGCCGTCACCGATTCGAGGCGCACGGGGACTATCTGACCGGTCAGTTCGCGCGGTCCCGCGAACTCGACCGCTACGTAATTGGTTGTGTGCCCGGTCAGGACGCCGTCGCCCGTGCCTTGCTTGCCTTCCACCAGCACGCCCAGCGTTTCGCCGATGTAATGCGACGTGAACAGGCGGTTGGTTTCGTCAACCACCGCTTGCAACTCCTTGCGGCGGATCTGCTTTTCGTCGTGCGGCACGTCGTCCTTCTCCGATTCGGCGCGGGTGCGCGGGCGCGGCGAGTAGGGGAAGCAGTGCGTCCGCTGGAACGAAACGACGCGGGCGAACCGGAGCGTGTTTTCGTGCATCTCGCGCGATTCGCCGGGGTACGCGACGATCAGGTCGGTCGTGATCGCGACATCGGGCACCTGTTCGCGCAACCGCCGCACCAGATCCTTGTAGAACGCGGTCGTATATGGGCGGTTCATCGCGCGCAGGATCGTATCGTCGCCGGACTGACACGACAGATGCAGGTGCGGGCACAGGTTCGGATGCGACGCGAACGCCGCGATCAGCGCGTCGGTGATTTCGATGGGCTGGATGCTCGACAGCCGGACGCGGGCGACCTGCGGAACGTCGGCGATGCGCAGGAGCAGTTCGGCAAGGTCGGGTCCGCCGGAACCGGTCCCCGCGCCGTACGCGCCGACGCACACCCCGGTGACGATGATCTCTTTCGTCCCCGCTGCCGCGATGCCCTCGGCTTCGGCGACCACTTCCTGCCACGGGCGCGACTCCAGCACTTTGCGCGTGTACGGGATCGAGCAGAAGCCGCAAAAATGCTCGCACCCGTCCTGCACCTTCAGCACGGCGCGGGTGCGGTTGGCGTAGCCGCCGCGTCCCCGTTCCGGCAGCTTCGCCGCAGGCGACGACGAATACGAGAGCAAGTCTGGCTTGAACGCCATCACTTTCTCGAACACGCGCATCTTCTGGTCGTTCGGCACGAGCACCGTCGCGCCATCCACGACTTCGCCCGCGTCGATCACCATCTGCGAGTGGCATCCGGTCATGGCGACCACCGCGTCCGGGTTGGTGCGCGACGCTTTGCGGGCGAGGTAGCGGCTTTTCTTGTCCGCCGACGCCGTGACCGAGCAGGAGTTGATCACGTACACGTCGGCGGGCGCGTCGAAATCGGTAAGCGTGAAGCCTGCCCGCGCGAAGTCCTCGGCGATGCGTTCGGTTTCGTACTGGTTGACCTTGCAACCCAGAGTGGTCAGTGCGGCGACGGGCATAAAATGATTCGGCTTCCTGAACGTGAATTAGCCACTTATTTTACCGCGTCGCCGTCCGGGGTGCCGCTTAGCGAACGCAATAATCAGGGCGATTGCATTATCGCTCTCTCCGTTGAAACGCGTATATAATCGCGGGTTGAAACCCACGTCTGCGGTCAACTTCGTTGCCGAACGTCCTCCGGACGGTGCGGGATGACGATTTTGTCAGCG
>JAYULM010000377.1:0-2491 GCA_043763605.1 Armatimonadota bacterium | reverse complement strand
TTCCGAACAAGGTCGCCGGAATCGTCGCGAAAAGCCTGCCCAAGCTCGGTTTCAAGCCGTCGGACATCACCGTTTTGACGCCGATGCAACGCGGAACCGCCGGCGCGCGCAACCTCAACGACGTCTTGCAGCGCGTCATGAACCCGCCGTCGGACAGCAAAGCCGAGCACAAGCGCGGCGCGTACGTCCTGCGCGTCGGCGATCGGGTGATGCAGCGCAAGAACAACTACGACAAGAACGTCTTCAACGGCGACGTGGGGAATATTCTGGCGATGGATCTGGATGACCAGACGCTCGCGGTGCAGTACCCGGAGCAGCTGGTCGAGTACGATTTCGCCGACACCGACGAGCTGATGCTCGCCTACGCCCTCACAACTCACAAGTCTCAGGGATCTGAATATCCGGCTGCCATAATTCTAATGGCGAACCAGCATTACATGATGCTCCAGCGGAATCTGCTGTATACGGCACTGACGCGGGCGAAGAAAATGGCGGTGATCATCGGGTCGAAATACGCGCTGAAAACTGCGATCAACAACCGCCTCGTGACGCCGCGCTTTACCCGCCTTGCCGAGCGGTTGCAAAATCTGGTCGAGTCGCTGTCGTCGAAGCGGCAACTCTCGCTACTTGAGAGCGGGGGGAATGGATTAACGAACCGCGATCTGTCGCACCCACCGCTCCCAGGTCGGTTGCTTTAGCGCGGTATTAACGGACGCTGAAGGGTTCCGGTGGAAGCCTCCGGCTGTAGACGCTTCGCGTCAGGAGCCGATATATTCCCGCGCGAACGTCCCGCCCCCGGCGACCCGCAGGGTCTACAGCCGTAGGCTTCCACCGGAACCCTTCAGCGTCCGTACTACTTTCAAACGGAGTCGGAGTACCTGCCGACTCCGAACGACAGTTTAGCGCACCCGTGATCGCCTGCATCCTTGAAGAACGCGTCGCGGATAAGTCTCTCTACCTCGCGGACGTTTTTCACGCCCAGGAATACGTTCTCGGTCGCCTGTCCCTGTACATTGCCGTGTCGATTCGACGGGGAGGCGATGACGAGATTTCCCGAACCGTCGCCGCGCTCGGTGCGTTGCAGGTCGCCGATATAGCGCGGCACCACGGACCGGGATTCCCGCCCTTTCCCGGTCGTTTGCAGGAACAGGACACGGCGGTCCGTCACCGCGTATACTACCTGCCGCGCTTTCGCCATCGCGACGAATGGCGCGGCGAGCATAGCGAACCCGATCCCGACGAACGGCAGACCGAACAGCACGAAGAACCACGCGACCGGTTTTGGCGTTCCGGTCTGCGGCGAGAAGCCCATCCCGGCAGCCATCGCTTCCCAGAAAAGGGCGAACGCGGTCCAGGGGATCGCGAACAGGAACGCGCCCCATTCGCCACGCACGGCGCGGATGGGGTCGGGCTGTCCTACCCAGAGTAGTTGTTCCCCCGCCTCGCGCTCCGTTTCCAGAGCGTCGCGCAGGTGCATCGGTAATTCAGCGGCGGCGGTGTTCATCGGCGAAATTATCCCTTCGTTTTTTCCGACACGGCGGGTGGAGGAAAAGTTGCGTCACAGGAGGCGGGCGGGCAACACCATTATCGTCACGCCCGGTGCATTGGATAATTTTAGACGGAATGGCTCGTATCGGGTTTTTACCCTGTGTACAAGCGGGAACTTTCCCGCCCGGTCGGTGTAGGAGAATAGCGTGCGCCCAAGCGGGGTATACTATGGTTAGCGGTCCTGCCGCCGCACTGTTTGCAACGAATCGCGATCATCTTCACGCTACCCGAGTACGATTTTTTCATGTCAACCATTCACGCTAACCCTGAAGCGTCCGACGACCCTCTCTGTACGCCGTCAGCACAAGCCACCCTGAGCGAACTCGCCGCGCGATTTCCTGGCGTCCCATTATTGGCACTGGGGCAGACCGCTCTGTGGGACGAACCGACGAAGGCTTCCCTGCGCCGCCTGTTGGACCACGTCGCGCCTGAGACGGAAATGGTCGTCGCCGCGCACGATACCGACTATTTCGCCAAACTGCCGGGGCATCCGTCGAGCGCGGGGGAGTCCGATTATGCTGTGGTGCCGCACGACGACGCGAGGACGCGCGGACTCTGGTCGGCGGCGGGTGAGATGAGCGCGTTTTTCGGGAGCGAGGACGTGCCCGCGCGTCATGAAATCGAGAAGCGTGGCGGCGTGTCGCTCGAAAAAGCAATGTCGTTCGCGGACGACAAGGACGACCTGCTTTCCCGGTTGACTGCGGCGTGGGGCTGGACCGGGATCATCTACACGCGCTGGGACAAAAAGATCGCTGCCGACGTGCCGCTTTCCGAAATCCTGCCGACGCTGAAAGCGCAGATCGAAGGCACTTTTGCGAGTAGCTCAAGCCTACTGAAAAGCCCTTCGCGCGCAGAAAACGCTCGGAATCTGGGCGCGACAATCACGGGGTGGGTCGATTCCTTCGCCGTTGCGAATCCGTCCGCGTCGCTGACCGACCTCTAC
>JAYULM010000376.1:0-8823 GCA_043763605.1 Armatimonadota bacterium | reverse complement strand
TGCTCTGCGGGCAGCCCTGGAAACAGCGGACTGCCCGGGGCAGGTTCTTCTATGCCGCCGTGCTCGCCGCCATCGCATGCCTCGTCGTCGCACAGATCGACCGACAACAGGGAAGTGACTATTCCTGGCGAATTCTTATAACTTCCGTATTCACGACACTCCTGTATTTTCTACGCCCTTTCGACGCGGGTCTCAAGGCGATGAAATCACTTTCCGGTTTGTTCTTCGTTGGGGCATTTTCTTATTCCCTTTATCTGACTCACTTCATGATGATCAGTATCCTGCATCGGTTCGCCATTAGACTGCATATTCCCGCCTCTCTTTTCGCTCTCGAATTGTTCGCCGAACTTGCTATTTGCATCACGTTCGCGTATATTTTTTATCTATCGGTCGAGTCGCGCTTCATAGCGACGCGGGCGAAGCCAGTCGTCACTACGCAACCGTTCGCGACATCCGGCGTTCCGGAGCGGGTATAATACAGTTCACTCAAAACTTATGGCGACACTGACACAATTAGCAACTACCAAGAGTAGCCTCCCACAGGCGAACTCTGCTCCGGCGGGCATCGAGATCGAGCGGTCGTACGACCCCGAAACCGACGCCGAAACGATGACCATCAACATGGGACCATCCCACCCGTCGACGCACGGCGTTCTGCGCCTGGTACTCGAACTGGACGGGGAGACGGTGGTCCGGTGTACCCCGCACATCGGGTACCTGCATACCGGCATCGAGAAGACGATGGAGAACCTGTCGTACTACAAGGCTCTGGTGCTCACCGACCGCGAGGACTATCTCTCCAACCTGTGCAACAACCTGGCGTACTCGCTCGCCGTCGAGAAACTGATGCAGGTCGAGATCCCGAAAAAGGCGCAGTACATGCGCGTCCTGCTCAATGAGCTGGAGCGCATCGCGTCCCACGCCCTCTGGCTCGGTACGCACGCTCTGGACATCGGTGCGATGTCGGTCTTCTTCTATACGTGGCAGGACCGGGAGCGCGTACTGGAAATCAAGGAACATCTGTCCGGTGTGCGTACCAAAACGTCCTGGATCTGCCCCGGCGGGCTACGCGGCGACGCCCCGGTGGGCTGGCTGGCGCGTGTGCGCGAGTTTATGGATTATTTCCCTGCGCGTATCGAAATGTACGAGGGGTTGCTGACGAACAACCCGATCTGGGTCGAGCGTACGCGGGGTGTCGGCATCATTTCCGGCACCGACGCGGTCGCGTTCGGCATGAGCGGACCGTCGCTACGCGCTTCCGGCGTCAACCACGACCTGCGCAAGGCGAACCCGTACTCGTCCTACGAAGAGTTCGAGTTCGATGTCGCGGTCGGGCAAGTCGGGGACGTATACGACCGGTACCGCGTCCGCATGGAGGAGTTCCGGCAGTCGCTCGACATTTGCGAACAGGCGTATGCGAAGGTCGTCTCGCTCGGCGACGCGCCCGTACGTACCTCGGATCGCAAGATCGCGCCGCCGCCGCGCGCCGAACTGGATACCTCGATGGAGTCGCTGATTCACCACTTCAAACTGTACACGGAAGGGTTTCACCCGCCGGTCGGCGAAGCCATCGGCGTCGTAGAAGGTCCGCGCGGCGAGAAGGCATACTATGTGGTGTCGGACGGATCGAACAAGCCCTACCGTGTCAAGATCAAGGGACCGTCGTTCTACAACCTGCAAGCCCTCCCGAAGATGGTGCAGGGGCGCATGCTCGCCGACGTCGTCGCGATGATCGGGTCAATCGACATCGTTCTCGGCGACATCGACCGCTAAAATCTGTGGTGCCCGGTCATCGTACCGGGAGGGGATAGCGGCGGCGCACGGGAACGTCCTTCACTTTGGATACGTCATGCGGTATGATAACGCCGAAGGATCGGAGGCATTTGTCGGCACGCTGCGCCAAAGACTATCCGATTCCGACGCCCTGCCGGGGCACATGCCCCGCGCGGTGCGCTAAAGGGAAGCGGCGACGTTGCTTCCCATAGATTTCGCCGGAATTTGCCACCCCGGTTTGTCGCGTCTCATAAACCGTGCCGTAAAATTGCAATCCTATGCCTGATTCTCCCGACGCGCCGCCAACATCGACCGCTACCGTGCCACCCCCGCCTACCGAAGTGACCGCCACCCCGGAGGACACGGCGAAGCAGACAATCCAGGGCAGGGCGGTGCGTGGAACAAAAGTGCTGGCATTGCGCACGGTGGTGGCGACCATCGTGCGGATCGGCAGCAGTCTGGTGCTCGCCCATTTCCTGACGAAGCAGGACTTCGGCGTGTTCGCGGCGATCAGCGGCATTGTCGGGATCGGGCTTTTCCTGTGTGAGTTTAGCCTGAACAACATGCTGATCGTCCAGAAGGACGAACCTGACCCGGACGAGACGGCGACGGTATTCTGGGTCCAGCAGTCGGTCTCCGTCTTTTTCATCGCCACGGTCGTGCTACTTTCGGGGTGGGTGTTGCGCATCCACGGCGTGGATGCGCGGTACGTCCCGATGTTGTGCGTCTGTGTAGCCGGGATCTTGCCGGTGACGCTACGCTCGGTCCCGGGATCGATGATGGAGCGGCATCTCCAGTTTGAGCCGGGCGCGCGCGCCGAGGTAGCGGAGCAGGTCGTACAGACCGCGATCTCGATCACGCTCGCTGTCTCCGGATTCGGCACGTGGGCACTGGTCGCGAGTTTCGTCGCCGCACGCTTCGCCGGGATGCTCGTGGTCCGGGCATATTCCGATTGGTCGCTCCAGGGCCGGTTCCAGTGGCATATCGCCCGGCGGATGGTGAGCAAGGCGATCCCGTTTCAAGCGAATCAACTCGTTATGACGGCGGTTTCGACTCTGGTCACGCTGGTTGTGGCGCGTTCGCTCGGGGTCGCCGCGCTGGGCATGTTCGGGTGGGCGAACAACATTGCCTCCGCCCCGATCTTGCTCGTGCATATGCTCCAGCGGATCGCGTTTCCGACGATGAGCCGACTGCAGGATGACGCTTCCGAAGTGGGGCGTGTCACCGGGCGGACATCGCGCCGCGCGATCACCCTGATGGGACTCCTGGTGAGTCCAGTCGCCATTGTCGCGCCGTTCTTTCTGCCACTGATTTTCGGCGAACAGTGGCGACCGGCGGTAGTCCTTTTTCAGTGGAGCATTTCGGAGGTCGTCCTGACAGCGGCACTCGGGGTGCTCGCCCAGACGATGCTGGCGATGGGGTTTTCCCGGGAGCGCACCATCGTCATGGCGGTTGCCGGGGTTCTGCGCATCACTCTGATCTATTTCGGGGCGCGCCTGCTCGGCGTGTCCAGCGTCGCGGCGGCGGGGTACTGCAGCGCGCTAGTAGAACTGGCGATATTGACGTTCCAGGTGCGACACCGAATCCCGGGAAGTGAAACGATCTGGCGGGATGTTTTCGTCCCGGTTATCCGTGTCCAGGGGGCACTGATCATGACCTTGCTCGTGGCGCAATACCTGTCGCCGCAAAAATTGCACACGTTGCCGGGCGTGATCGGACAGTTAGGCATGTTCGCTGTCCTGGTCACTGTGCCGGACTTGTTTAGCGCGCGTCGTCCCGTCATCACCGAGTTGGTCGGCACCTGGAACATGCTTCGGACGCGACGGACGGGTTGAAGATCGGATAGGAAGAAATAAAATGATAAATAGCCTTACCGCAGAAGCGAAAGCACAGATCGACGACATCGTATCGCGCTACCCACACAAGAAGGCGGCACTACTGCCTGCGCTGTGGGTCGCCCAGGAAGCCTACGGCGGGCATCTGACGCGGGAAGCGCAGGCCGAGATCGCCGACTACCTGGATCTCCCCCGCGCCGAAGTCGAGGGCGTCGCTACCTATTACACGATGTATAACAAGGAGGCGGTCGGGAAGCACCATATCGAGGTGTGCCACAACGTTTCCTGTATGATCTTCGGGGCGGACAGCCTGATTCATCACATCGAGGACCGTCTCGGGATCGCGGCGGGCGAGACCACGGCGGACGGCGTCTTCACGCTCAACCGTGCGGAGTGTCTGGGCGCGTGTTGCAACCCGGTCGCAATCCAGGTCGGCGGGACGTACTACGAAAATGTCCGTACCCCCGCGCAGGTGGACGATCTGCTGACCGATCTGCGCGGTGCTGACAGTGACATCACTCCCCAAGCCCGTATCGGTGATCTGAGAGCGATCTGATCAGCACCGATTCGTTGGCAACGGCACGATTGACATTTAGTGCGGCGGGAAGTACCATATTGTGAAAATAAGAACAAACTCTACCGGGGGCGGATGGCGGCGATGAAACCGGAGACTATTTGGTGGCTGGCGACGCGGGCGTATCAGAAACGGATACCTCTCGTGCCACAACTGCTTAAGGCGGTGAACTATTTCGTTTTCCGTTGCATCACGCCCTATCAGGCGAAGATCGAAAAGGATCTGATCCTCGGGCATCTGGGGCTTTGCTTCGTGTCTCATGCCAACGTGGAGATCGGTCACAACGTTCTCATTTATCACATGGTGACGCTCGCCGGGGAAACGTGGACCGGATCGCCGCATAAGATCATCATCGGAAACGATGTGTTTATTGGTGCTGGCGCGACCATTGTCGCAGGGATTGACGAAGGTATACGGATCGGGAACGGGGCGACCATCGGCGCGGGGGCGGTAGTGACGCGGGACGTGCCGGACGGCGTGACCGTGGTTGGAATACCGGCGAAACCACTCGTAAAAAAAGCGACGGCAGGGGTGTCCGCGACCCCTGCTACGGGAGAAAGAGCGTAGATAATGTCGGAGTCGCGACCGCGTCGCCGTCCCCATGGCGAGGAGCGACAAATGGACCCGACGCACCTTCCCGACGGGCGAACCGGCTGGTTGCCCTTCCTCAACGTATTGCGCGGTGCTGCCGCTCTCGGTGCCGTGTTGCCCCATGCCGTTTCCTTCGTTTGTGTCCCGGCACCCTGGTTGGCCCGAAGACTTCCCTACTCCGTAATGCACTACGGGGCGTTCGCCGTCGAGGTATTCTTTGTCATCAGCGGGTATTGCATCGCGGCGGCAGCGGTGAAGAACCTGGAGTGCGGGCGAAAGATCGGGGCATTCGCGCTGGCGCGGTGGCACCGCATCTATCCGCCGTACTGGGCGTCGCTCGCCGTGATTCTGGTCCTTATCTTCGCCAAAGATGTGCTGGTACGCCTCGGCGTTGTCACCAGTGCCGGGGTGGGGGTGACGCGGTTGCCGGACGCCGCGACGATGGCGGCGAACCTTTCCCTGACGCAACCCTTTTTCCGTAGTAGTTTCGTCAGCGTAGTTTCCTGGACGCTCTGCTACGAAGTTTCCTTTTACGCGGCTGTGGCGGCAGGTATGCTACTTGTCCCACGTAGCCCCATCATTTTGATGCGTTTGTTGCACGGAGTCACAGTTGCGGTACTCGGAGTGCAGGTTCTGTTTCCCGGTCGCGTACCGTATCCGCTGGATATGTGGGCAATGTTCGGGATGGGCGTCGCCGCGTTCCATTTCGTCCGCGCCGAGCGGGAACATCTTACCGAGAAGCGCGAAGCGACAGAGGTCGTCGCTATATTGTGTGTTCTCGGCGTCGCGGCGGCGGTGCGGGGGGGCGGGAGCGTACTCTCGCCGATGGAACACCCCGCGACTCTCGGGTTCGTCGCGGCACTCGCGGCGTTTTTCCTGATTTTTGCCACGCGTCGGGTACCTGCAACCACGCTCAAGGACAACCCGTTGTTGAGACCGTTGGAGGCGGTGGGCGTCTTCTCCTACAGCTTGTATCTGATTCACTTCAGTTGCCTGGGCGTCGCGTTTCAGATCATGGAACGGCTCCCCGATTTACCCGCGCTCCCACTCGCACGACTGCTCCTCGCCATCGCGTTCGCCGTCGCGGGAGGATACACTTTCTATCGACTGATCGAGCAACCGCTCCTCGCGTGGCGAACGATAAACCGCGCCCCGAGTCGCTGAGCCTGTCACACGCCGCCCCGTTAATGCGATTGACATTTGCCCCCGTGTGAAGTACCATATTGTGAAATTAAGAACAATGTTCTGTGCGCCGTGGCGGTAGAAACTGCTGCGGCGCATTTGGAAAGTGTGGGCGTCGGATCGCTATGAGTGAGCAACCGCAACTTCTCTACAAAAATCGCTATGTATCGGGCATCAATTCGCTGGATACGTATGTCGCGCATGGCGGCTATGAATCGTTCAGGAAAGCACTGGCGATGGAACCGGACGCTGTGATCAACGAGATCAAGGTGTCGGGCTTGCGCGGGCGGGGCGGGGCGGGTTTCCCGACCCATATCAAGTGGTCCGCCGTGCCGAAAAACCGTGATGTGGAGCATTATCTGGTCATTAACGCCGACGAAGGCGAGCCGGGCACCGCGAAAGACCGCGATTTAATGAACTTCCACCCGCATCTGCTGGTGGAGGGTTGCCTCGCCTCCATGGTCGCGCTCCGGGCGTCGAAATGCTACATCTATATTCGCGGCGAGTACATCGCCCCGTGGAAATCGGTACAGCGGGCGATCAACGAGGCGTACAAGGCGGGCTACTGCGGCAAGAACGTTTTAGGCTCGGGGATCGATTTCGATATTTACACGCACCTCGGCGCGGGATCGTATGAGTGCGGCGAGGAGTCCGCGCTAATGTCGAGCCTGATGGGCGAGCGCGGGATGCCGCGCCTGAAGCCGCCCGCCGCGCCACTCCCGATGATCTCCGGCGCGTGGCAACGCCCCACGGTGGTCAACAACGTGGAGACCGTGGCAACCGTGGTGCCGATCCTCGAAATGGGCGGCGAGGCGTACAGCAAGATCGGTTACGGTTCCCCGCGCTCGCGCGGGACGAAACTGTTCTCGATCTCCGGGCATGTCAACAAACCCGGCGTGTACGAGATCGTACTGGGGACGCCGTTCCGCGAAGTGTTAGACATCGCGGGCGGCGTGACAGGCGGTCTGGAAAACCTGAAGACGTATATCCCGGGCGGCTCGTCCATGGGATTCGCCCCGCCGGAACCGCTGGACTACCCGTTCGACTACGAGGGGATTCCGGCGTCGACCAAAACGCTCGGTCTCGGGTCGGGCGGCTTGATCATATTCGACAAAAGCACCTCGATTGTGCCGATCACCCAGCGTCTCGTGGATTTTTACCACCACGAATCGTGCGGCAAATGTACGCCGTGCCGCGAAGGGCTGAACTGGCTGCACAAGATTTACGCCAGAATCATGCAGGGCGGCGGGCGCGAGGCGGATCTGGATTTGATCTGGGACATCTGCGACAACATACGCGGCAAGTCGTTCTGCGCCTTGGGCGAAGGCGCGATCTGGCCCGTGATGACGAGCCTGACGCTGTTCCGCGACGAATATCTGTCGTATATCAAGACGGGTAAGGATTTGGTGGCGTCAGGAGTGGTACATTAAATGAAGCGACGTTGGCTGTGCGCTGGTTGGGCCCTGCTATCCGTGCTGATGGCAGGGTGTGGCGGCGGCGGGAGTGACGACGCACCCGGCAACATCGGGATGAGATACGAGGATGGCTCGTACTCCGTGATTCCCGGACCGACGACGCGTGTGAAGGCTCGCATCGTCCCGGATAATGCCAAGCCGTTCACGGGGCGGGTGACGTTGCGGGCAATCCTGTACGACTTTCCTCCTTACGAAGATGATTCCGCCGTGATCGCTTCCCGAACGCTCCGGGACGTGGAATTGTCCGGCGGCGCGTCGGTCGTGTTCGACGTTCCCGGTCAACTTAACCCCCAGGGGCAGTTCTACGTGTGCGTGGAAGTCGATGTTAACGGCGACGGGCTTGTGGGGCAAGGCGACCGGATCTCGGAGTATCAGAACTCGGTTTCGGCGAAGAATCTGGGTGGCACCGGCGAGGAACTTGTCGTGATCACTACCGAGCTGGAACCTTGCGGGACGCCCGAATCGGGAGGGTACTGTTCCTCAGGACCGGGTCGTCCGGTCGATTTTTAGAGGTAGTGCGACCTGATTCGCCTTTAGAGAAACAAAAACACAGTGGCAGAAAAAGTCAAAAACACAGATAACGGCGAGATCAGCTCGGCGCAGACGAACCACGTGGAGTAGGCGAACGCGATTAAATTGAGGAGGAATCCTGAAAATGGCGACAGTAATTACTACAGACGAGCGAATCGCGCACATCGAACAGATGTTACAGACTCTTTTGGCAAGCCCGCCCGGAGAGAAGATGGGGAACACCGAAGTAAAGGTCGCTGAAATGAATGCGGAGATTGACCGCCTCCGTAACTCGATTGAGACGAATAGGGAGCGTACCCGATTGGCGGCGGAAGCGACACGTGCGAACTTCGCTCTTTTTGATGCAATTATGGCAGGGGCGAGATAAACCGTGTGGGATTGGATCGCAAACAGTACCGGCAAAGTCATAACAATAACCCAGGATATTGATCGTCTACAAAAAGACGTCGCCGAAATCCGGGCTGACTTGCAAACCTTGTCGGATAAATTGAATGTGCTTGCGGTTGCTCAAATTACGGAATAGGAGCGGCAACGGGCAGAGCGCGAGAAGGCGGAAGCGTGGCGTCAGATGATGGAAGCGCGGGCGAATAGCGAAGCGCAAATCCAGACGCTCCGCTTGGAACTTGCCCTATCACGATTGGGCACGGCATTGCCGAACGTGACCACAAACACGGCGACCGGGCAGATTTCCGGCACCATTAGCGAGTAGAAACTAACCAAACACCGTGGCAGAAAAAGTCAAAAATACAGACAATGGCGAGATTCGCGGGGCACAGACGAACCCCTTGGAACCTGCGAACGCCCCCGCGATAGCGTCCCCGGCGCAGATGACCATCGGGGAAAACTCGGCGCGTCAGGGAAA
>JAYULM010000375.1:0-2494 GCA_043763605.1 Armatimonadota bacterium | reverse complement strand
CCCCCTCTCCGTGCCGGAGAGGGGGAGTTGATGCACCGGAAGCGAGATGTTTACCGCGAGTCCCATCTGGCTCAAGGAAACTACGTTTCCTCTGGCTCCCCCTCTCCGGCACGGAGAGGGGGGGGTGAGGTTCCGGGCGCAACCGCGTAACTCTTAACAGATTTATTCTACCGGAATTCGAGGGCGGAATCTGCCCCGTCTTATCCCCGGATCGTTTCGCCCGGTTCCATCGTCGCCACCTGTACCGTGGCTTCGACATGCAAGAGGGCTTCGATGAACTTTTCCGGCGTCCCGGTCAGCATCGGGAATGTCGCGTAATGGATCGGGATCACATGCTCCACCGACGACAGGAGCGCGGACGCGGCGGCGGCTTCGCGTGGTCCCATCGTGAAATGATCGCCAATCGGGAGCAGGGCGAGGCGCGGCGTGTAGATTTCCGACAGCAGACGCATGTCGCCGAATATCGCAGTATCGCCCGCGTGATAGATCGTGAACGTCTCTTCGCCGTCCGGGATATGCAGGATAAACCCCATCGGTTCCCCGGCGCACAGCAAGGTGCCGTTGTCGTTGATACTTGACGTGTGATCCGCGTGTGTCATCGTCACCGCGAAGCCGAGATCATCGAACGGCACCGTCCCGCCTTTGTTGACGGCGATCAGTTTATCCCCGGCGATTCCTTTCGATCCGAGATAGGCGCACACTTCGGGCACGGCGAGAATATAGCAGCCGGTCGCCTTCGCTATCGGTAAACAGTCCGCGAAATGGTCGTCGTGCGTGTGCGTCAGCATTATCAGGTCCAGATCGCCGACCTCGGCGTTCTTGAGCGGACAGCGCGGGTTGTTTTCAACGAACGGGTCGATCAGCACTCGCGCGCCTTTTTCGGTCTCGAAAATCAGTGTCGAGTGCCCCAGAAACGTCAGGGCGAAGCCTTGCGGCAGATACGGGCTGGTCATAGGTTTTTCCTCAATCGGTGGTCAGAATACGCTTCGTGACGCGGACTCGCTCCTCGTAGGTGTGCCGCGATAGGGCGGGCATAGCACCGGCGAGCGATACCTCGTTTTCCAGCGTGATCCAGGATCGGCACCCGTAGTAGTCCGGCTCCATCGGAACCGTGACCGGCGCGGGCAGATTAAACGCGCGCAAAAACAGGCAGTAGAGCGGCTTTTGCGGCTCATTCTCGGCGCGAAACTTCAGGAACGCGTCGCCGTAGATATGTTGCGATCCGAACGTAAAAAGTTTGGTATAGCGAGACGGTTCTACGAGCAAAATATCGGTGATCCGTGCCCACGCCTCGAAGCGGACGTTTTCACCTCTCGGACGCTGTTTCTCCTCGTCCTCGCGCCATGCTCCGTAACACGGTTGCAATGTCCCGACTTGCTCGACCTGATGCTCGAATGTCGGAAACAGCAACACATCGCGCGACTCGACCACGAACTCGCCCCCGGCGTCGCGGACCCCGCCCTTGCGTAGCAGAATGACCTGTCGCCCTTCGCGCAGAGCGCGTACCGCGACCGCCCACTCCTTCAGTGCCGTGGTAAGGGTTCGCGGTAGTTCATTATCAGCGGTGGCGGCGCGTTCCATTAACAGCGTTGTACCCGAAATTCCGCTCGCTACCTCCAAAACCGGCGCGGCAAAAAATAAAATCACCGGGGCTTGACCGGAGCGGAGGCGTCGCTTATAATGACACGAAATGCAAACGAATTTGAGAGCAAGCACACGACAGGGTAGAGCCATTGCTTTATTCGTGCTCGCCCCCGTGACTTCCGTAGCGGCGTTAGCCGCAACAGGTGCAGCCGCAACGGCAGTAGCAGCAAACGCTACCGCCTGACGTACCCGCACGGAAAGTTTCAAGCCTGTTATAACGACCTTCCGTGTACGATACACGGAAGGTCGTTTTGCTTTTGAAAGGTTGAACCGTGACTGAACTGAGAAACGCTGTTTTACATATTCTGGAGGGCGACGCCCGCACTCCCGCCGCCCTGATCGCGGCGCAAACCGGGGCGAGTGAAGCCGAGGTTGTCGCCGTGATCGCGGACGCGGAAAAGGCGGGGTTGATCCGCTCCTATCGCACCCGCGTGGACTGGGAGCGCGCCGGGGAGCCGCGCGTTTTCGCATTCATCGATGTCGCGGCGCAACCGGAGCGCGGCGCGGGCTATGACCGCATCGCGGAGCGGATCTACCGCTTCCCGGAGGTCCACTCCGTCTACCTCGTGTCGGGGACACAGGATTTGCGCGTGGTGGTCGAGGGCTTGACAATCCAGGAAGTGGCGAACTTCGTCGCCGAGCGGCTGGCAACTATCGAAGGCGTCAGGGGAACGCAAACGAACTTCCTTCTGAAAAAATACAAGGAAGACGGCGTCCTGTTCACGGGCGGTGAGATGGAAGATCGGCGGCTGGCGGTGACGCCGTAACGGACGTTTCGGGCCGTGAACGGTTCCCACCCGCAAGCGGGTACCCGCTTGCGGGTGGGAACCGTTCACGGCCCGAAACGTCC
>JAYULM010000374.1:0-8831 GCA_043763605.1 Armatimonadota bacterium | reverse complement strand
GATTTGCCCTAAATCTGAATCGCACCCGTATAAGGCTTCGGACAAAGGACTCTCTGTCCTGTCCCCCAGGCAGGAACTGGCGCGACAGCGGTGGGCGTCCGTTTTCGTCGGTGATGTCGAGACTCTTGGTCGTCCCGCTGCCATACCGGCTTATCCCGCGCAACCGGTACGTCATCCGTTGCCTCTGATTGTGGCTTGCATCCGAGCCAGCCACGAGCGTTTGAGCGACCTGGGCCGCGTCCTTCGCGCTTAGGGAAAAGAACGCCCGCAGATGAGCACTGCCCAGCAACGCCTCCCGCAGATTGTCGGAGACGCTGGAGACGTTCTGCGAGGCAACGAGTACGCGCAGACCTTGGGAGCGTGAGAACCTTACTGTGTCCTCCAACTCGTCCCCGAGAAACTTCTCCGTCGTTCCCAGTTCGTCCAGCGACAGTATGACCCTGACGCCTTTCTTTCCTCCGACTCGAAGTGCCGCACGGGCGGTCATGTAGGCGACAATTCCTCCTACAATCCTTTGCGTCTCGCGGTCGAGAACGTCGCGGTCGAGACTAAAGAACACGAGCATCCGCCGCCGCCACAGGTCTTCCAAATCAAGGGTGTTGTCGCGTGAGCACAGAAGGTTCTTGACGAAGGAATCATTAACTATCTTGTCCAGTCGTAGCGATGCCGAGCGGATTGCCGTCTCCGAGGTGTTGGACGACCACGTCGGCAATACATCCTTGAAAAACACGACTGCTTTGTCGAACGACTCCTCAACCGCGTCGGGTCTGGGCAAGGCGAGCAGTTGGTCACGGAACTTCGCGTCCGTTATCACTTTGTTGACCTCGTAGAGGGAGAGGCGGTGCCCGGTACACAGGTACATCGAATGCACGAGGAGTGCCTCCATGTTTACGCCGGGGGCTCCGACGAGTCCTTCGACGAAGCCGAGCATAGCCTTTGCAACGGATGTCGGAGTCTCGCCCGGAATCAGGAACGGGTTCCAACCGGGGACGGGGGAGCCTTTCTTCGGGGTGACGTAGACGACCTCGTCCGGGCTGAGACCCGCACGCAGAGCCATCGAAAGTATCTCGCGGGCGGCTTCCGGCTTCGGATCCACGCACAGCACCGAGCAGCCCGCCCGGAGCTGCTCTTCGAGCAGATGAACCATGAGGCGGGTTTTGCCGCTCCCGGTGGAGCCAAACACGCACCCATGGCGATCAAGGGTATAGGAGGATAGCAGGGCGGATTGCGAATCGGGTTTGCTTTTCGACACCTTGAGCGAGAGTATGTCAGCCGCACTGCGTATGCTGGCAGCCTTCTCTAACCGGGAACGACGCTCTTCGGTGCGTATGGGACGGTCGATCCGCTGACGCGCCTGCTCTTTTGCGTATTCTTTGGACTGGGTTCGCTCTCTTGCCGAGGCTTCGCGTTTAGCCCGCTCTCGGAGATCAGTCGCCATATGACGAATCAGCAATTTCCTGTGAGGGTCTGTCTCTTGAACGGTTGCGAGATCTAGTTCACGAGCTTGTTCCTCTAAAAGGGGATCTTGTAGGACATCATCCTTCGCGGCGAACACCAAGTCCACGCCTTCCATCGCCTCGGAGAGTTCCTCACTCCGCACGGCGGCGTCAATCCCGTCCGCTTCCCGCCTTAAATCTTCCGCTACCCATAGGGCGTACTCTTTCACCGATAGGGCAGAGGCGAGTGCTTTGTCCACAGAAAGGCGTTCCTGTCCCGACCACTCGCCAAGGATGACATCGGTATGCTCGTTCATGTCCCCCTCACGCCCGCCGCCCGGCGGGTTTCCGAATAAGACGAACAAGTGACCAACGAACGAGACAAGCCGTCCGAATGGAGGTGGAGTACCATTCGGACGGCTCGTCGAGAGAGTAGGGAGCGAGTACGGATTACGAGGAAATAGTCACACCCTGCCGATTGTGCATTTCTGCCGTCCATGTGGAAGTATTCAGCAAGAACCGACTCACCTCCTCCTTCTTCCTCAAAATGCCACTGGTTCTTCCTTTCGTTGTTTCTACAATCGTCTGACCTCTGTCTCCCGGATAGACAAGATATGCCGTGCTAGGGTCTCACAATTGACAAGACTGTTTTGCGAGAATGCGTCAGCAATTCTTTCTGATTCATCAGGATTACTATAGCAAACTGCCGCCTCGCAAAGTTCGTCGAGAAATATGCTGTCATAGCAAGGCTCAATTGATGTTGCTTCCAACAACCCGCGAAACATTTTTTCCCAACCATTCTGGACAAGTAGCGCGTTCCAATCCTTTGCGCCTTCAGGACGTAGCCTCAAAACGGTCGCTCCGAGCGGGCGCAGTGAGGTAGCAAGAACAATACTCGCTTTCTCACCCGCATCGTCGGCATCAAAAGCCGCATACACAGTCTTGAAGGCACATCGAACACGAAACCATTCCGGTATTCCCTCGCATCCACACAGCGCGACAGCTTGTGGCATACCAGCAAATGTGAGCGTCAGGGCGTCTATAGGGGCTTCTGTGACTGCTACTGTTTCTGGGGTCTTATTTTCCGTCCAGAGTCCTTGAGATGCCAGAAACATCCCGCGTTTGCGTTCACCGACGGTTCGCATACGCGGGTTATCTCTGCCGTCTATGTAACGTCCCTGCGCCGCCACGAGACTACCCTCGCCATCTCGAATGGGAAACAATACAGCGGGACGTCCGAAAAAACGCGGTGCGAATCGTACTCCGGCTATATGACAGAGGAGAGACGGTAAATGCCTTGCTTTTTGAAGATATATTTCCCCCAAGCCCCCATTCAAAGGCAATAAATCGCGCAGATGGTCTCGCCAATTGTTCTCTTTCTCTACTGTATGAACTGGTGCCGAAACCGGCGTTTCGATAGCCATTCGCTTTCGCAGGCTTTGGCGAGATCGGGCGCGGTTTAACAGTGACATATCTGATTCCGACTCGCGGTTTTTCTGCCACTCGCGCAGAAGTCCCCTTCCTCCACAACGAGCGCACCGCCACAAACCGGAATGCGTATTATAGGAAAGAGAGCGATGCGAGGCATCTACAGATTTCTCATGACCGCACAGGGGGCAACAGCAATCGCGCTCCCCATCTCGTAGCAGATGGCGCGGGTCGAAAGCCAGCAGGTCTTCCTGCGACAGATTTTTTACTTCCGAATACATAACTACCCCAATATTTTCACGACATTCCTTATTTACGTAAATACACCTTCACGTGTAATCGTATTTAAGATTTTATGTTTTTCAGTATTTACGATGCTGTGCGGAAACGTTGCAATGCCCCGTGAAAGAGCAAGGAGACCTTTTTCCCCCGCGCTCCATGTCGGTTTTTTTGCAACTTAAGCGTCACGTCCATCTCGCCATCATGCTCGGTAGCGTCCTTATCACAGTCAAGATCGAACACCGTTTCCGCGCCATACTCGATACCCCGGTGTCCCGCCCCTGCCGACAAGCCGCCTCGCTCCATGCTTTGACGATTACGTTCAGAAATAACAAGCACGGGAGCCTTTAGACGCGCCGCGATCTGTTTTAGTGCCACCAAGTGTTCGCCGAGCCGGTCGTACTCTGCGGCGTTGCTACCGGCTCCCGCCGCCCACGAGTGCAAGGAATCCACAACAACAAGCAGGTGAGATGTCGCGGGGAACAAGGTGCGGGTCGCTTCGCCAGCGGCGAGCAGTGCAATGGGTGTAGCATAGGCACTTGTCCCGTCGAGCAGAGCCAAAAGCGGCGTGGCGGCGACCGCTTGGCGCACGAGTTCCGACGACTTCGCAGGCGGTAGTTCGCCGGTTTTGAACTTGCCGAGGAATGTTCCGGTGACGCGAGCCGTGATCCGCCGCAAAAGTTCGAGGGGCGGCATTTCCACGGTTAAATACAAGCACGGGCAACCGCAGGTCGCGGCGATCTGTAGCGCGAACGCGGTCTTTCCGACGCCGGGAACGCCGTGCGCGATGTGAACGCCGGGAAGCAGAGCACCGCCGATTTCCGTGTCAAGTGCGGCGAGTCCGGTAACGGGACCGCGGGCTTTGCCATCTTCCCGCAGTGCATGAAGTTCTATAGCGTCCTTGTCCCATTCCTCCAGAAGGGCGCGTAGAGGCATCAGGATGGGCTGTGCGGGCTGGAAAGGACTATTGCCTACACTTGTTGCCTCCGGCACGGAAATCGCCGTCAGCGTGGCAATGCGCGGGTTGGCTTCGTCCAGAGGCGCGGTCATACTGAGAAGCCCTCCCTTATCTTTAATGCAGTCAGCCAAACGGTGCGACCTTGTTTACGCATACGTCACTATAGCATCAGGGCGTGGCTGGCTTGCCAAAGCCGCGACCCTTAATGTAATTAAGGAATTTAGAGCCAATTTCCCTCTCAAAAAGTACACACGTGTGGGGGGGTTAGTGCACACGTGTGGGGGGGTTAGTACACGAGTATGGGGGATTATACCCCCCCATACTCGTGTACAAAATGCTTGTTAGAAAAGAATTAGATAATGTCAGCCGATTGTCATTCCTAAAGATTTTTTTCTCTTGCGTTCTTTGTAAGGCGATGAGCAGATGCCTTTTTCGCCTTTCCTCTCGCTTCCAATAGCCGCGTCTCATCTTGCTCAAACGGCAGTACAATCTCTACGATTTGATTGCGCCAATCACTTTTAGGTAAGTTCTCTTCCGCGTAATACTCCGCTATCGCATCGGCGTCGTCTAAGTTTTCCAGTTCCGTCGTTTCGACATCGGGCCATGTCCACGAAATGATTACGTTCACGCTGACCAGCTGATCCATAGCGTTCTCGAACTTCTGTAACATCTGTCCTGAACGGCGTCTGAGGTCGTCGCTCTGTCCGAGTCCGGTTCGGTGCAGTATAGTGCTTGCTCGAACACGAAGTGCTTGATAGGCATTGGTACGCATCAAAGTACCGAGATAACCACCGATGATGATCGCCCACTCTTCGCGGTTGTCGAGTTGCAAAAGCCCGATGCCTAACTTGCCAATAAAATTATTGTGTCGCGCCCATGCCGGGTGCGTAAACCACGGTCCTGGAGCAAACGAGAACGCAACCGCCTCCCAAGTCGGCGTCCCGCCATCCTCTCCCGGCTCTTTCTGCTCTCCGATCATTCCCCGTGCCCAGAGACCGCCCCGGAGCCGCTTTCCATCCGATGCGCCCGGAGCCTGATACTCTGCACTGATCTGCATCATAGTCAGTGCTTCCAACAGATTCATGGCTTCTTGCTTATGCTCACGTCGAAATCCGCCTTTGTGGTGCTTCGTGTAGCCGATGTCGGCGCAGAATTGGTTGACGTTTACGGAAACGTAATCGCCTGCCTCGCCCCCGTCCTCATACCAACGCGCCCACAATGCGTAGTGCGCTTTGACCATCCGTGCGCCTCCCTTCGAGAGGGACGACCAGATTCTTTGCGTTACGTCGCTTTCTGGTAGACCAATGGCGATCTGCAACCCTTTGTACATCTGCTCGGTTCCATGTGCGAGACTGGCAACGGGTTTCCACGTGGCAGCGATAGAGAACGCCCGGACAGCGGCACGGTTGATGTTGTCATTTTTGAATCGTACAACGGGAGATAACTGGGTTGTGCGAGGTGATGATTTTTGGGTTATGTCAGCGGAGAAAGTGAGGAGTTGTGGTTCATTAGAAGCCAAGACTGCGATTCGTTCACCGAGAAGACTGACTAAGATGCCGCGCCAGGAACGAGCGGTACGGTGTACACGCCCATTTGTTGGTAGGCTATCATCCTCGACAAACGTGACGATAGTGCCGCCGCGCCATTCGGTATGTTGCGGAATCGAATCCTTGCTATCGTCTACGTTAGGAATGTAAGAGAAGGTCACTCGCCGTAGGTTATCGGCAAGATGTTCGGCTTCCATTGCGATGCCAATACGCTCCCGGCTTATTTGATCGAGTGCGGCGGCGATGTGTGATAGTCCAACCATCACCATGCCTGTCACTTGTTCCGTTCCAACGACTTGTACCAAGTCTTTAAGCCATACCAGCGCGGCACGCACGGTGTCTCCGACTGGTGGGAGCATGATGAGCGTACCGTCATCGGCAACCGTGGTGAATATGAACACCGCGTCGGATTCAGGAGTGCTGGCAATCTCCGAGGAAGAGCCTTGTGATTCAAGAATGGGCAGAACGCTTTGTCCATCTTCAATAAGCGGCGTCTGCAGGTTCTCCATGACTACTTATCCTTGTACAAAGAAATCGTATTGTCGTAAAATCGTTTATACATTTTTACGACAATACGTAAATGCGTGATTACAGCGGAACGTCTCCAAAGCGTTTTTCGAGGAGTGAGCGAACCTCGTCGGCTATTTTAAGCCCGTCACGCGCACAAGCCATCTTGATTCGCCGGTGAAGGTTTTCCGAAACGTCTATTGTCAGCCGTTTCATAGGTTCATTTGTTAGCTCACTGTTTGGTAAAGTTTGGGCGGGTGCAACGGACTCTACATCCCGAACCCAGTCATCTGGGTTACGGGCAGTAATTCTCGATTCCGGTTTCGTTCCAAATGCGATTGTCTTAGGCATAATCTATTTCCGGGAGCACAATGCTCCACTACTTTACGAATCCAACTGAAAGTATTGTGTTTGCAACTATTGGGCTGAATTTATTTGTTTGACTGCCTGCAGAAGAGCGCGTATTTCTTGTGCCGCTATTCCGTCCGGCTCTGTTTCAAGTACCGTGGCTCCTCTTGCCGCGCTTTCCGCGAAGCTGACACGCTGGCATATTTGCGCCGAAAGAACCGGCAGGGGATAGCCGGATAGAGCCTGCAAGACATCACGTCCAATCGCCGTATTTACGATTCGGCGATTAATTACAAAAACGCTTTTCAGGTTTTCATTAAATGAGGTTGCCTCAGTCACTAAATCGACAATTTCTTTTGCTGCCCACACGTCGTAAGGAGACGGTTGTACGGGAATAAGGACGATATCGCTGGCAAGAATGGCGGAGCGGGCAACATCGTAAACGCGAGGCGGTCCATCAATTATCACATGATTGTAGTTTGCGGAAAGCTTGGGTAATTCTCGATGTACTGTTGCCCTTGGTAAACCGACAACCGAGAAGAGAGGCGGGTGTTCCTCGCAGCGGCTTGCCGCCCAATCCAAGGCACTACCTTGCGGATCGGCATCTACTAAAAGGACTTTGTTTCCAGCGAGGGCGAGGGCACTGGCAAGATGCACGGCAAGTGTTGTCTTCCCGACGCCGCCTTTTTGATTGAGGAGTGAGATAATCACGGGGTATTATTCCGTGATTACGATAAAACTGCAAAACTTTTTTACGACTTTACAGAAAATATACAGATAGTTTTTTTTGTTCAAACCTGCTGGAGGAAATATTTAACAAAATCTTAACAAAAAGTGACTTGACAGATAGAAAAGTTGGTGTATAATCTCCCTGTTTGGCGGCAAAGCGCAATCCCCCTAGCGGTTGCCGCAACCCTTTTAATCATTCCCAAATAGTTTGTTTCGCCGCTCGGCAGTCCCCGTAGCCGCGATAGAGTCAGGACAAAGCGCGTGTTTTTGGCGACAGACAAGTCGCCGCAGGTTTCGGTAGTCGGACGATCACAACAAGATAGCGCGGTTTCCCCCGACCGCGAATCTTTGTGTCTCTCTCCCGCATCTCGGCAAAACGCTCGGAAAGGGTCGGTAGCCCAAAGGCTCACCGGCAGAACTGCTGTGTTGCCTCTTGCGACGTTCTTTGCCCTCCTCGCGCTCTTCGTTTTCTCCGCCACTTCCGCGCTTGCCCGCCCCTCGACTGCGTTGCCCTCGAATCTCGGTATCGCCAACGACTACAACGCTTTCGTGTTCGACAAGGGCAACTTCAAGGAAGGCGGCTCCGAGGTGCAGGGACGCCTCGCCATCGGCGGCGACGCCAACATCCGAAACTACAGTATCGCCCGCCTCGTTCCCGCGTTCGATTCCGCCGTTCCCTACAACACGGTTATCGGCGGTGGGGGCAACGCCCAAACGTGGAACGGAACCTTGTACGGCAGTGTCGTGTCAAACGGCAACACCACAACCCTTCGTACCCCCGACGTGCGCGGGTCTGTGTTCGCTCTTCGCGCCCTCGACCTCGGCGGCAACTCCGGTTCGGGCGGCACGGTGCAAGGCGACGCCGTGTACGCCACGACGTTCCGCAAAGACAGCAACGTCGTCGTGCAGGGGCAGACCCGCCAAGCCGCCACCGCCCTGCCGTTCTCGTTTTCTGCCGCGCAGACCGACCTGCTCGCCCTATCCAGCCGCCTCAAGAGTCTGTCCGCGACGGGAACGACCACGGTGTTTTCGTGGGACGGCATCAAATGCGTCGGCACACGCCCCGGCTTGAACGTGTTCAAGGTGTCTGGCAACGACCTGAAGAAGTGCAAGGGTTTTGAGGTATCGGTTCCCGCCGGGGCGACCGCACTTATCACCGTGACGAGTCCGCCGACCGCGGGACAGATGGAAGGCTTCGGCATCACCTTATCGGGCGGTGCGGAGCAAAGCAAGGTGCTGTGGCACTTCCCCGACGCGGGCAGTTTGAAGATAGGGGGCATCGAGGTCAAGGGTTCGGTTCTCGCGCCTGTTGCCACGGTGAACTTCGACAACGGTCAGATAGCCGGAACGCTCGTATGCCAGCACCTGAACACAACTGCGCTTTACGAGCACGTGCCGTTCACCGGAACGCTGACGGATAGTCCCGCAGTGACACTTCTTTCGCTGTCGGTGACGCCGGGTGCGGTTATCGGCGGTCAGCAAACCGCGACGGGGACAGTCACGCTCTCTGCCCCGGCTCCTGTGGGCGGCGCGGTGGTGTCGCTCGGCACAAATAGCGGCGCGGCGGGTGTTCCAAACGGCGGCACGTTCGGCTTGACC
>JAYULM010000373.1:0-8833 GCA_043763605.1 Armatimonadota bacterium | reverse complement strand
GCCAGATACAGGCGGTATTGGAGTGCGGGTTGATCAGGCGGGTCGGTTCACCCGTCGTGGAGTCGCCCACGATGCCATCGTAGTAAACGAAGCCGCCTATCTCGCCCCACGTGCGGATCATACGCACCCGCTCATCGCCGGGGTCACAACTGGCGGCGATACTCTTCACCTGTGACCGATAACGCGGATACCCGTTGCTTGCGGAAAACACATCGGTGGCCTCAGCGGTGGGGGAAACAAAGGGGGAACCATATGTGTCAGTTCCGTAACGCCATTGGTACGGACTGGCAGCCCAGTTGTATCCTGAGGAACACGGCCATGCCCAGAATATCGTGCCTCCCAGACAGTTCTTAAATAGTACATACCGAATCCCCCCCGGTGAGATGCAAAGTTGAGAAGCCGTAAACAGTTCTGTTTCATTCGTGAGTTGGAGTTTGGCGGGATCGTTCGCGATGTCCACGAGTTTACCGGCGGAAGGACCGGCGGAAGGACCGGTAATTTGGGGCGCGGGCAACGGAGCAGTCACCGAGATCGTTTGTAGTGTCACGAGGTTCAGATTGTTCTCATATACGCCTATCCGAACGTTTGCGGTCTCAATGTTCGTCCACAGCACGTTGAACTTGCCGTTCCTGTCCGTCGTAATGTCCGCCGGCATCCATGCCGGGTTTCCTTCCGGTACGGGGAGGTACCCCCGGGAGGAGTAGTTCGTCGCTACCCCCCAAATCATGTAGTTGGATGCCCGGGCAGGGGTACGTATCCGGTACAGCGCGTAGGCGGTCGGACTACTGTTCGAGATGAACGTTTTCACCAATCCCCAGCCGCCCAACCCGGCCGTCTGGCTGTTGTTCAGATGGAATGTTTCGCCCGGAACCGAGGTGACGAGGCGGTCATAAACCTGTATTTCGACGTTGTCCTGGGGGGAACGCCAGAACAGGATTATGCGGTTGTCCGGTCGGCGATATGCCATGTCGATACAACGCCAGCCGGGGCGCGCGGGCGGGTTCAGGCGCACGCTCCCGTCGGCGGTAGGATCGAAATATCCCCCCCGGTCCATAGCGTCGAGGTTGTTGTACATTTCGACGATGGCTTTGCCGCCGCCCTGCACCCTATCTTGGCTGACATACCCCGTGTACAGGCAGAATGTTTCGTTGCCTGGACCCGCAGCGATTTTTGTCGGCATATAGTCCGTCGCGCGCTTCACGGCGGCTTGCGCGTTGATCAATCCCCAACCACTTTTTTGGTTATACGGTTCTTGTTGCCCGCTCGCCTGATTGAAATGATGCGAGGTCTTCGACGCGGTATCGCGCAGGATTTTGTAGATTTCGTCGGGAGTGAGAGTGGGATTGACGTTGCCGATGAGCGCGGCGATTCCCGCGACGTGCGGAGCGGCAACGGAAGTACCCGAAACATCGAATCTTTGTCCTTGACCATTTGACGAGGGTGTCGAGCATACCTGCATGTCCTCCCCCGGTGCGACGAACTGTAGACCGCGCCCCCATCCCGAGAATAACCTTCCACCAGACCCAGCAACTCCTTTATCCGAATCGAACCACAGATTCCGATCCCGGTTTATCATGCCGACAGCGAGCATAGCGGGATGGCCGAGAAAACCGTCGCTGGAAGCAATACCGCCTCCGTTCCTTGCCAGGTCTTCAGTGGCAACAGCACGATTGGACGATGCGCTGAAATGACTCATGCCGAGACCGCGTGTTTGCGACAAAAGAATGCTGAAGTCGTTTCGACCGTTGGGAAAATTTATCGCCGTGCTAAAAGATCCTATTCGACAACCGGTGTTGTAAGCGGCAAATATCGATTGTTTCACACTCCCCGTAGATGTATTCCTACTGTCGACGAGTATGTCTATCGGCAATACCTGACCTAACCATGCGGTGCCAATGGGACCATTCCCCCCGTCTTGACCACGTGCCGCCGCGCTACTGACGCAATGTGTGCCATGTTCCGTCAAGGGTGTGCTATCCATTGTGGTAGGCGTCTCGTGATACGAAACCGAAC
The DNA here is from genome assembly GCA_043763605.1 of Armatimonadota bacterium. Taxonomy (GTDB): domain Bacteria; phylum Armatimonadota; class Armatimonadia; order Armatimonadales; family Armatimonadaceae; genus JACMIU01. The sequence continues at coordinate 6,820 of JAYULM010000373.1, read as the reverse complement.
GGTTATCTGCGGTCCGCACATTCCACCGGAGATTTGAGTCGTAGTAAACAGGTATGATGTTGGGAAATAGATCATGGTGTCGCACATACGCCCCGTTGTCGATCACCGCGATGGGGGCGTACCGGTCACCCCGATTGGTACCCCATGCTCGTACCACGCGAGTACCGCCGGGTTCGCGGTCCGTGTACGCCCACCGATCCGGGTGGATGTCCCAACCGTCTCTAGACAGGTCATTCGGCACCCACCAGGGACCGATGTTCCAGTCTTCCTGAGGCGCGGTTTCCAGAATCGCATCCGCGCTTGCCGAACGAACACCCTTCGCCGAGCGTAGCGCGTTGATCTGCGCCAGCAACTCGAACCCGTTACGACACGCGGAAAGAAAGGCCACTTCGTCGTCGAGCCACGCGGAAGCGTCGTTCGCGGGGAAGCGCACCGTCTGTGTGCCGTGCCGCTTTGCCGCAGTCGCGGAATCGAGGAAGCGCACCGGTTTGCCGTCCCGGTCAAAGGGGCTGCCACCTATGGATAGTGCCATGCCGAGGGCGTCCGCCCTTTGTTGCTCGGAAAGATCATGATACTCCGTGTCGGGCGATACGTCCTCGGATACGACCAGTGCGTCTTCGGGTGAAGACAGGAACGCATCGCTCACCGGCGCGGGGAGCATAACGGGAACCGGGGGGGTGGGAACCGATACAGCAGGAAGGTTACTACCATTAATTGCTTCCGGCGCGAATTTCTCAAGCATCGCCCGTCGCGCGGCGCGGTCGCTTTTTTGCGCGTCGAAGATGACGGTGACGAGCGGCAGGTAGATGAGCAGTGCGCGACTTTTGCCGAACGCGTCATAGAAGATCGGTTGCACATACAGGCGCGGGTTTTCCGCTACCAGCGTTCGCACGAAGGCTTCTACCGCGCCCGCGCCGCCCTGCGTCACCGTTTTTGGCAGGGCGACGTAGGAATACGAACCCGCACAGGGGAGGATGTCCGTGGCAAGGATGCCGTGACGCGACAACCCCGCGAGTATATCGGACGATACGCCCCGTTGTGTCGGGGCGATGTCCAAATCACGCACCACGACTCGCGTCAGGTCGAGGTGTAGCGGGTAAGCATCCCCTTGCTGACTGAATTCGTGATAGCGCGCCGCCCCAACCTGCGCCATCGCGGGCGGCGCGGCGGAGAGGGCGAGCAACGCCGCTACCGACAGCAGAGGAATCGTGTGCGCCAATCGGAAAGAGCCGAAAATCATGGGAAGCAATCCTTTCTAACCGGAAAAATCGATGAAATGATCAAATGCGAACAGAGGAAATAACCAGCAGGCATATTATAGCCTTAATCCACCGCGTCTGTCAACCCGGCATAGGCAAATTCTGCGAGAATATCGCAATTCATCGGCGAAATTCACCGGGGCATAAATGCCCCGGCTAACGTTCCTCAAGCCCGCTAAAGCGGGCTGATTTAGCCTGGTGAGCCGTCGATAGAGCGATCAGCTGTCGTCGAGAGCCGGATTTATCCGGCTTGGAAACCGTTAGCCGGGGCATTTATGCCCCGGGGACATGCAGACGCGAATCACTGCGGCTACCGTCACCAAACGCTACGGCGCACTGACCACTGACCACTAAACCACTTACCATCACGCCGACCCGCGCACCACCAACTCCGGCGTCAGGATCGCCGACTGTAGCGGCGTGTCCGGTTCCGCGAGGCGGCGGCGCAGGAACTGCCACGCGAGGCGCGACGCGTTGGCGACGGGTTGCGCGAGCGTGGTCAGCGGCGGGTATTGGAACGCACCTTCCTCGATCCCGTCGCACCCGATGACGGCGACCTGTTCCGGGACGCGCACCCCGGCATCGCGCAGGAACGCCAGTATGCCGACCGCGAGCACGTCATCCAGGCACAGGAACGCGTCCGGCAAACCGCCCGACGGCGGCGGGGAATCGTAAAGGGCGCGGGTGCTGTCATACGCCCCGCGTCGCCCGGACCCGCGCACAGCCAGCCAGTGGGGAGTATCGCCCCGACGCAAGAGCATATCCCGGTAGGCTTGGATGCGCCCGTCTTCTTTTTCGGCAATGGAAACAGGGGCGGAATATCCCCACGCTGCATAGGCGATGCGCCGTTTGCCACTGCTTTCGAGGTGCGCGAGGGCGGCGACCGTCCCGGCGTACAGGTCGATGCCAACGTGATCCACCGACCGGTCGAAATACGCCCCCATGCTGACCACCGGGACCGTGACATGATCCCGTTCGGTAGGCGCGATACGTTTGTCGATCACAATCGCGCCGTCGGCGGGCAGGTAGGCGGAATCCAGAGCGTCCGCGTTGCCGCCGCTGACGACCACGACTTCGTAGCCATCCGCCTGCGCCAGTGACTGCACGTGCCCGAGTACCGAGGCGTAGTGCGGCGTGGCGAAACTCGCTGACCAGAGGGCGACGGTGTTCGTCCTGCCGGTTTTCAGGGCGCGGGCGGTGCGGTTGGGGCGATACCCGACCGACCCGGCGACCGCGAGGATACGCTCCCGCGTCGCTGCCGGGACCGTGGCACCGTCGCGCCGTCCGTTGAATACGTACGACACGGTCGCGCGGGAAACCCCGGCGAGGCGGGCGACTTCGGTGCTGTTGGGCGGGCGTTTCGGCGCGGGGGTGGACATAACGGGTAAGGTTCAGGGTATGTCGCGGGGCGCGGTTTGTCAAGGACGCCAGTAGCCAGAGCGATTGCGTTATAGCATATAAACGCGGGTTGAAACCCACGTCTGTGGGCGACTTCGTCGCCGAACGTCCTCCGGACGGAACGGGACCGACGGTTTTGTCAGCGGGAAGGCGCGTTTTCACCACGTCCGAAGGACGTTCGGCGACGAAGTTGCCCACAGACGTGGGTTTCAACCCGCGTTCACCAATCCGCACCCGACAGACGCAACCACGCTCCGATCTCACACGTCATACATTGGGAAGAACCTGAAATGATACTATTTTGCGCCCTCATGTTCGTCTTGTCCGGCTTGCTGGTGACGTTGCTCTCGGTCCCCCTGATCCGCCGTCAGGTTCCCCCGAATGGTTTGTATGGTTTCCGGACGGAAAAAACGCTGGGAAACGAATCGGTCTGGTACCAAGCGAATGAATATGCCGGAAAACGGCTCCTTCTAACCGGCATAGCATGGATAGCCGTCGCATTATTGATGTTGTTAGTTCCGTTTCTGCGTGATAACTTCCTTTGGTATGTAGGAGTGAACACGATCACGACGCTTGTCGGAACGTTCACCGCGCTGTTTGCCAGCGTTGCGTATTCCGAAAAGTTATGAATCCGTTGTATCCCATCGCAATTATTGGCGGTACCGGCGTCGGGGCGTTTCCCCTCGACGCCGCACCCGAATCCATCGTCGTATCCACCCGTTACGGGGACGCGTACGCTACCCTCGGCAACCTCGGCGGGAAGCCAGTAGCCTTTCTGGCGCGCCACGGGGCGGGGCACAAACTGCCGCCACACAAAATCAATTACCGCGCCAATATCGCCGCACTGGTAAAACTCGGCGTTCGGGCAGTATTCGCCACCACTGCGGTGGGCGGGATGCACCTCGGCGTCAGCCCCGGCGACTTCGTTTTGCTGAACGATTTTATCGATTTCACCCGCGACCGGGAAAACAAGACGTTTTTCGACGGTACGGGCGGTGTGGTAGTGCATACCGATTTCACCCGACCGTACTCCGACGAACTGCGCGCTGTTCTGATCGACGCGGCACAGACGCTCGGCTTCGCGCTACGCCCGACCGGAACCTATCTCGCCGGGGACGGTCCGCGCTACGAGTCCCCCGCCGAAGTGCGCCTGTTCGCGCAGTGGGGTGCCGATGTCGCCGGGATGACCGGGGTCCCGGAAACGACGCTTGCCCGTGAGGCCGGGTTGCACTACGCGGGGCTTTCTCTGGTCACGAATCCCGGGGCGGGGCTTACCGACGCACCCCTGACGCACAAGGAGGTTGAAGGTGCCATGCGCGAGGCGGGACCCCGTCTGCGCGAACTTATCATCGAGGCGGTGGCTCGGTTGGATGTGGAAGCACTCCCCCCCATCGGTCCCGGCGTCCCGCTCCCGGGTGCATAAAAGGAAGCGGGTAAGGGTATAACGGGAACGAACCGGGCGGCGCGTGTCGCGCCGCCCATCGTCATCCATCAGGAGAAAAATTATGCCCTATAACATCCGAGGTAGCGAATACTACTTCCCGTCCGATCCGATCCTGCGTAACAACAAGAACTATATCCCGCTCCGCGACACCGTTGATGTACTCGGCGGCACGACCAGTTTCGATAACGATACCAAAACCGCGACCGCGACCATTGCGTCGTTCGTGGCGACCTTGACGGAAGGGAACCCGAGCGTTGACGTTTCCGGTACCCCGGTCACGCTGACCGCCCCGCCGATCATCGAGAACAACGAGTTCCTCGTCCCGTTCGACTTTTTCCGCGACGCCTACGGCTACGAAACGTCGTTCGCCGACGGGACCGTGACGATCACCAACCCGAACGAGTAACAGCGCAGTCGTTTGCACAAACGCCCCGGCAGGATCGCCGGGGCGTTTGCTTTTGCATGCCCCACGAAAACGCGGGTTGAAACCCACGTCTGTGGGCGTTGTCTACGCCGAACGTCCTCCGGACGTGGTTAAAATGCTTTCATCGTCACGCGAATCTGCCAATCCGTACCGTCCAAAGGACGTTCGGCGTAGATAACGCCCACAGACGTGGGTTTCAACCCGCGTTAGATAATCGCCGGGGCGTTTGCTTTTCTCAGTCGCATCGCATATACTTTATAAAGCAAAGTATTTTGTAAACAAAAACACGTAACCACGTAGAACGCCCCGGCGTTGTATAGGTAACGAATTCGCTGTCCTTGACGCTCTTTATTTCAAACTACTTTGAAAGAGGAAACTATGAACACTTTAACCGAACCACCCGCGCCGTACGGGGCGCAAACCGCCGACATACCGCAAGCCGCCCCGCCGACGCACCACGCCGTTACCGCGACGCAAACCGCGCTCCGCGAACCGTTACGCCTTGTCCTGTTCGCGCTCGGGATCGGATTCCTCGCCGACACGCTGTTCCGGGGCGGCGCGTCCGGCGTCGGCATCAATGCACCGATACTGGTCGTTGCATTTCTGACCTGTCTCGGATTTCTGGCGCGGGGCGAAGCGGTCGCGCCAAAACGGACAGCACTCGCCCTGTTCGCTGTTCCCCTGGTGTTTTTCGCGGCGATGCTCGCGGTCCGGGCGAACCCGTCCCTGTCTCTACTCAATATCGCCGGGTGCGGGATCATTACGCTCCTGTTGCTCCATTTCTGGGGCGACGGCAACCCGCTCACGGCACCGTTCGGGGCATGGCTGGCGTTGCCGTGGAAAGCGTTCGGCGGCACGCTCGCCGCCGCGCCCCCGTTCCTGCGGCGGGCGAGCGGGCAGATCGTCGTGCGGGGCGAACGGCGCGCGCATTACACGGCGGTCGGGCGCGGCGTACTTCTCGCCATCCCGGTACTACTGATCTTCGGCGGGCTGTTCACCAACGCCGACGCCGTGTTTGCGGAGCGGTTGCGCGAAACGACGGAATGGCTGTTCCCCGCCGACTGGGGAGATCGGACATGGCGGCTCGGCGGGTCGCTGGCGACTGCGTTTCTGGCGGCGGGCGGCTTCGCACACGCGATCACGCGGCGGGAGGTGACGACGGTCGGCGCGACAACAAATAGCGAGAAAGCACCCGCCGCGCCTCTGGGAATCACGGAAGCCGGGATCGTCCTCGGCACCCTCGCCGCGCTGTTCGCCGCGTTCCTGTGTACGCAGACCCGCTATCTTTTCGGCGGCGACGCCCACGTGCAGACCGCGCCGAACCTGACGTACGCTGGCTACGCCCATCACGGCTTCGCGGAACTGAATATCGCCGCCCTGCTGACGCTGGCACTCCTCGGCGGCGTGAAAGCAACCACGCGGCGTGAAACGGCGGCGCAGTCCCAAGTTTTCGCCGTTCTCGCCACTGCCCTACTCGCCATGACATTCCCGCTACTCGCGTCCGCATTCGGGCGCATGACCGCGTATGAAGCGGCGTATGGCGCGACGGAACTGCGTTTATACGTGGACGTTTTCATGGCGTGGCTCGCGGTCGGCTTGCTCTGGTGCGGCACGACACTCTGGCGACCGGCGGTCCCCGGCGGGATCGGCGTATACATCTGCGCGGTCGGCTTCCTCCTGTCGCTCAATGTCCTGAATCCGGACCGCGAAATCGCCCGCCGCAACATCGAACGGTACGAAAAAACGGGGCGTCTCGACCGGGCGTATCTGCGAACGCTCTCCGACGACGCCCTGCCGGAACTGGTCCGATTGCACGGCTCGTCTACCCCGGACGACCAACAGTTCGTGGAAGAGATCACCGTATCCCGACACGCCGACCCCGGCGCGGACGCGTGGGGGGCATGGAACCTGTCCCGTACGACGGCGCGGAGCATCCGGCAAGCGCATCCTCTGCGTGGTTCTCCTGACGCTCCCACCTCGCCATAACCTCACCCCCGGTATCCTCTGGCTTCCCCTCTTTGTGCCAGAGGGCATCCGGGGGTGAGGTTAAAGCGCAACCCATGTAACTTCTAAAATTTTATAGATTAGGGGGCGATTATCACCAGTTCCGGCACAATTGAAACCACACGCGGCGCGGTATCACCACCGTCCCGAATCCGCTCAAACAGCAACTGCGCCAGTGCCGCGCCGATTTTAGCGTTCTGCTTGTCCACCGTGGCGACCGGAATACTTCGTTCGCGATCTTTGTCCCCGACATCCGCCCAGTAGTTGTCGTAGCCGGTAATGACGACATCC
>JAYULM010000372.1:0-2516 GCA_043763605.1 Armatimonadota bacterium | reverse complement strand
GCCGCCCCTACATAGCCCGGAGTGGTCACGGCATCGAGTGTGCCGTAGCGTTTGTAGTAGTAGCGGGTGACGTTGCCTTTGCCGTCGGTCAGGCTTGTCTTGCGGTAAAGCCCGTCATACGTGTAGGCAACAGGTTCCGTCGAACCCGTTACGGTCAACACTTCACCCGCCTTGCCGTAAGTCGTGTTCACCTGTTGAGCGACAACCCCTGCTTCGTTGATCACCGACGCCCCAAGCGCAATCCCGCCCGGACACAGGTAGGTGGTCACGCTCTTTCTCTGCCCCGATACCGTTGTCCCGTTATAGTACGAGGTCGCCGGAAGGGTGGTGGAGATTGGCTGGTCCGCCAGATTGTAAGTGGACGTGGTGATAAAGCCGAGCGCATCCTTCACCTGAAGCACATTGCCCCTAAGGTCATAGCGCAGGTGCGTGACTTTGCCGAGCGCATTGGTGACCGAGACGGGCTGTCCCAACTTCTCGTTTTGCACGGGAACGCCATCGTCCGTCGTGTAGTTGAAGGTCGTGGTTTCCGTCGAAGTGGCGTTGTTTCCGGGCGTGGAGACGGTGAGGACGTTGCCCAGCGGACTGTAGGTGTAGCTCGTCGTGACGTACTGCGCGGGGTTGGTGACGGGGTCTCCTGCGTTAGCGATCCCCGGCTTCGGCGATTTCACCGAGGTGACATTGCCATAACTATCGTAGGTATAGGTTGTCGCCCCCAGAACGCTGCTTCCCGCAGAGGTCTGCACTTTGTCCAGTCGTCCGAGCGGAAAAGCGGGGTCGGCGGTATACGTGTAGGTCGTGGTCACGCCCCGTGCGTTCGTCGCCGTCAGCACCTGCCCGAACTGATCGTAAGTGTAGGACGTGGACTTGTTGTAAGCGGGGCTTGCCGGGTCGAGCTGATTGCCGTTCTGAACCGAGGAGGGGCGCGTTGGTGAGAGGGCGGAACCTCCGAATGTCTCCAGAGAAACCGGATTGCCGTTGTAGTCCCATACCTGTGTGGTTCCCATAAATGAGTTCCAGGCGACGGTGTACTGCGTGAGCAGATTGCCGGAGGCGTCTTTGGACGTGACAAGGGCTTTGTTGTAATCGCCGTTGAGCGGAGTGGTGAAGTCAAGCCGGTTACCGTTCGGGTCAATCTCGCCTACCACCATATAGGTGTTGGAACCGCTTGTCGGGTAGAGAAGCGTGGTTGTCGAGGTCGTTCCGTCGTTTTTGGGCGAGGGTTCCGACACGGAGGAGAGCGACGGGTACTGATCCAGGGTTCCCTGAGTGCTGAACTTAGAGACGGTGGTATAGCCGTAAGCGGTGCGATCCGGCGGGTTGGCGGTGTTGGTGAGGACGATCTGAGAGACCCGGCTCAGGTCTCCCGCCGCATTCAGGGTATAGTAAACGCTGCGGGCGTTGATCGGGTCTTCCAGAGAAGTTATCTTGCCGAGATTGCCGCTCACCCGATTGACTTTCAGCAGAACCGTTCCGCTTCCGTCCTTGATGCGGTTGAGTTGCGGCATCCCGGCGGGGGAAGAGCCGCGCATTCCGGGGTAGCTCCACTCATACTGAAGAAAATTCCCCTGTCGGTCATACTGTCGGTCAATCGGATAGTAGACATCGTAGCCGCTTTGTACGACTACGCTGTTGGGTTTGCCGGGGGCGGTGACAACGCGAGAGCGGTCGGCATACCGAATCTCGAAGTAGTCGTAACCGGGAATTGCGCCCTGCGCCGCCTGATATTTCCAGAACACGCGAAACGGATAGCCGCCGCCAGGAGTGCAGTCGTAGACTTGCGCGGGGGAAGTCGGGGAGACACTTGTGTTAGGCAAGTTGACAACGGAGCCGTTGGGTTCCCGAATCGAGTAGACGCCGTTAACCACCTGTACGCCGAAGTGGAAATTCAACGACCAACCGACGCCAAGATCGGAGAAGGTGTACCGGGTGCCTTCCCCGGTCATGCTCTGGTAGAGGCGGTTGATGGAAATGGAAGGACCGTTCGGATTATAAACGCTGAGATCGGTTCCGCCCGAATACTCTTCCTCTCCCGTCGCCAGATTGACGGGCTTGCCGACCTTAAAACAACACGTGATGCAGGAGCATTTTAAGGCGTCCATCCGCGCTCCACAGCGTGTGTTGATCACATTGTTGTTGGTAGAAGGCGAGTTTTGGTACCCGGCGAGTCGAAGCGAGTTTCCCGTCAGCCGCTTGCCGTTGTCGTCCCATCGGGCGATTTCACGCTCTTCGGGAGAGCCGGGAGAAGCGAAGACGGTAAGAATCGTGTTCTCCATCAGCCGCCACTGCTTCCAACTCACCTTCTGCACCCCGCCGGGCCACACCCCGCAGTCCGAGCAGTTGTATAGCACCCCGGCTTTGTCCGCCTTGATAACGGCAACAAAGTGGTCATGCTCCACATACGCCATAAGCGGCTTGGGCAAACGAACGAGGGCCTCTTCCGACGCGGGGAGGGTTTTCGTCCTCACTCCGAGTTTTCTGGCTCCGTCCTGTACGTCTTTGATCGAGGAGCCGCG
>JAYULM010000371.1:0-8975 GCA_043763605.1 Armatimonadota bacterium | reverse complement strand
ACGCGGACGGCGCCAACCTTACGTTGGATCGTTGTTACCTGCGGTGCTCTTTACAGTTCCGCGTACCGAGTTAGCCCTTGCTGTTTTCCCGCGAATCCGCCGATGCCGTTTCAACATTGTATGTTGAAACGGCATCGGCGGATTCGCGGGAAAGGACCGAACCAGAAGCACCAAGCAGAAACACAGCACCGCAGGTAACAACGATCCAACGTAAGGTTGGCGCCGTCCGCGTAGGACAAAAAGAAAGAAAAAACGTTACCACTCAGCGACAGAGCCATCCGTGTTGCGCCAGATCGGGTTGCGCCAGCGGTGCCCGGTTTTCGACGCCTCGCGGACGACTTCTTCATTGATCTCGATGCCGAGTCCCGGTCCGGTCATCAGCGGGACGTAGCCGTCGGCGTAATGGAACACGGTCGGGTCGGCGAGGTAATCGAGCAGGTCGGAACCCGCGTTGTAGTGGATGCCGAGGCTTTGCTCCTGGATGAACGCGTTCGGAGTGCAGAAGTCGAGTTGCAGGCACGCCGCCAGCGCAATCGGACCGAGCGGGCAGTGCGGCGCGATAGCCACGTCGTACGCTTCCGCCATCGCCGCGATCTTGCGACATTCCCAGATACCGCCCGCGTGCGACAGGTCGGGTTGCAGAATATCGACCGCGCCGCTTTGCAACGTCGCCTTGAAATCCCATCGCGAAAACTGCCGTTCGCCGGTCGCTATCGGGATTGTGGTCGAACGCGACAGGTCGATCAGGGCTTCGTTGTTTTCCGCTAAAACCGGCTCCTCGATGAAGAGCGGGCGGAACGGTTCCAGTGCCTTCGCCAGCGGCTTGATCATCGGTTTGTGGACGCGCCCGTGGAAATCAATCGCGATCCCGAAGTCCGTTCCACACGCCGCGCGCACGGCGGCGATTCGCTCCCCGGCGTCGTCGATCTTCGTGTACGCGTCTACCCAATCCATCGCGCCGGTCGCGTTCATTTTGACGACGGTGTATCCCGCCGCCTTCCGCGCCAGGGCTTCGTTCGCGACCTCCGCCGGGTCGTCGCCGCCGATCCAGGCGTAGACTTTAACCCGGTCGCGCACCGCGCCTCCCAGGAGTTCGTAGATCGGGACGCCGAGCGATTTGCCCTTGATGTCCCACAACGCCTGCTCGATCCCGGCTATCGCCGACAGCAGGATCGCCCCGCCGCGATAAAAGCCGCCCCGGTGTAGCGTCTGGAAAAGATCCTCGATCCGGTTGGCGGATTTTCCGATCAGAAAGTCGGACATTTCGTGGACGCAGGCGCGGACGGTTTCCGCTTTGCCCTCGACAATCGGCTCGCCCCAACCGACGATCCCGTCTTCCGTCTCAACCTTGAGAAAAAGCCAGCGTGGCGCGACGAGGAACGTTTCGAGCCGCGCGATTTTGTTTGCAATCATGCGGATCATTTCAACAGTCGTCCGCGTGTTCCTGCTTCAGGGGATTTCCGCCGTGTCGCCGTCGGTCGGCAATATCAGACTCAGGAAGTCTCCGATGGTCCGGTGCGCCTCGATGGGATGACGGAGTGCCTTGTCGCGATTGATCTTGTAATGATTCCTGCGCCCGTCGCGTTGCCGAACGAGCACTTCGCCTTCCTCCAACTCCATTACGATCCGTTGCACCGCCCGTTCCGTGATGCCGACTTTTGCTGCCACGTCACGTAATCGCATCTCGCCATCGCCTGCCAGACACACCAGCACGTGCGCATGATTCGTGAAAAATGTCCATTCCATAATAAATGCGACAAGGGGACTGCCTCCTTTAGGTGGCACGGGGAATTGTCGCGTCGTGCGAAGCGCGACTTCAGCCGCGAAGCGGCGTTCCCTGCCTTGTCATTCCTCTCTTTCTTTGTTAGATACTAGACAAACAGTTTAGGTTTTGGTATACTGTAGGCATGAGCGAATCGCGCTATAGAAGGACTTCGGGGGCGGTTTTCAACCTGCACCTGCACTTCGTCTGGTGTCCAAAATACCGCCGTAAGGTTCTTGTCGGCGCGGTTGAAGCCCGTCTCAAAGAATTGTTGTACGAAAAAGCCGCCGAACTCAAAACCGAAATTGAACAGTTGGAAGTCATGCCTGACCACGTTCATCTTTTTGTCGCGGTTCCACCAACCGACGCTCCCCAACACTACGCCAACCAATTCAAGGGTTATACGTCGCGTATTTTGCGCCAAGAGTTTCCCGACTTGAAATCTCGTATGCCGTCCCTTTGGTCGCGTTCCTACTATGTCGCTAGTGCGGGAAGTGCTACTCCGGCACAAACGGCGGAGACGTTTTGCAGTGCCGACGTAATCAAACGCTACATCGAAGAACAGAAGGAACGCGGTTAGCAAGTGAACTCCGCCGTCAAAGGGAACCTTTACGCGAAAGCTTTTCGTTTCCGTGCATACCCGAACAAAGCACAAGAGGAGGCTATGGTAAGCCTTCTGGAAACGCACCGCCGACTCTACAATTCTGCTCTCGCACAACGAAAAAACTGCTACGAAGCGGAGCAAAAAACAGTGACTTACGGGGAGCAATCGGCACGTCTGAAAATAGCCCGTAAAGCCGACGATAGCCTTGATTTGGCTAACTTTTCTTCTTGCCAACGAACCCTGAAACGCCTTGACCGTGCTTTTCAAGCCTTCTTTCGTCGCGTCAAAAGTGGGGGAACCGCCGTCAAAGGAAACCTTTGCGCGAGAAAGGTAGGGTATCCGCGTTTCCGTGGGTTCGGTCGCTTTGACAGCATAGATTTTACGATTGGTGACGGTGCAAAACTCACGAAGGAAGGCAAAGCCCGCTTTCAAAACGTCGGTGACGTTAAACTGAAATTGCATCGCGCCGTCGAAGGAACTATCAAAACCGCAACGTTCCAACGCCATGCAGGAAAATGGTATGTCGCGTTCGTTTGCGAAGTCGAAAAGGAAATTACAGAAACCTCGACCAATCCCGCTATCGGTATTGACCTCGGTTTGAAATCGTTCCTTGTGACAAGCGAAGGCGAAGCCGTTGACGCCCCCAAACTGTATCGGAAGGCACAAGCAAAACTGCGCCGTTCCCAACGTGCCGTTGCCCGTAAAAAACGCGGCGGTGCAAACCGTCGTAAGGCGGTCAAAACTCTTGCGAAAATCCACGCCCACGTTGCGAACCAACGCAAAGATTTTCACCACAAAACGGCTAAGTCTTTGGTTGACCGCTACGGGGTTATTGCTCACGAAGATTTGAATGTTCGCGGCATGGTTCGCTCCTTGAACCTTGCCAAGTCCACGCATGATGCAGGTTGGTCGCAGTTCCTGAACATATTGAAACAGAAGGCAGAATGTGCCGCCGTTTCGGTAGTTTCTGTGAACCCGCGAAACACGACGCAAGCCTGTAGTCGGTGCGGTTGTTTGCCAGCCACACCGATAGGTTTGTCGGTTCGTGTTTACGTTTGTGAACATTGTCAGTTTAGTCTCGATAGAGATTGGAACGCGGCGATAAATATCTTAGAAAAGTACACGGCAGGGACACTGCCTTTGCAGGCTAACGTAGATGGTTGCATCATGCGTTCTGCAAGAAGCCTGCCCCTTTAGGGGTGGGAGTTGTCACAAAATAATTATACCGCAAACCTTGACACGAAACATATTTCGTGTATTATATGTCGTAAGTCAAGTCAGGAGGAATGCATTATGGCCACTCATAAATCGAGTAATGTCCCCATCACCGTGGCACACGGCGACGGAATCGGACCGGAAATCACCGGGGCAGTGATTCGGATTTTGCTCGCCGCCGGTGCGCGGATCGCAATCGAGCCGGTGCAGGTAGGCAAAACCGTATACGACTACGGCGTGACATCGGGGATCGGACCGGAGGCGTGGGAGTCTATCCGGGGCACGAAAGTCTTGCTCAAGGGACCGGTGACAACGCCGCAAGGGGGAGGGTACAAAAGCGTAAACGTCACTTTGCGCAAAGCCCTCGGACTGTACGCGAACGTCCGCCCCTGCCAGGCATACGCTCCTTATGTTTTTACTCGCCACCCGGGCATGAACGTGGTCATCATCAGGGAGAACGAGGAGGATCTGTATGCGGGGATAGAGCACCGACAGACGGACGAGGTGATGCAATGTCTGAAACTGATTACCCGCCCCGGCTGTGAGAAGATTGTACGGTACGCGTTCGAATACGCCCGCCGCCACAACCGCAAGCGGCTGACCTGTATCACAAAAGACAACATCATGAAGTTGACGGACGGATTATTCCATGCCGTCTACGACGAGATCGGTTTGGAGTATCCCGACATACAGCAGGATCACTTGATCGTGGACATCGGCGCGGCGCGACTCGCAGACACCCCGCAAGACTTCGACATGATTGTCACCACGAACCTGTACGGCGACATTCTTTCCGACATCGCCGCGCAGGTCGCCGGGTCGGTCGGTCTCGCCGGGTCGGCGAATATCGGAGAGAGTGCCGCGATGTTCGAGGCTATCCACGGCTCCGCCCCATTGATCGCCTCCCAGGACATCGCGAACCCTTCCGGGATGCTACAAGCCGCGATCCTGATGCTCATCCATATCGGGCAACCGGATGTGGCTTCCACGATTCAGAACGCGTGGCTTCGCACACTCGAAAGCGGGATTCATACCGCCGATATTTACAAGGAGGGTGTAAGCAAGAGTTGCGTCGGCACGAAGTCCTTCACGGACGCCGTTATCGCCAATCTCGGAGAAATGCCACGCGAGTTCCCCGTCGTCACCTATCCGGACGTACCTGCCCCGGTGCCGTCCGAGGCGGAGAGCAACCCTCCCGCAAGGCGGGCCCGCGCCAAAAAAACTCTCGTCGGTGTGGACATATTTTTGCACTGGGACGGCAACTCTCCCGACGAACTTGCCACGAAACTCAATGGTATCTATTCGGAGTCGGTTCATCTGGAGATGATCACCAATCGCGGGGTCAAGGTGTGGCCCGACGGCATGCCGGAAACGTTCAAAACGGACCACTGGCGTTGCCGCTTCAAGGCGAAGACCCCGGACGGGACGATCCGCCACTCCGACATCGTGTCGCTGATGGCAAAGATGACCGGATTCGGTCTGGACTTCATCAAGTCGGAGAACCTGTGCGACTTCGACGGGGTACCCGGCTACGCGATGGGGCAGGGACAGTAAACCAGCACGCTCCGTGTGGAAGACTCCGACGAACTGCGGCGGGACACCGATCATCCCGCCGCAAACAGGAATCAAGAGCGTCGTATCTGTCGCCGGTAAGTTCGGTCGATCATTGCGGGGCGGTACCGGCGCGACGCAATACGTGTGAAAGGAATATCATCATGGGCATAGTGTTGCAACGGGGCGGCAACCTTTCGCTGTCGAAAGACCAGCCGAACCTCTAAAAGATCGTTGTCGGGCTGGGCTGGGATTCGGGCGAACTACCGGGAGAGGATTTCGACCTCGACGCGTTGACCTTTCTGCTCGATGCCACGGGGAAAGTCCGCTCGAATGACGACTTCGTTTTCTACAACAATCGCAATTCTCCCGGAGGGGCGGTCGAACATTTGAAAGACAACCGCACCGGTGCGGGGGCGGGTGACGACGAAATTATTCGCATCGATCTCGCCAAAGTCCCGACGGAGATAGAGAAAATCGTGTTCGCCGTATCGATTTACGAGGCGGAATTGCGCCGCCAGAATTTCGGCATGATCACCTCGGCGTTCATACGGATCGTGAACAACGTGACGCCCGGCGAGATCACGAAATACGATCTGATCTCGCCGACGTTTCACCGGGTTTTGAACAATGTGCGTCAGAACGAGATCATCCGGTATGAACTTTCCAGCAACGCGCATCGGGACACTGCCGTGATCCTGGGGGAGTTGTACCGTCACGAACACGATTGGAAGTTCTGTGCCGTCGGGCAGGGCTTCGCGGGCGGGTTCGCCGCGCTCGTCGGCTCCTACGGCGTTGACGCCAATTAGGAGGAAGGGGTAGGCGAGGCTCACCGCAACCACGCGAATAGTTGCGGTGTGCGCGCCACCGTACCTGTGGAGGCGAATTCGATAATTTCGCCGCGCAACCAAACGCAGGATTCGCGGGTCTGTTTGGGGAACCGATGGCGTGGGAACCGCGTCGGCGGAAATCCTCTATTTCGTATTGTGAAAGGCAACTCATTATGGGAGTATCGCTGCAAAAGGGCGGCAACGTTTCGCTGACCAAAGCCGAGCCGGGCTTGGAAAAGATCATCGTCGGGCTGGGATGGAACGCGCGGGCGACGACGGGCGACGGGTTCGACCTGGACGCCTCTATTTTTCTGCTCAACGAGGCGGGGAAAGTGCGCTCGGACAACGACTTCATTTTCTTCAACAACAAGAAATCTGCGGACGGCTCGGTGGAGCACCTCGGCGACAACCGCACCGGCGCGGGAGAGGGCGATGACGAAGTGATCCGCGTCGATATTCTGCGCGTCCCGGCGGACGTACAGAAAATCGTCTTCGCCGTGTCGATCTACGAAGCGGAAACGCGCCGTCAGAACTTTGGTATGGTTTCGTCGGGCTTCATCCGGGTTCTGAACAACGCGACCCGCAACGAGATCACGAAGTACGATTTGTCCGAGGACGCGAGCGTGGAAACCGCGATGATCTTCGGCGAACTGTACCGCCACAATGACGAATGGAAGTTCCGCGCGGTCGGGCAGGGCTTTGCGGGCGGATTCGCCGCGCTCGTCGCTTCCTACGGCGTGAATGTCGGATAGGAAGGACACATCAATTATGGGCGTTAGTTTAACCAAAGGGCAGAAGATTTCGCTGACCAAAAGCGACGGGGGCGGGCTGACGAAGGTCACGCTCGGACTCGGCTGGGATCAGAAGAAGGCGAAGGGGTTCTTCGGTGCTCTGACGGGCGGCGGTGCGATTGATCTGGATTCGTCGTGCGTCCTGCTCGATGACCTGGGGCAACTGGTCGATACTGTCTGGTATCAGCAACTGCGGAGCAAGGACGGCTCGATCCTGCACACCGGTGATAACGTCACCGGCAAGGGGGACGGCGACGACGAGCAGATCATCGTGGACCTTTCGGCGGTTCCGGCGACCGTGAAGTACCTGTTCTTCACGATCAACAGTTTCACCGGGCAGAGTTTCGAGAAGATCGAGAACGCGTTCTGCCGCCTGGTGGACAACAGCACGAACAACGAACTCGCCCGCTACAACCTGACCGGGGGCGGGACGAACACCGCGCAGATCATGGCGAAAGTGTATCGGCACGAGGGCGAGTGGAAGATGCACGCCATCGGCGAAGCGAGTAACGGCAAGACGTTCCACGAACTCCTTCCCGCGCTCCGTTCCGTGCTATAATTGCGCACGGATTATGGGGCTTTGGAAACGGTTCCGCGATTGGCGGCAAGGGCAGAGTGCGGCGGATCGGGCGACCGAAACGCCGGAGCAGAGCCTTGACCGCGCCATTCGGGAGATGGCGAGCGCGCTCGAATCCGCACACGCCCATTTCGCCGAACTGACGACGTACGAACGGCAGATCCGCGCCGCCCGCGACAAGAGTCTGGCGGAATCGGCGACGTGTGACGCGGAAGCCCGCCGCCACGTGCTTACCGGGCGCGACGACCTGGCGCGGGTCGCGCTTCATCGCAAAGCCGAACACGATTCGGTCGCCGCCGAGTATCAGGGTCAGTGGGAAACACAGAACGCCGTCATGCTCGCCCTGAAAGCGCAGATCGAGACGCTGGCGGGGCAACAGCGCGACGCCGTGCGCAACCGCGACCTGCTTCTGGCGCGGGAACGTGCGGCGACCGCGCAGATGCGGATGCGCGAAACGCTGGAGTCCGCGCAAAACCTCGCCCCGGTGCGGGCGATCCGCGACACCGAAGCCCGAGCCGTCGCCGAAGCCGAATTAGCGGGGTGGATACCATCCCGGACACAACGGGAGGAACCCGCCTCGCCCGACCCCGAAACGCAGTTCGCCGCGCTACGCGAGCAGACCGCGCCGCCGCTCCCGCTCTGGTTCCCGGATACACCGGAGCCGGAGCAACAAGTAGAACCCGAACCCGAAACAATCCCCCAACCGCGCGAAATCTGGTTCGACGACGAACCGAAGGTTGAAGTCGAAGAGGTCGAAGCGGAACCGGAAGCGATAAACCCGCCCTGGTTCGACCCGGAACCCCAACACAGCGGAAACACCATTTCTGAAAACCCAACACCCAATACCCAATACCCAACACCTGACACCCAGCACCCAACACCCGACCTCTGGTTCCCGGAGCCGTCGCACGGCTTGCCGAACGCGAACGCGCTCGCTTCTGGCGCAAACCGCATACTGGAACCGGCGACTGTGTATCACGTTTCGGTCGGCTGGGAAGTGAAAGCCAGCAACACCGTCCCGCTCGGCGTTTGTGCGATCCTTTGCGGCGCGGACGGGTTGGCGCGGGGGCTGGGCGATGTCGTCGCCGAGCCACAGCGAAGCGCGGGCGAGGGGAGCGTCGCGCAGAACGCGGTCCCCGTGCCGCATCCGGCGGACGCGACCGTGTTCGCCGTGCGCGCCGCGTCCGTCCCGCCCGACGTACAGAAAGTCGTGTTCGCCGTTTTCGTGGACGACGAAGCCGCGACCTATTTCCTGCGCGAAGTGATTACCTCGGTACACGTCCGCGTCTGGCACGGCGAAACTGGTAGCGAACTGGCGACGTTCCTGCACACGCCGACCGAACCGGAACGCGCCTCGCTTCTCGCGGAAGTGTACCGGCACCACGGCGGCGCGTGGAAAGTTCGCGCGCTCGGTCAGGGGTTCGGCGATGGTCTGGAAGCGTTGCTACAGTCGTATGGCATCGGAGACAGGTAGGCCGGATGTCTGACGCATGTTCCGTGTCGCCGCAGTCGACCCATCCGTTGCGAACCGCAGCAGGGCTATTCAGTTTTTCCCGCCGCGCCGGTAACCTCACCCCTGGGCACCCTCTGGGTACCCCTCTCCGTGCCGGAGAGGGGGAGTAAGATGCCGGAGATGTTCTGCCTT
>JAYULM010000370.1:0-37489 GCA_043763605.1 Armatimonadota bacterium | reverse complement strand
CCCCTCTCTCATCGGAATGAAAGAGGGGGAGACAGAGGGAACGCAGTTCCCTTTGCGGCGGTAGGGTGGTGAGTCTTACCGCCGGTATACCCCCCGCTTCCGGCACTCCCCCTCTTTCATTCCGATGAGAGAGGGGGCGGGGGGGTGAGAGCATGCATATTGGCGTTTTGACGCTGAATTTATCGATTGACAGTGCGGATAGTCTGAAAGACAAGCGGCAGGTGCTCAAAAGCCTGATCGCGCATATACGCAACGCGTTTAACGTGTCCGTCGCCGAGGTAGATGAGAATGATATCTGGCGGCGGGCGGTATTGGGAATTGCAGTAGTGTCGAACGAAGCGAAGTTCGCGAACGCGGTCTTATCGAAAGTCGTAGATCATGTGGAAGGTGATTTCCGCGTGGTTCTGGACGGCTACTCGATAGAAATGTTGTAGGAAAAAATTATGCCAACGATACGGCAAGCACGGGTCGGCGAGATGATCAAGCGCGACCTTTCGGAGATTTTGCAAAAAGAGATGCGCGACGAACGCGTCGCGCTTGTCACCATCAACAG
The DNA here is from genome assembly GCA_043763605.1 of Armatimonadota bacterium. Lineage (GTDB taxonomy): Bacteria > Armatimonadota > Armatimonadia > Armatimonadales > Armatimonadaceae > JACMIU01. The sequence goes on along the minus strand of JAYULM010000370.1, from coordinate 36,936 downwards.
CGTCGAAGTCACCCGCGACTTCACGCTGGCGAAGGTGTTCGTCTCCTGTATGGGCGACGACAAAGAGAAAATGCTCGCCGTGAAGGCATTGCAGGGTGCGTCCGGCTTTTTGCGTGGGCAATTAGGCGCGATGCTGGAACTGAAAACGGTTCCGACCTTGCAATTCCGCTACGACACCGGCGTCGAAAAAGGCGTCCGCATGTTCGAGTTGTTGAAAGAAGAGCAAAAGTTCTTTACCGAGAACCCGCAGGTAGTGGAGGTGCCGGTTGAAGTGTCTCCGTCGTCCCCCCTATCCCCCCACCCCTTTCCCCCCTCGGAAGGGGAGAAAGGGGAGCCAGATTCCGGGGACGATACGCTACCTGCAAACCCCTCCGGCTCCCCTTTCTCCCCTTCCGAAGGGTGAAAGGGGTGGGGGGATAGGGGGGACGACTAATGAACCCCTTCCTCGTCGCGCCGACGCCGCGTGAGCAGACGCCCGCCGCCATCGCCGCGATTGCCGAGGCGCACCGTATCGTGATCGCCTGTCACGTCAACCCGGACGGCGACGCGCTGGGTTCGCTTCTCGGATTGGGATTGGGACTGATTGCGATTGGCAAAGAAGTAGTTTTGTTGTCATCCGATGGTGTGCCGACTAATTTTGAGTTTTTACCGGGGTCGGAAACCGTGCGAACAAACACGGAGCGGCGTGATTTCGACCTGGCGATAGTGGTGGACTCGGGAGACTTGACCCGTATCGGGAACGCCCGCGCGGTGGTCGAGTCTGCCCCGGTCATCATGGACATGGATCATCATGTCACCGGCGCGCCGTTCGGGCAGATCCAACTTTTGGATGGCAACGCGGCGGCTACGGCAGAGATCGTGTTCGACCTTCTGATCTCGCTCGGCACGGAAATAACCGTCCCGATTGCCGAAAACCTATTATGTGGCATTCTGACCGACACCGGTTCGTTCCGGTTCCGCAACACGACCCCGCAGACGTTCCAGATTGCGTCCGCGCTCACGGCGATTGGCGCGTCCCCGAACCCGATAGCCGAAGCAGTGTTCGAGAACCGTTCGTTCGCGTCGCAGAGGATTTTGGGACGTGCGCTGGAGAAGATGCAGATTTCGGCGGACGGCAGAGTGGTCTGGTCGGCGGTGACGCAAGTCGATTTCGCCGAAACCGGTGCCGCCGATAGCGACACGGACGGCGTTTCGTCGCAACTGCAAACGGTGCGCGGGGTGAAAGTCGCCCTCTTCCTGCGCGAAACGGAGAACGGCACGTTCCGTGTATCGCTCCGCTCGAAGGAGCCGTTCGACGTGTCGGCGGTCGCGGCACAGTTCGGAGGCGGCGGGCATAAGTTGGCTTCGGGTTGCTCGCTTCCCGGTCCCCTCGCAGGCGCGGAGGCGCGACTTTTGGCGGCGGTCGCGGAGCAGTTCGCCGGGTGACGGTTGATTTACCAAATCTAATGAGTGATTCTGGTCTGTTGCCGACGCAGTCCGACGTGTACATTGAACGATTGAAACAGTATACGGACGCCATGCGTAATGGAAGTTGGGATTGGCGGCGAACCATCGGCGATCCGCGATACACTATGATAGTGGACGCGAATAGTTGCATCTGTGCCGGGCATCATCGATTTATCGCATCGCAGATGGCGGGAATTGAAATCCCGGACGGCGTTGTCATTCGATTGAGCCGACCGACACACCGACCTTTGTACACCTGGGAACAGGTTCGCGTCAAGCCCGGCTTCGATGAGTCAGGAGTAACACCATGAGTTTCGAGGAGTTTCGCGTCAGTGTCGTACCCGAGCCGAACTCGCCTTTCGCGAAAGGCTGCGACACCGTCATGTTTCAGCAAGTGATAGCCGAGATAAGAAGCACTTGGCAGGAAATCCGACCTGATATAGCGGAAACAGAACGACTTTTCTCCCCCAAAGAGGAGCGGGAGGAATTGCTCGTTTATCACAGCGCGGCGGGGCTTTTTCAGCTAACGGTACTTCTTGGCAACGTCCAACCGGATACGATTTCGGTACACCTGCGGGTCGCGTACTGTAACCCCCGCACTGTTCACGCGCCGTTTTGCGATGTGATCGCAGGACTCATGGATCGCTATACATTGTGCGCGTATTGCTCGGAACCCGCCCCTCCCGGAGGGGACATGCGAGAGACGATCCCCGATTTGAGGGATGTACGTACCGTTCTCATTCCACGGCTGGATTACAATCGCGGTTTCTGGCAACAAGACGCACAAACCACCGAGGAAGCAATCCTACGCCCCGGAGATGCCGTGGCACGGTTCATAATGCCGCTCACTGTTCCTTTGCATCCTGTGAAGGCGTGACTATTCCCGCAAACCCCGAAAACAAACGTAGTGAGCAAGGTGAAGTCCGACTTGACAGTGGGAAACACCTAATGCGATACTTCCCGCATGTCAACTATCCTCACCCGCTACAACGACGGTAGCCAGAATCCGCCTCGCCTTCGCCTTCATCATGCTCTCTGGGGACTTTCCAACCTGCCCATAAACGCAACCGCCGAATCGCAGTGGACGCTCGACGAAAAGTTCGCGCGGGTCAAAGCGGCGGGCTTCGAAGCCGTGGAATGCTGGCTCGGCGACGAGAACGAAGCCGAAACAAAAGCCGCGCTGGACCGGCACGGGTTACGCCTCGTTCTCGGACACCGCCCGTTCAAGACCGATGACATCGACCGCACGGTAGAACGCGCCGTGCGTCTCGGAGCCGATTTCGTGTTCGCGCAACCCGCCGACGCATTCACGCCGCTGGAAACAGTAGCGGGACTGGTGCGACACGGGCAACAAGCCGCCGCCGCGCACGGCTTGCCGTTTTTCGTGGAAACGCACCGCAATAACTTCACGGAAACCATCCCGCAGTCCGCCGCGCTTGCCGAAGCCGTGCCGGACCTGCGCTTTACCGGCGACCTGTCGCACTTCGTGGTTGTCGGGGAGTTTTACGGATGGGCAGACGAACGTGCTGTCGAGCGGATGGCACCGGTTCTGTCGCGCGTGTCGCACCTGCACGGGCGCGTGTCGAACGGCGAGGCGGTACAGGTCGATGTCGGCGACGGTTCCGGACAGACGGCGCAGTTCTTCGTCTCGCTCTGGAAAACGGCGATGCGGCACTGGCTGGACGGGGCGAAACCGGGCGACGTGTTCCCGTTCGCGCCGGAACTCGGACCGCCGCGCTACGCCATCACGCTACCGGACGGGAGCGAGTTTTCGGACCGCTGGGAGCAAAGTCTGGTGATGGCACGTCTGGCGGAACAGGCGTGGCGCGAGGCGCAGGAAGGCTAATCGGCGGGGATGTTCCATCCTCCGGTGGAAGCCTTCGGCTTGCGTTCCCTGCGGGAACAGGAGGTCCAAACGAGGACCGCCCGACGCGTTCGGGAAGCCTCGTTCCCGCAGGGAACGCAAGCCGAAGGCTTCCACCGGAGGATGGAACATCCCCGCCGACGTGATAACCTCTCACAAACGCCGAACTAAATCCGCCGCGCCGAACGTATTCCGTCTATGACCCGCCCTTTCGCCATCACATTGCTCACGCTTTTCGCCGCCTCTGCCGGATTCGCCGTCTGGGCGCGGGAAGCGGGAAAGCCGCCAGTCAGCGACGCGCACCTCGACCGTCCGGCGCAGAAACTTGCCATCCCCGCGAACGCCGAAGTCGCGGTGTTCGCGGGCGGGTGTTTTTGGGGGACCGAGGAAGCGTTCCGCGCACTCCCCGGCGTGATCGCGACGCAAACCGGTTACACCGGCGGCACTCTCCCGAATCCGACGTACAAGACCAGTCACCAGAAAGACAGCGGCTACGTCGAGGCGACCAAAATCGTCTACGACCCGGCGAAGGTAAATTACGCAACCCTGCTGACCAAATTCTTCGGCACCCACGACCCGACCCTCCCCCGCCCCGGTTCCGCGAAAAGTATCGGCAAGGTGTACCGCTCGTTCGTGTTCGCGCAGAACGCGGCGCAACAGAAGACAGCGCGTTCCGTCATTTCGTCGCTGAACGAAAGCGGGCGTTTCGCGTATCCGATAGCGACCCAAGTTCGATCCGCCACTCCGTTCTATCCCGCCGAGGAGCGGCATCAATTGTATTACGCCAAACGGGACGAAATCGCGAAATGCCTTCCGTAGACGGTTTCGCCAACATCCACAAGCCCGCCGGGATGACCTCGCATGACGTGGTCGCGCGGGTGCGGCGCGTGCTCAAAACGAAGCGGGTCGGGCATGCCGGTACGCTCGACCCGGACGCGACCGGCGTCTTAGTCGTCGCGGTCGGACAGGCGACACGCCTTTTGCCATACCTGCCCCTGGAGCCGAAAGTATACATCGCCCGCGCGGTATTCGGTTCGGCGACGACAAGCGAGGACGCGAGCGGCACGGAAACGGATTCGGCGGACGCTTCCGCATTGACTGAAGAAGCGTTGCGCGTCGCGATTCCCTCGTTTATCGGCGATATTCTACAGGTTCCGCCGATGGTGTCCGCCGTGCATCACGAGGGCAAGCGGTTGTACGAGCTCGCCCGCGCCGGGATCACCGTGGAGCGCGACGCCCGCCCGGCGAAGATCTTCGACATCACGCTGAGCGATTTCGCGCCGGGTGAACGCGCCGAAGCGACCCTGCACGTCTCCTGCGGGAGTGGAACCTATATCCGCACCCTATGCTTTGATCTCGGGGCGGCGGTCGGTCTTCCCACACACATGAAAACGCTGGTCCGAACGGCGGTCGGTCCGTTCACGCTCGAAAACTCAGTGAACTGGGAATCGCTGACTGCGGACACATTGCTCCCAATGGAAGCCGTGCTCGATTTCCCGACCCTCCCGTTGACTGATGACGCCGCGTCTGATATTTCGATGGGGAGGAGTGTCAAGATCATAGATAGCCCCTCACCCCCCCTGCCCCCCTCTCCCTCCGAAGGGAGAGGGGGGAGAACCGGAGTCGTCACACTTTCCGGCGGACGTAGGGATACCCCCTCTGGACTCCCCCCTCTCCCTTCGGAGGGAGAGGGGGGCAGGGGGGGTGAGGGACACGAGATCGTAAGTCTCCTGCACAACTCCCGCCTTCTCGCACTCGCCCGGTACGACACCGAAACGGGAACCGCGCAACCGTTCAAAGTGTTTCTCCTGCAAGACGGGGGAAACGGCGAATGAGCGAAACAACGAACACCATCGACACGAATAATATCGAGCGCGCCGTGACTATCGGCGTTTTCGACGGCGTACACCGGGGTCATCAGGCACTTCTCGCGGAAACGGTTCGGATCGCGAACGAACACGGGTTGGTCCCGACCGCGTTGACCTTCGACCCGCACCCGACAGCCCTTTTCGCTCCTTCCCGGACGCCTCTGCTGCTCGGCACACTTCCGACGCGCCTTGCCCTGCTACACGAATACGGCGCGCGGGCAGTCGTCGTCGCGCCGTTCGACCGCGCCCTCGCCGCGTTGACGCCGGACGAGTTCATCCAGGTCTGGCTGGTCAACCGACTTCGCGCCCGCGCCGTGATCGTCGGCGACGACTTCCGGTTCGGGTGCGACCGTTCGGGCGACATAGCGTACCTGCGCCGTTCGGGAGAAAAACACGGGTTCGAGACGCTCATCGTGCCGCCCGTTTTCGTGAACGGCGTCCCCTCACGTTCCACCACGATTCGGCAGATGCTCGTCGGCGGACAGGTCGAACCGGCGCAAACCCTGCTCGGGCGGGCGTATACGCTTTCCGGCACGGTAGTCCACGGTCGGAAAATGGGACGCACGATAGGCTTCCCGACCGCGAATCTGGAGTCTGCGCCGGGGGGTCTTGTCCCCGGTGCCGGTGTGTACGCAGGCGCGGCGATTTTGGCGAACGGCGAGACACGACTGGCGGCGATCAGCATCGGCACCAACCCGACGGTAACGCCCGGCATAGACGCCCCGCGTACTGTGGAAGCGTTCCTGTTAGATTTCGACGGCGACCTGTACGATCAACAATTGACCCTATCCTTCCGTTACTTTCTACGCGGCACGGAGAAGTTCGACTCGCTCGACGCACTTGTCGCGCAAATGCACCGCGATATTGCGCGGGTTCGAGAGGCGTAGTTTGCGGGGATGTACCATCCTCCGGTGGAAACCTTCGGCTTGCGTTCCCTGCGGGAACAGGAGACGGTACCGAATAACGGAGTCACCTTACGAGTTGGGCAAGCCCCGTTCCCGCAGGGAACGCAAGCCGAAGGTTTCCACCGGAGGATGGTACATCCCCGCAAACTACGCCTTACGGTAATACGGGCAGTCCGCCGGACCGAGACACGCCGCGACCTTCGACCAGATTCCCCGCCGCAAATCACGCGGGTCGGACAACCGCACGACCGCGACCGTAGTTCCGTACGGACAGGGTTCACAATCGCCGCCGCTCTCGTGCAGATTTTCGGGGGCGAGCAGACGACGGGGGGCGAGCGTGGCGGCTTCCGGCGTTAACGGGGCGTCGGTGCGCGGCGGGTCGGGGGCGCGCTCGGCATTCCGGTCTTTCGCCCGCGCCAGAACATGCACCGTGCGAGCACGATACAGGTCGGCGCAAACGTCGCGGTTGGTTTCCGGCACCGGGTCGCCGTCGCCGCGCACGAGATCGCCGACCGCGAATCGCTTCTCCTCATGGGCTTTCGGTCCGACGGCGACGAGAATTGTACCGGGTTCGGGTGGATTCGCGCCGATGGTGATGGTGCCGATGACGAGTAGATAGTGCCCGTCCGATGTCGGGTACGTCTCGTTCTCGAACTTGGCGAGCGTCAGACGCGCCCGCACCGCCGTCACCGTCCCCCAGAATCGCGTCGTAGCCATGTGACTTGATTATCGCACACCGTGCGTGGACACACCACTTATCACAACCCCATCGCCGTTGTAGCGGTTATTGCCATGTCGAAATGACCATCCCACACCGCGCAGGCAACCGCAGAACCGAGCACGGACGCCGCCGCAGTGCGCGGGTGCTTCAGATGCTCGCTAACTTCGTCCTGATCTACCGGGCAGAACGTTTTGCTGGCCGGGTCGTACACTTCGACCGTAGCATTGCCGATGTCGAACCACATTCCGACGAGACGGAGGGTGTCTTGCTCTATACCTTCGCGCACTATCGGATATGTCAGCAGGTTCTCGAACTGAGTCACGACATTGATCTTCGAAAGTTTGTCGTGTTCCGGCAGTTCTTCCTCGAAAACGACCTGGTCATAGCCGCCGTTCTCGTAGTTTTCCACGCTCCGGCTGGCGGCAGACAGCCACTCCTGGGCATGCGGCATGGAGGACAAGTCTTTGTGCGACAGGACCGCCTTCATCGCACCGCAGTCGGAATGACCGCAGATGGCGATAGTTTTTACGCCCAGCGCGCCAACGGAGTATTCGACCGTTGCCATCACGGAGGTGTCCTTGCCATTCACCTTCGGGACGAGATTCCCGATGTTCCTCAGAATAAACAGGTCGCCGGGTTTCGCCTGCATAATCAGGAGCGGGTCAACGCGCGAATCGGCGCATGTCATGAACAACGCGTCCGGCGTCTGCCCTTCGCGAGCGAGTCGCTCCAGTAGGGGCTTGATGGGAAGCGATTCGGTGTCGTTGAACTTCGCCGCGCCCTGCAAAAAATCTTTTAAATCATCCATGAGATCCTTACCTTTCATATTGCTTGATTTATCGGGGCGAATCTCGCCCCGATGCTTTCTACAATGTCCCGCGCAATCCTCAATCCGTCGGTGTCGGGACGACGGGATTGGACCGGCGGGAAACTAACTGGGAGCGGGAGCGGTTTTTCATCGGGTCACCGGTGTCCGCCGCCCCGTACCACGCTTCGTGGAGTTCGTCGATGTCCACCTTTCCGCCGCTTTTTTCCTGGATGACGCGCCACGAGTGCAATGCCTCGAACGCGGCGTGGTCCATGAAGTCCACCATCAGGTCGATGTCGACCGGTGCGCCCGGCGGGATCTCGCCGAGTTTCGCGGTCAGGGTCGGGACAGACAGGAACGTCAATGATCCCTCGATGCGGGCATGCCATTTATCGCCCCGCTCCTCGATGTCGACGTGAATTTTTGCTAACCGCCGTAGAAGGAAGATCACCGCAAGCGCGATCCCGATTGCCACCCCTTCCAGCAAATTCAAAAAAACGACAGCGAGCAACGTTATGAAATAGATGGGCCATTCCCGGTTTTGTAACATTTCGCGGATGTGCGCAGGCGACACCAGGTTAATACCGACGAAAACCAGCAACCCGGCAAGCACGGAGAGCGGGATCATTTCCAGAAGTGGCGCGGCAATGAGCACGAACACCAGAATCCAGACGCCGTGCAGGATCGCCGACGCCCGGGTTTTCGCCCCGGCGTTGACGTTCGTAGACGAGCGAACGATCACGCCGGTGACCGGCAAGCCCCCTAACAGGCCGGAAAGCGTGTTCGCCGCACCCTGACCCACCAGTTCCCGGTCCAGATCGGAGCGCGTCCCGCCGGCAAGTTTGTCCACCGCGACCGCCGACAGGAGCGACTCCACGGACGCCACGATGGCGACGGTCGCGGCGGCGATCAGGAAAGCGTTCCAATCTCCCATCGCGGGCATTTGCGGTCCGATGTGACCGGTGCGCAGATCGTCCGGCAGATTGACGCGCAGATCAGCGGGAAAGTGCATGAATTGTGACACCACTGTCCCCACAACCACGGCGATCAATGAACCGGGAATTTTGCGCAGGGCAGCGGGCGTTTTCGTCCACGCGAACAGGAAAGCAATCGTCGCTATCCCCAGAATCGCCGACGGACCGTGTAGGTCCATGACCTGTGCGGGCAACTCTTTGATGTTGTTGAAGGCATTGGATTCCGGCTTGCCGCCGAGGACGACGTGGAGTTGCGCCAGCGTGATGACCACGCCGATACCGGCGAGCATGCCGTGTACGACCGCCGGGGAGATGGCGAGCGCGGCGCGGGCGATCTTGAGGAAGCCGAACACGATCTGCATCAGACCGGCACAGACGACGATTGCCGCCGTCGTCGCCCAGCCGAATTTTACGATGATTTCGGCAACTATCACAGTGAGTCCGGCGGCGGGTCCGGAAACCTGCAGGGGCGAGCCGCCGAGTGCACCGACGACGATACCGCCGACTACCCCGGCAATCAGTCCGGCTAAGATCGGCGCGCCGGACGCGAGCGCGATACCGAGCGACAGCGGGATTGCGATTAGAAAAACAACAAGCGAAGCAACGAGGTCGTGAGCGACCAGATTTTGCCAGAAAGAAAGCGGTGCGTCTTTCGGCTGCGGCGCATCGGCTTTCGTGGGTCGAGCGTCGTCGGACATAAAATGATGGTTCCTTCTGTCGGTCGAATCCACAACGAACTTTTTTGATTGAAATCCGACGGTGCTGATCGTCTCACGCCGTGGGAAAGTGTTGTCCATTGTCGTTTACCACGGATCCACGCCGGAGGTTCCCAACCTTATCCGCACGGAACGCGACATCAGGTAGAATACCACCGTACGAAACATTGGAAAGAGTCTATTGATCATGCTGGAGACCGATGCCGTGAGCCGCCGCCACCTGCTGTTTATCGTCGGCTTTCTCGCCTTCCTTTTCGGGGGATTCGCCTTGTGGGGGACCGTAGAGAAAGCCATCGAACGCGGCTCGTTTGGCGGGTTCGGTAGCATCGGCGATCCGGCTCCGGTGGGTGCCGACCGCGCCGCGTTTCTCGCCGAGCGGCGCAAACAGTTTCAGACCCGCAAGCAGATGGCGGTGTCCGGCAAGGCGGGCGACTGGCGAGGGGCGGTCCGCATCGCCGACACCTATCTCGCCCGCAACGAGGACGCGAATATCCGCCTCCTGCGTGGGGAAGCCCTGTTCCGATTGGGCGATAATCAGGGCGGCATCGCTATGGCAGAGGTTTCGGGCGGCGAGGAGGGAGAAGCCGAATTGTTACGCGGCAGGACACGCGACTACGAGCAAAAAACACGCGACGCAATCCGACGCACCGACGAAAACAAAGCCACCGCCCTCGATGCCAACAACACGGCGTGGCTGGCGGCATTTACGCCGGTCATTTCCGAGCCGGAACTGCTCACGAAAGCGGTCGCGCTGGCGGAGAAAGCCGTTCGGTCGGCGCGCTCGGGCGAAGACGCGCAAGCCGCCGGAGAACTGGCTACTTACACGAACACGCTCGGCGGCGTCTATTTCCGCGCGGGACGCGACCGCGAGGCGATCACAACGCTTCTCGAAAGCGAAAAGATGCGCCCGGACCCGTTCAACGCGGCATTTCTAACGCTCGCCTACCGACGTGCCGGAAACACGGCGGCAGAGACGACGTGGCGTGACCGGTTGGAAACACACCTCGACGATACTTACGCGACCCGTGACGGACAATTGTACCGCCACCAACTCCTGCTACTCTGGCGCGAAATCGCGGACGGGAAGCAGGAATAACCGCGCCGGTGAACGAATCAATCAATTATGGCGACATCTTCCGTGACATCGGATATTCCGCAAGTAGTGCCTTCCGCTTGGGTCGGCGTTTTCGGCGGCTCCGGCTTTTATTCGTTTCTTACTGGAAACGCCCGCGAGGTCAAGATCGACACGCCGTATGGTCCGCCGTCCGACGCCGTCACTCTCGCCGAGATCGGCGGCAAAACCGTCGCCTTCCTGCCGCGCCACGGGCGAAGCCACACGATCCCGCCCCACAAAATCAACTACCGCGCGAATCTGTGGGCGATGAAATCGCTCGGCGTCACCGACATCATCGGGCCGAACGCTTGCGGATCTCTCCAGCCGCACGTCAAACCGGGCGACTTCGTGGTCTGTGACCAGTTCGTGGACCGCACCACCGGTCGCGCCGACACGTTTTATGACGGACCGATAGTCACTCACGTTTCCGCCGCCGAATCCTACTGCCCGATTCTGCGCAAACACGCCATCGAATCGTGCCGCGCCGAAGGGATCACCGTACACGAGCGCGGCACGGTGGTGGTCATCAACGGTCCCCGCTTCTCGACGCGGTCGGAATCGCTCTGGTTCGGCTCGCAGGGCTGGGAGGTCATTAACATGACGCAGTACCCGGAAATGTACCTCGCCCGCGAACTGGAAATGTCCTACGTCAACATCTCCCTGATTACCGATTTCGACGCGGGGCTGATCGGCGAGGATCACCCGCCGGTCACGAATGACGAAGTGCTCGCGGTGTTCACGGCGAACCTGGACAACCTGCGCCGGGTGCTACGCCGGATGATCGAGAACTTGCCCGACACGTCGCAGAGTCCCGCCCGCTCGGTCCTGTCAGTTTCACGTTTCGAGAAAGGCGGTTTACCGCTAAACCATGTCTTCTGAACCGATTCCTGACTGCGACACGCAAAACGGCGACGCGGGTGTAAATAGCGAGCCGTTGAACGCTGGTTCCAGGTCCGCCACCAAAGCCTCGGCGCGCGCGAAAGCCGACTTCGAGCGCGAGATGGTGGTACATCTGGACTCGCTCTATCGCGCCGCCCTCGGCATGACGCGCGACAAAGGCGACGCGGAAGACCTGGTACAGGATACTTTCGTGCGCGCGTTCCAGTTCTACGCGCAGTATCAGGGGGGCACCAACGGACGCGCCTGGCTTTTCCGTATCATGACCAACCTGTATATCAACGGGTACCGGAAAAAACACCGCGAGCCGGAGCGGGTGTCCTACGATGAACTGGAAGACTTTTACCTGTACAACCGCCTGGCGGACGCACAGAGTCGGGTAACCGGTGCCGCCCCCGAAACCGAGGTCATTTTGCGCATTGAAGCGGACGCCATCAAGGAAGCAGTCGAGAAGCTTCCGGATGAGTACCGTGATACGGTGATCCTCGCTGACCTGCAGGAGTTCTCCTATCAGGAGATCAGCGAAATGCTACAGATACCGATAGGAACGGTCCGCTCCCGGCTTTCGCGGGGACGGCGGCTTGTACAGAAAGCGATCTGGGCATATACCCAAGAAAACATGCGCTGATTTATTTGTGGAACCACGTCGTGCCACGATTCGTTTTAACCTGACAGGAAGAATCACCGAATGACCCCGACCATTGAAACAGATACTGTTACCTTCCCGACTCCACTCGTGAAGGAATCGACGCCTCTCGAATACAACCAGTGTCAGGAAGCAGTAAAGCGGCTAACCGATTACCTCAGTAATGAGTTGGAGCCAGCGGAAGCCGAGACGGTTCAAAGCCATCTCGCACAGTGCAAGGGCTGTTTCGCCAAATTTCATTTCGAGCACTCGCTTCTTCGCACGATCCGGGAGAAGGTCGAACATGTTCACGCCCCGCAAACCTTGCGCGAAAAGATTCTCGGGTTGCTCCGGTAATCTCGCTACTCTCACCCCCCAACCCTTCGTCTTTCTCTCACCCCCCCAACCCCCTCTCACATCGGAATGAAAGAGGGGGAGCCAGAGGGAACCTGTTTCTCGTGTATTGGAGGCGACTGTTGCCACGCCCCCCGACAAGCGGAACCGCTATAATCTACCGGACTCCCCCTCTTTCATTCCGATGAGAGAGGGGGTTGGGGGGTGAGAGGTCAAGCAAGCGTCTGACGGATGAACGCGACATCGTCCGCTGTGAGTGTGCGCCCCGCCGCCTGAACGTTGCAACGGGCTTGCCGCTCGTTGCGGAACCCGGGAATCACGCAGGCAACATGTGGCAAGGCTAATAGATAGTTCAAGCACATGGCCGCAAGATCTTCCACCGTATCGCCGAACCGCGCTTTGAGCACCGCTAACTTCGGCTTCAATTCCTCAATAGCTTCCGCTCCGAACGCTTTGCTTCCGAGTCGGTGATCGCCCGGCTCGAACTGCGGCGGATTTGCCGGATCGAACTTATCCAGTAGTCGCCCCTGTGCGAGCGGCGAGAACGCGACGAAGGAGCAATCATGCTGCGTCATCAGGTCTACCAACCGGGAGCCGGGGCGGACGAACTGATCATCGAGCGCGTGCGCCCAACTCTGTAACGCCGCAGGACGCACGACCGGCACGGCGCGTGCGAAGTCCTCATAGGAGTATGCCGATTGCCCTTTCACACGCACCTTGCCCTCCGCGACGAGCGCGTCCATAGTCGCGGCGGCATCCGCCAGATATTCGCCGTTTTTGCCGAAATTACCGTGGTGGAAGTAATACAGGTCGATGTAATCGCGCTTCAGATTGATCAGCGATTGTTCGCATTGGTGGCGGATGTGCGCTGGTTCGTACGCGTTCGCCGCCGTCCCCTTGAAATGCCCCATCTTCGTGGCGATCACATAGTCGGTCGTCTTCACACCGAGGCGGTCGAACACGCGGGCGAGCATTCGTTCCGCACTTCCGTTGCCGTACACGTCGGCGTTGTCGAAATGGTTTACCCCCGCGTCGAGCGCGGCTTTGATGCCCGCTGTCACATCGTCCTCGTCCACGTTCGCCCAGCCGTTCGGCGACCCGTCGACCCAGTTCAACCCGCCCATCGTCCAGCAACCAAACGATATTTCCGATACTTTTACATCACTGCTTCCAAGTGCGCGATAGTTCATGCAAAAAACCTTTCTCGCGCGGCGGTCATGACCGTCGCGTTCTTTGTTGCATATCGTACCCCGACCGGCGGCAAAACCGGGCGTAATATCTGCGTCGACAAATGCGTCTATTAAGAGGGGTTGGTTTCAAAATTCGTTGGCCATTCGCTTCCAACATGAAAATCGGTAGTTTTCTGATGCGGTAGCGACCGATCACTCAGGGAGACGCCATTTTAGAAACTACCTCAGAAAAGAACGAGTCGAAAACGGAGGTGCTTTGTGTCCAACATTTTTCGTATGCTGACCAAACCGAGTCGTCGCCCCGCGCCGCGCTACGCCGATGATCCTCACGGATTCCTGCATGCCGAAGATCGCCGGGAGCGGGTCGCAGGGTGGGGTCTCGCCCCGGAGGGACAGGGTGGTGGTTTCCCGCTGATGACCGGCATGCTGTTGCGGACGGCGTTGCGCGAAGGAGCGGACGAAATGGTCATAGAGCCGGACGCGCCGGGCGGGTCGGTGCGTTCCCGTGTTGGCGGCGAGGAACGGGAACTGTTACGACTCCGTCATTTCTGGCGTCCGTTCCTATCGCATAACTTCCGCGTTTTGGCGGACCTTGCCCCGGCAGAAGGACGCTACCCACAACAGGGTGCGTTCACAGCGCGATGGGACGGCAAAACGTATGGCTTTTTGTTAAGATTCGACCTGACGCCTTGGGGCGAGAAGGCAACGCTAACGATAGCCGCGTCGTGAACAACAGGTCGCGGGGGACGCCGGTCCCCCGCGAGCGCAAAACCTTTCTACTTATCCTCGACTCCGACCGCGTGGTTGAGTTGACGCGTGTCGTAATATCCCTGGAAATAGCGGATCTTGCCGGAATCGTCGAAGTCCAGTAACGTCGATCCGTCATATTGCGCCGCGCCATCGCGTACCGTGGTCTTCCAGAACAAGCCCGCCGCGTTCCCGGACGCGGTTATGTGATGGAACTCCGATTTGCCGACGCCGATGGTCTTCTTGTACTGCGTCCAGAACTCGGTCGCGCCGTCGGTACCCCGGAGCGTTTCGCCGCCCAGGAGCAATGCCGTGTTGACCAGTTCCGCGTCCTCCGCGAACAACGCCGCGACCCGCGCGACGCCGGACTCGTCCGCCCCCTGCTCCAGTCGGTGTAACGCGGCGATAAATTCGTCCGCGCCTGATTTGCTGTCCATTCGTGTTTGCCCTTCTAATCGAGGTACCGACGGTTCTCCGTACCCCGCTTGTTTTACCGAAGGAACGCCGGATGTAAACCGCGAGATTACGCGCGCGGCGGACGTCGATTTAGCCGGGATCGAAAGTCAGTGCGAAAACGGTCTCGAAGATCCGAACCGTCTCCGCATCGATGATCGTGAACCGGATGTCGCGGGGATTGTCGTCCGGATGCGCGTCCGCCCAGTCACGGACCGCGCCGAGCATCACTTTCGCGCAACGGTCTTTCGGGAAACCGAAGATGCCGCTGGAAACGGCGGGGAAGGCGATAGAATGTAAGCCACGTTCACGGGCGATTTCGAGCGCGGCAGTCGTCGCGGACGCCAGCAGACGGTCGTTCTCCTCGGGCGTGCGACCACTCCAGACCGGACCGACGGCATGAATGACGAACCGCGCCGCGAGACTACCCGCCCCGGTGATCGCCGCCGTGCCGGTCGGCACACGCCCGATCCGGTCGGACTCGTCCTGAATCACGGAGCCGCCCTTGCGGACAATCGCGCCCGACACGCCACCCCCATGCGCCAACCCGTCGTTCGCGGCGTTGACGATGGCGTCAGTCGTTTCTTCCGTGATGTCGCCGTGCCGGAGCGAGAGGACATGGCCACCCGGCAGTACTACCGTCCGATTCACGGTCGGCACTTCAGTCGGAATCAGGCGGCGTTTGTCCCGGAGGGAAGAAAGTCTCGTGTGCATGATGACATATTGTATCATGCACACGAAAGAGTGAAGTGTTTAGTGTTACTGCGGCGGGCGCGCGTCAGGGGGTGTTTGTGGCGTGTTCGCAACGGGCGCGGGTGGCATTGGGGACGGTGACGGAGCGACTACCGGCGTCGTTTTCGGTGACGGACCGGGCGTAGCAATAGCCGGGTTGTCGAATACCGTGACGGGAGTCGCCCCAACGACAGCGGAACCGGACCCTGTATTCGGTAGCGGCGGGATCATATTGGTCGCGCCTGGTAACAGGACGGCAAGCGACGCCCCCTCCCCCCTCTCATTCAAGCGAATCACTACCTGCTCGGCGGGCTTTATCGTGTCCAAGGGCACCGGCTGATTCCGATACCGTACCAGGGGTTCCGCGATCATCGTAATTACCGAACCGTCCGTGAGCGTCACCTGAGACCCGCCCGTAGCCGGTAATGTTTCGATAGACTTGACCTCGCCGCGACGCAGGTCGGTGTTCACCAGAATGAGCACCCCGTCCCCTTCGTCGTTCATCTCGACCTGTACCTGCTCACCGATTCGGAGGGCATCTGCGGAAAAGACCGGTGCGGACGCGGTGACGGCATTGATGGGCAACCCGTTTCCGATGGTACGCCGCGTCGCACTTACGTCGTAGGTAAGCGGTACGCGTACGTTTGTCCCGCCATGAAGTCGGACCGTCAGCATTTTTGCCTCGGGATAGATTCCGCTGAGCATACCGACAACGGAGTTCTTGCGGGGCGCGAGGGGTAACATCATCGCTTTTAGTGCGGACGTGTTGACCGAAACCTCATACGTTTCAGGGTTCCATTTTACTTTCGCACCGAGCGCTTCAGAGACGAACCGGAGTGGCACCACCGCCGCACCGTTTACGATCTGTGCCGGGGATTCCAACGGACGCGTTTCGCCGTTCACCTGAGCGGATTCATCCCCAGCACGTAGTGAGATCGTGGTGGTACCACGCACGGCATGGATTGTTTGTGTGGCAGAGTCGTACTTGACCTCGGCACCGAGTGCTTCAAAAACCCCACGCATAGGAACGAGGATACGCCCATCCGCTTCGACTGGTTCTCCCGTGCCGAAGTTAACCTCCGTGCCGTTTACACTGACACGGATAGCAGCACTCATCGATTTGGACGCAGATCGAACGAACACAGGGATGGCGGCCTCTTTTTTCGGCGGCGGTGCCTTCACGGCTGACCCCGCAGTCTGTGAGACTGCCGGGGCGATAGTAATGCCGGTTATCAGCAATATGCCGCAAGTTGTTCGCGCAATATTCTTTAACATTTCGCACAATCCCTTCAGCCGGGTCGTCGGACACGGCGCACTACTGCAAAAAATTCCGGGGAATCGCGGGGAGGAGTCAAGACCCTTCATCATCGGAGATGACCGCCCGCGTGCTCTTCCCGTTGCTATTCACAGCCGCCACGACTTGGTCGCCAGAGCGCAAATCGTCAAACCCGATGCTCTTGCCATTATAAAGTAGTTCGGCATCATTTGGCAATATCAATGTTCTACCGTCTGTCATTTTCAGAGTATAACTACCTTCATTTCGGCTGGCGAAGTCCACAAAAATACCCGTAAATATACTTGTTTTTCCTGGCGTGACCGGCTTTGAAGTGCCAGCGACGGCTTTCGGTTTCGTAATGACGTTCGGCTGACCGTCGGTACGGATCGCTACCATGCCCGCCGCGCCATCGAACCGCACGTCTGCCCCGAGCGACTCGGCTACAAACCGTAGCGGTACCAGTGTTGTTCCGTTCAACGCTCGCGCGGGAACGTCGAGACGCACGGACTTACCGTCTACCGTTGCCTGATTCTCTCCCAACGTAAGAGTGATCTGTGTCTCGCCTCGTGTCGCTTGAATGGTTTTGGTCGGTCCCGAAAAGCGAACCACTGCGCCGATCTTCTCCAGTACACCGCGCAGTGGCACTAAAACGCGCCCATTCTGTCGGACCGGCGGTTGTCCTGGAAATGCCATTTCATTGCCGTTCACCGTCACACTCAGTGGCGTCTGTGCTACCGCCGGGAGCGTGACCGACAGGACGGCGAATATGGATAGCAAGGCTGTTTTTATTTGCGGCATGACTTCCTTAAGGGTACCCACATTGGCGACTTTAGATAACCTTATATACACGGAAATCCGACCGCGAAGCACTCGCTGTGCAATAAATCACATCCGTTCGCGGGGGTGAACTTTCTATCAGAAGAGGAGTAGACTGCGGTTCCCGCCGTTACTTACCTTCCGGGTTCTCGTCCTCGTCGCGGAAGGTGATCGGTTCGCGACGCCGCCCCCGCCAGACAATGTCCTCGGGCTGGACGATCACGACTCCGCCGTCGCGCCAGACTGCTATCGGGTTGCCCGCGCGTTTGTGGTCCATGATCGCTTCCTTGACCGCAACCCCGAACCGCCGCGTCACCTCACGCGTGTCGTCGAACACGGAGGCATATTTACGTTTCACGACAGGCTTCTGTGCCATCTCGCCTGTCGTCTGATCTTTCGCCATAGGTTCGTTTCCTCCACCCGATTTCTCCTGCCCTGTTCGCCCTGAGCGACCAGAAGCGGAACCCCCTCCGCAACATTGGAATATACCTGCCAGTGGTCAGCAAGCGGTATATACAGATTGAACAGGTTTTGGAGACCGCCCTTGTATCGCCTTCGTATTGTATCGGCGGGTATGTCGTGTCCGCCACGCCGCACCCGCGCCGCAACCCGGCCGATAGACAGATTCGCTGAAGGAAGCCAGACATAGATGAGTTGAATTCGGTACCCGGACTCGCGTAATCGTGTCAGTCGGGGGGCGAGGGAGCGGCTTGACAGCGTAGTCTCAACGGCGAAGTCCTTCCGCTCGTGTGCCAACGTGTCCATCTGCTGGATCAATAAACGCCCCGCATGAAAATCCCTGTTTCCGGAGTCGGTTTCGGGCAAGCCTTTCGCAATTTCATCCGCGTTAACGAAGACCATCCCCTCGGGTAGGACTACCCGAGAGAATGTCGATTTGCCCGCGCCGTTCGCGCAACCGATAATCACTATTTCCGGCATCGCGTCGCGGCTATTTCACGTCGATCAGTTCGACATCGAAGATCAGCGTCGCGTTCGGAGGGATTCCCGGTCTGCCTGCCGCGCCGTAGGCGAGATTGCCCGGGATGATCAGTTTGCGCCGACCGCCGACCTTCATCCCGGCGACGCCCTCGTCCCAGCCTTTTATGACTTCCCCCGCACCGAGCGAAAATTCGAATGGTTTGCCCCGGTCCCGCGACGAATCGAACTTGGTACCGTTCTGCAGAGTCCCGATATAATGCACCGCGACAGTCTTTCCGGCGGCGGCGGTTTTCCCGGTCCCGACCGTCATATCATCGTACTGCAAGCCGGACGCGGTTTTGACGACCTTACCGCTACTCTTGAACGGAGCCAGAGGCGGCGTCGCCTTCGCCTGTTCTGCTTGCAGATCGGATCGCACCTGTTGCGACACTTCCTGAAACCATTGCTGACCGACCCGGTTTGTTTCCTCCTGGATCCTCGTCATCTCTTTTGCCATCTTCTGACCCGCAGGAGTCCTGTAGAAGGCGACCATGGTGTCCAACTCTTCCTGTGTGTAACGGGCGGCATATACCGGGACTAACCGGTCCGAAAAAATCGAGGCGGCATCGTTGAGTTTTTTCGTGGCGCGGTCCCAGAACCCGTCCGGGGCTTTCCCCATCTGTCTCTTATATTGCATGATGATTTGCGGGATCACGTCCTTGACAGATTGATCCTGCCCGGAGATCGAAAGCAACTCGCGGATCGCCTTCGCCTTCGCGGCATCGACCGGCGCAGGAGTGGGATTTTCCAATGCTCCCGGAGGCAGGGTCGGTGCTCCTCCGGCGGGCGGTGGTGCAGGTGCGGGCGGGGTGTCCGCCTGCGCCCGTGCCGCCGTCGGCATCGCTGTCATACCCGCAACGGCAAAAGCGGCTACCGAAAAAAGACGCGTCGCGTCGGTTAGTCGTGTCATAAATAAATACTCCCTGAGGTAGAATACCCACTCCAAAACGGAGAATACCCCGTATCGTCATTCGCTCCTACCGACTGTTCGATGATGGTTTTACGCCGGAATCCCGGCAGACGGTTCCAGACGATTCCCGATTTCGACGGTTCACCGTCGGGCACCGGGAATCCTTTCGGCGGAATTACGTCCAGGGCTATTCAGTAATCCGAAAAATTGCCCGTTGCGTCGGGAACCTCACCCCCCAACCCCCTCTCCGTGCCGGAGAGGGGGAGTCGGAGACCGGGGGCGAGACGCTTGCCCTGTGTCCCTTCTGGCTCCCCCTCTCCGGCACGGAGAGGGGGTTGGGGGGTGAGGTTCCGGGCGTGAGGTTCCGGGGGTATGGAGAAATAAACCATGACGAAACTTACCGAACGCTGGCGGTTGACCGGCAAGCGCGCTCTGGTCACGGGCGGAACCAGAGGGATCGGCTTCGCCATCGCCGACGAACTGCTCCGCCTCGGCGCGGCAGTGACGGTAGCGGCGCGCACGGAATCCGACCTCGTGGCATGCGTGGCGACGTGGCAAGAAGCCGGTTTGGGCGCGCACGGGATCGCCGCCGACCTGTCCCTGCCCGGTGCCGCCGTGAGCCTGATCGAATCGGTCGGCGGTCCGCTCGATATCCTGATCAATAACGTGGGGACGAACATCCGCAAACCGACGACTGGATACACCGACGACGAATATCGGACGGTTCTCGCCACCAACCTCGATTCCGCGTTCGCGATTTCGCGCGCCGCCTACCCGCTCCTCGTTGCGTGCAAAGAGGGTGTGATCGTGAACATCGGGTCGGTCGCGGGCAGTGTCGCGATCCTTTCCGGCTTACCGTACGCCTTGAGCAAAGCCGCCCTCGACCAGATGACACGCTACCTCGCTGTGGAGTGGGCAGCGAACGGCATCCGGGTCAACGGCGTCAACCCGTGGTACACGCGTACCCCGCTCGCTGCCTCGCGCCTCGCCGACCCCGCCTTTCTCCAGAAAGTGCTGGACGCGACGCCGCTCAAACGCGTCGCCGAGCCGGAGGATGTCGCCGGGGCAGTCGCGTTTTTATGTCTCCCCGCTGCGCGCCACATCACCGGTCAGACAATCGCGGTGGATGGCGGCTTTCTGGCGCAAGGCTTGGGGTGAAACGGTACGACTGTTCTACGCGGCTTTGTTGCTTTTCGCGGGGGACGGCGCGGGCTTTTTCGCGGCGGGCTTCGTCGCGGCGACGCCGTATTTCATCAGCGGGGCTTTTTCCTTGTCGCTCATCTTCTCGAAGGCGGGCTTGCAACCGGCACAACAGTAGTAGAACGTTTTGCCTTTGTAGACCGACGACATTTTCGGGTCGACCTTTGTGACCGCGTGCTTCATGATCGGGCAGGACGGCTTCGGTTCCGGGCGGGCATGCGCGGCGGAAGTGAGTGCGGTAGCCAAGGTAGCGGCGCATAATAGGGCGATAGTTTTTTTCATAATTCGGGTCTCCTTCGGGAGTTTCGTTGTTTATGACGCGTTCGCGGGGGCGTTTAGTTCCCCTTCCCGGTCGAAACCGGCGCGAAAATACGCGATCAGGAAGATTCCGGTCAGCGCGGCGAAAACGAGTTTCAGTTCTTTCGTCAATGCGGAGGGCGTGATAAACGCCTCGATCAGACCGGCGGCGATGAATAGCGGCACCGTTCCCAAGAGTAATCGGACCGCCTCCTTACCCGCCATCGCCAGTGCCTCCTTGCGGGTCCGCTCGCCCGGCGCGACCAGCGCGTGCCCGATCACCATCCCCGCCGCGCCGCCGATAATGATCGCGGTCAGTTCGATCACGCCGTGCGGCAGGATCAGCGACCAGAAGAGCACATCGCGCCCCGCCAGGTGCTGTTGCATCGCCAGCCCGCCGAGCGGCATCCCATTATAGAACAACAGGAAGAGCGTCGGGAACCCGCCCAGCGTCCCGACCGCGAAGGCGAGGATCGCCACGCGGATGTTGTTCGCCATCAAGCCCGCCGCGAACATCGGCTTCGCTTCGTCGGGGGCGTTGTACTGCGGGTTCCGCTCCCGCTCGGCGTAGTACGAATCGTTGTCGGCGAACTGCGCGGGCACCACGAGGCGCAGATTCCCTGGCTCGACCGCGACCATCACGGCGGCGACACACGCGCCGAGCAGGACCATCAGTGCCGCGGAGAGAACATAGAGTCGCTTGCGGCGCAGGAGGCGGGGAAATCCCGTCATCAGGAACTCCCACAGGCGCGCCCAGCCGGGGTTATTGTCGGCGTAAAGCGTACCGTGCGCCCGCGCCACCAGTCCGTTCAGGTATAGTAGGAGCGCGGCGTCGGCACCGCGCAATCGCGCGTACGCCAGGTCGCTCGCCGTGCGCCGGTACAGGGGACCGAGCGATTTCAGGTCGGCGCGGGCGAGTTTACGGACACCGTCGCGCCCCGCACCCGCCGCGTTCAGGATGCGCGCAAGATTATCCCATGCCGGTTTGCGCGTTTCGATCCAGCCGCTCAAAGCGGCGGTAGACGGCGCGTTCGGCGCGGTTCTGTTGGGTGTCGGTGGGGTCGCCGGGATAGTCATAGTAACGTTTCGTTCGCTAAAGGGTCCGTCTCAGTATGGCACGTACAATCGAAGTCTTAACGCCGGAAAATATCCCGCTCACGCTCGAACCCGCCGGAATCGGCACCCGGTTCGGCGCGGTGCTGCTGGACATGCTCATCCAGTTCGCAATCGCGGTCGTCCTGGCGATTATCGGCGGCATCGCGTCCATCTGGTTACGCTGGCTGGGCATCGCCGAGGTGCTCGGGGTAATCGGGATAGTCGGCGGTTTCCTTCTCCTCTTCGGCTATTTTATCCTGTTTGAAACCCTTTGGAGCGGACAAACACCGGGGAAAAAGTTTTTCGGTTTGCGCGTCGTGCGCGACGGCGGACGCCCGGTCGATTTTTTCTCGGTGGCGACGCGTAATCTGGTCCGCCTCGCCGACTTTTTGCCCGTCTCTTATGCGTTCGGCGCGGGTGCGATCTTCTTCAGCCCGCAGTACAAACGGCTCGGCGACATGGCGGCGGGAACCGTTGTCATCCGCGAGCGCGAGGCGAAGACGCTCGGCTACGCGTGGAGCAGTAAGAAAAAGGAGGATGCCGCGAAAGCGGCGTCCGCGCAGTTCAAGACCGCCCGCCTGCCCGACACCGTGATCCCACCCGCAGACGTGCTCACACCTGGCGAACAAGCCCTGCTCCGCCGCTTCTCGTTGCGCCGCTGGGAAATGACGCCCGACGACGCCGAGCGGATGGGCTACCGCATCATTGTCCCACTCGTCGCCCGTCTGAACCTGTCGTTCGTCGCCGGTGCCCCGCCCCACTACGCCGACCTCGTTTCCACGATTGTCGCCGATCTCGACCGGACGCAGGAAGAGCGTGAGTCGGGTAGAACGTTATAGGCAGTATACTGAATCGTCAAGGAGATTAAAAATGGATAGCAAAACTGCACCCGGATCATCCGCCTACTCCGAACTGATCGATCTCATTGCCCTCGGAGGCGGTCCTGAGGCGGTAATCGCGTTTCGCCCTTCGGACGCTACCCAGGACCGCGCCTACGAATTGATTTACAAAGAGCGTGACGGTCGGATTACGCCCGGTGAATTGGCGGAACTGTCCCATTACGTTGAGTTAGAGCATATACTGCGGCTGGCGAAACTGAAGGCGCGAAAACTGGTATCTCCAACAGTATAATCCGGGCTATTCGGACCGATCATTGGTATATGAGCACGACATACATTCCCGCAAATCTACGCCGCGCCGTCATCGCCAGGGCGAACGGGCGTTGCGAATACTGTCTGATGAGCGAAGAAGACACGGGAACCCGGCACGAAGTCGATCACATCGTCGCGGAGAAACACGGCGGCGAGACCATCATGGACAACCTGTGCTTCGCCTGTTTTCTGTGCAACCGAAATAAGGGGAGCGATGTTGCTTCGTATACCGAAGACGGCTTGCTCACGGCGTTCTTTAACCCGCGAAATCAGGTATGGTCCGATCACTTCCGAATCGTCGGCTCCCGGATCGAACCCCGGACCGGGGTCGGCGAAGTTACCGCGAAACTTTTCCAATTCAACACAGCGGAGCGATGCGAGGAAAGACGCGGGCTTCAAGAGGCGGGCAGATACCCGATGGAAGAACAGTCGATATAGTTCGACTTTATCAACGCCCGCCGCACTACGCCGATCTGGTTTCCACGATTGTCGCCGATCTCGACCGAACGCAAGAGGAAATAGATGCGGGAAGAACCCTTTAAGCCAATGGACATTCGCGCGGTGCTTTTCGACCTCGATGATACGTTATACGAACGCCGGGTTGCCTTTCATTCATGGGCAGTCGGTTTTATCCGCGAACACGATCCGACGCTAAACGATGTGCAGATGGCGGACACGATTTCTGCACTGGAAACGCTGGACGCCAATGGTTACGGCAACCGCTATCGCTTCGTTGCGGAGTTGGCAAAACGGTTCCCCGCCATCACCGGATCGCCCGATGATATTCTGGAGCGGTTCCGCGTCGGGATTTTGGAGCAACTCACGCTGGCTCCACCCGTGCGGGAAGTGCTACAAACGTTGAAAGAAAGTGGAAGACCCCTCGGTATTATTACCAATGGTTCCACCATACCGCAGACGCGAAAAATCAAGCACCTCGGCTTGGAAACCTACACCGATTGCATCTTTATTTCCGAAGCATTCGGCGTGAAGAAGCCGGACCCGGCTATTTTTCTCGCGGCAGCACGATGCCTCAATGCATCCCCGGAATCTATCCTATTTGTGGGTGACCATTTGGAGAACGACATCAGGGGCGCGAAGCAAGCCGGAATGCAGACCGCATGGCTCCACTACGACAGGATGTGCCCAACGGATGAGGTGACTGCCGATTTCCGGTTGTCGAAGTTTGCCGACGTACGGGCGTTGCTCAGCCTGTAACGCAAGAGAGCAAAGGGATCAAGGAAGGTCATACACACCGGACAGGAAATAACCGACTCTGCCGAACCCGTCATTCAAAATCCGTCACATCTCGTTTCTCGAAAGACGGTCGTCCGGGAAGGAAGCGAGATCCGACCGGGAAAGGCATTGCGCCGCTAACTCGCCGTCCACGGCAGTTGTCGCACCGGCTTCACAATTCGCACGAACCACGAAACGGACCGCCCGTATTTGCGCAGTGCCGATGTCTGTGCGGGAATGTTATGCGAAGACGCGGGAGAGATCCGCCGCGAATCGCGGTAGTTCGGGGTCGCCAGGAACGGTAGCGGGGTCGGTCAGCGTTTCCACCGGGCTGTCCTGGCGGTAGACGAAAACCGTGCGGTTCTTGCGGTCGATGAGCCAGCCAAGTCTCGCCCCATTCTCGCGGTACTCTTCCATCTTCGCCCTCGCTTCGCTGATCCGATCCGACGGCGACATCACCTCCACTACAAAATCCGGGCAAAGATGCGGATACGGGAACCGGGCATCCTCGGGAAGCGCGTCCCACTGGGCTTGCGACACCCATGAAACGTCGGGCGCACGTATTGCCCCGTTCGGCAACTTGAACCCGGCACTCGCGCCGAAGACAATTCCCGATTCCACTAATGTGCGATTCCAGGTTTCCAGATCAAAGGCGAGAGCAAGCCCCCGGCTGTCGGTCCATGCTTCGGCGGGCGGCATCAGGTGGATATTTCCTTTCGCGGTGCGTTCCGCGTTGATCAGCGGGTTGCGCTCGCAAAACTCATAAAACTGTTCGTCCGTGACCGGGGGCAGGGCGAGCGTCCCGTATCGCTCGTCCAGCAGTAACGGTAATTCGCCCAGTTCGATTACCATGCTCATGCGGATCGTTCCTTTGTCAGAAAGTATACCGCAAACCCGCTTATGTGCGGGGTACAGAGCGGCGATCTCGGCGACCAAGCCCGTAGTTTCAACCTGCGGCACGGGAGTCTTCGGCGAGGGGGATGGCACGTGAGGGACTCGCTATCGGTTCGCAAGGCGCCACAGCCGCACCGGACCGTCGTCCGGGTCTTCGATGATTCCCACGTCCTTGAACCCGATTTTTCGCAGGATCGCCGCCGAAGCGTTTTCCTCCGCAAGAGAATGCGCGATGACACGGAATTCAGGGGCGGCGCGGTGCGCGATTGCAAGTAACATCCGCGCCATGTCGGTGGCGATTCCCTGGTTCTCGAACGGCTGAAAAGTAAAATAGGATATTTCCACCGTGCCGTCAACCGGTGGCGACTTGAAGCCACATATCCCGACAACTTCGCTGTCCCGCACCGCTAAATAGCCGGTCCAGGGCGACTGAAACCCCGTCTCCTTGTAGATGGCGACAAACGCCCGGCAAACGTCTTTCGCGATGTCCGACAGATCCGTGATCTTCTCTGAAAAGGCGCCGTCTTCTTTGATCTCGACCAGATACAGGTTTTGATTTCTCATGGCGTTCATAGTATCGAATGAATGTATTGCTTGCTCACCGTGTTGCAGGCATAATGAAAGTGCTGGTAAGCCATCCCGCCCAACCCAGGCAGTGCAAAAACACAATGCCCCGGAACGCAAATTGATAAGACTCCTTCGCCGTCTTATGTCGGAACCGTTCTTGCGCGAGATACCCACCGATCCACCCGCCGAGAAGTTCGAGCAGATGAAGGGTATTTTCGGGGATGCGAGATGCCCCTGCCTGCGCTTGCGCCTTGTCCCAGGCGTAAACGGCGTAAGT
Source organism: Armatimonadota bacterium (assembly GCA_043763605.1). Lineage (GTDB taxonomy): Bacteria > Armatimonadota > Armatimonadia > Armatimonadales > Armatimonadaceae > JACMIU01. Next base: position 10,828 of record JAYULM010000370.1, on the reverse strand, counting down.
GATCGCGCCCATTCCAGGATACATCAGCACAAGCGGCATCCCGGTTCGTGCCGCCAGAACGATTCCCACGCCGATGCAGAACGTCGCGAACAGATAGGGTAACGGGTTGACTCTTACCGAGACAGTCGCCCCCGCGATTTGAACATCGGCGGCACAAATTCTGCCATCCGCACTTGCGGAAAGGGCAAATTCCACGACGTCGCCAGCGAACGGGCGACGCGTCGCGTTTTTCACCGCCGTGATATGCAGGAAAACGTCCCTGCCGCCACCGGTCGGAGTGATGAAGCCGAAGCCCTTTTCGTCTTTCCAATCGCGCACAATGCCACGTTGTCGCAACTCGGTCCCCTTTTTGCCAGTTGATAGGATACACGCTGATCCCGTTACTTCTGGATCAGAAATAGAAACTCCCTCAGATTGTCTTCCCCGTCACTTGTCCATGCGTCAGTCCACTTCATCTGCCCCATAACATGGGGGCGGTGGTCGATCAGAACCGTTTCAAGTAGTTTTCCGCATCGCCCGATTATCCCTGCAATGGCGTCGCGGGTGGCGCGTCCTCCAGAGCTATAGGACAGAATAATGTGCGGCGAATTGACGGTGGAGAGTAGCCGCTCCAGTGCTTGCACAGCGATAAACGCGCCGTCCGCCCCCCGGCGAAACTCCTCGAACACGGACGCTGATATGGTGTCGGATGTGTCGCTCCGGCGGTTCGCTTTGCCGAAAATTTCGGGCGTGTCGTTCAAACACACGGTGGTCCAAAGGTGATAATACGCCTGATAGCGGACGCGTGATGGAGGCATCTTTTCGTTGTTCGATCCATATGGCGGATCGAGGTAGGCGATGTCAGCATGAACGGTAGGAGCGACCGCGAAAATATCCCCCTGATATACCTCGTGCGCCTGCTCATACGACTGTATGTTCGGCACACGTAGGCGCATTCTGCGGAACGATCTAGGGGACCAGGATTTCAGGTACGAAGCGAAATGCCCAAGGGTACTATCCACCTCATCAAGCGCGAGAATCAGGCTGGTCAGCAACACGGACCGATCCACGGAATCAAGTCTCAAACGATCTATTTCCGCGCGGATCGCGTCTAATTTTCGGGTGTTATGATTCTGCCAAGGTCTTTTCGCGGTGGATAAATCTGTGAAGGATTGGTCTTCCCCCGGTCCACCGTAGTGCTCGGTAAACCAGCCCGCCTCTTCGGGGACGGAGTTCAAGTGGGCGACCAAATCCGCGTAATACTTCGGTGTTTTTTTCGACAGCAGATAGCATTCGCCGAACACTTTCGAGTATGCTGAAATGTCGCTGGCGACGACGCGATACCCCGTCTGCGCGAACGCTTGGGCAACGCGTGTCGTGCCGGTGAAGCCATCGAACACGCTCCGCGCCTCGACGCGTCGCGCGAGTTCCAGTATCTGCGGAATCAAGCGTAACTTCGACCCGGCGTATTTGACTCCCTCAGTCTTGACCGGGTTGAGGGAGTCGTCCTCGAACAGCGAGGTCATCCCCGAGGGACCCGTAGCTCGCCTCATGATGCGTCCCGTGCGGAACCGGACAGCGTGGAAGTCACTTTCTGCGCATCCACATCCTCTTGCAGTTTCTCCAGTGCAACCTGATGCCCGACGCGCGTCGAAAGCAAAGCACACGCGAACAACTTGACGATAATGGGATTTAGCGAATAGCCTATCCATCCCCCCGTTAAACTGTCAAAGTAGCGCGAGGCGTTTCTGGTGTTCGTCCAAAAACCACGTTGCAACGCGTTAGCAGACGCCCCACCATATCTGACTTCGCAGACGTAACCATTTTGTCCGTCGGTGAAGCGATAGACAGGATGTTTACGACCATTGCCCTCAATCAGCCGCGTGATTTTCGTCACGCTGTTTTTTGCTCGTTCGTAATCAAAGACCATTATGTTACAACGCTTCGATTTCTCATCGTATATGAGCGGCATCACGTTTATGTTGCTGAAACTATCAAAAGCAGGATCGGACATGACTGAGACAATCTTCTCTGAATCTTCGATAAGGGAGCCATATCTTTCCAACATGACGAACATTTTTGACGACTTGTCTGTAGACAGTTGTAATGGACCGTCCCCGTAAGCCTTTAGGCTGACGGTGAACGCAGAATTATCTATCTCGTTGATAATCTGAATATCCTCCTCGCTCTGCTTCGAGCGGAACAGGTCTTTACCGACATGGATTGATCGAAAGTCGTACATGAACTGGTTAATGAATTCCGCCATGCCAATCTCTGCCAGATCACCGTGGGTCTTGTTGCCGATCAATCGCATGGTGAAAATGTTACTGAGCGTTGTAACGATCAAGTGCGGATTCTTTGCGATGAGTAAGCTGAACCGTCGGATAAAGTCCAAATATGCCTCTTTAGGCTTCTTCATTATGCTTCCCCATTTGGTGCGTTCTCGTTTATTCCTCGCGGCATAGCAAATTTGTTCGATCACATTACCAGTTTATAGGATACACGCTAATCCCGCTGAATGCCCCGAACAGCGTCGTGAATCCTCCGCCTAACAGGTCTCCCGCGATCAAACCGAGGAAAAATGGGATGAAGAAACGGTACATCGGTTGCCCGCCGTAACGCAGAATCAGGACTTTAAGTAACCACGCGATGAAGAACGGTAGCCAGGTGCTTTGCATGGTCCCGGTGTTCGCGATGGCATAGCCGACCGGGTGCAGGGGCCACCAGACGAAGTAGGTGCGGAGCAGGATCAGCAACGAGGTTAAACCGAAGCCGAAGGCGATCCCGCCGATGGCATACGGGTCGGCGGGGACCGGGTTTCGGAGTAGTGCCGCGAGATTGTCGAACGGGACGCGTCCCTGCGACGTGCGCCAGGGTTCCGCTTTCGCCTCCGCGCCGTACAGGTGCCAGAGCGTCAGGGCGATCATGAACGACGCGACCAGCCCGAGCACGGTGCCGACACAGATCGCGCCGAACAGACGCCGCCGCGAAACGCCGACCGCGTCCGCCATTTTGAATGCGTCGAAATGGTGCGGCATCGGCATACAACGCATGTCGAAGTTGGCGACGGCGGGGCGCATGAACGCCAGAATCGTCATGTCCTGCGGCGTCATGAAGCCGGTACCGAGCGTACGCGTCATCAGGGCGTTTACGTCTATGTCGGGCCCGAACAGCCAGGCGTTGCCGGTTTCGGCGCGAATTCGGGTCGCCGCGATCATGTAGGTCAGGGCAAGAACGATCAGTATCACGGCGATGATCGGTTGCATGCCGCCCGCGACACAGAAGCCGACCATAACGCCTATCGAACACAGCAATCCGATTGCCGCTGTGCGGTAGGAGACCGGTTCGTTCGAGTCGTCGATGCCGCCGGGTTCTTTCAGGATCGACTTGACGACCTCTTTGAGATAGCCGCGATTCAGATACAGCGTCACGATGGTCAGTCCCAGAAACGCCCCCGCGCCCTGATGCCCGATGTAGGGAAATGTCGCGCGTTGCGCGCCGGTGATGTCGGCGTCGATGTTGAACGCCGAACCGAAGACGCGCTCGGCTTTGGTAAACAGGTAGAAGAACCACGCGCTGAACGTCACGTCGACCGGGATCATGTATGCGATCCCGATCACGAACGGGTAGAACGACAGCATCAGCGGGTTCATCGCCCGCCAGGGCAAATCGCCGACGTTCTGCATCAGGTTGGTTTCGGCACGGAGCGAGATGTACGGGACCGCCGGTTGGTTGAGTGCGATGGTGTTCATCACTGCGAACGCGAACGGGATCGCCACCCCAAACCAGAACAGCGGGGTTTTCAGGAGCGGCAGTTTTTCGTCGCACAAGGCGAGCGGGAGGGCGACGGTCGGAAAGGTCAACCGTTCGCGCTCGACCCAGGATTGGCGCAGTAGCGAGGCGATACATAGCGAGGCGAACGACAGCGCGAGCATGAACCCGATCCAGGTCACCATCTGCGGCACCCAGAGCGACCACTCTACCGGGGCTTGCCCCTTGTAGAACGCGTCCAGTGCCTTCGGGTTTGTTTGCGCCATCCACGGCGGCACGAATCGGTGGAACAAACCCGCCCAGCCGTTGGCGTCAGAAGCGTAGTGCCAAGCGGCGACCACGGTCGGAACGATGAAATGGAGTTGCCCTGACGACGACAGCACCGCCGAAGTCGTCACCATTACATAGATTACGAGTAATTCCGCCCCGGAAAGTGCCAGCCCCGGCAGGATAGCGCGGATCAGGATATTGATCCCGGACAGCACGAACAGGATGCAGAACGAACCGACCGGCGTGGACGTTGCGGCAATCGCGGTGTGTCCCTGTCGTCCACCCATGATCAATTCGGCGTAGTGAATCCACAGGTCGGCGACCACGGTAAAGAACAGTCCGAGCAAGAGTGACCGCAACGTCACGCCGAGGGCTTTCGCGTTGCTTACTTTTTCCGGCGGAACCGGGGGGTGGGACAACTCTGCCGCCCCATCCTCGCTTGAAAGGTTTTGCGTCGTCGCCATATCGTTTGGAAGTATACGTCGTTTCCGGGGAATAATCTTGCCCCGGATCAAGACGTTCTAACCGCACGGCGGCGTGACAGATCGCCTACGTGAAGTAGAGAATCCGGGCTTCCGGCAACAGTTCAGCGATCTCCCGCGTCAGAAACGCCTTGATCTCCTTCATCGTCACCGACGGGTACACGTACTTCGCCGCGCCGAACTTGCCGAATTTGCGCTCGCGCTTGTCCACGTCCATGTCGAGTCCTGTTGCCGGATACCAGCCGAGAAGGGTTTCGCGCGAACCGGGCGTAAAGCGGTGTGTGATCAGCTCGAACGTCAGGTCGCAGTGCGTTTCCGCGAGTGCTTCAGCGATTCGGAAGAGCAGGTCGCGGTACTGTGTCTGCCAGTCGTCGAACGGCATGATCGGCGCAAGAACGACGCCGACCGGGTACCCCGCCGTCGCCATCTTGCGCATCGCGGCGATACGCTTCTCTACGGTCGCCGTCCCGCCCTCGAAGCGGCGCGACACAGCGTCAGCGTTCAGGGAGAACCGGGCGCGCGTCCTGCCGTTGTGCGGCAGGTTTAGCAAACCATCCACCGCGTCGAACTTAGTCACGAAGCGCAGGTGCATGCCGTCGTGTTGTCCGAAAAAGCGGATCGTATCGGCGAGCGATCCGGTCAGGTGCTCGATTCCGAGCGGGTCGGTGTAACAGGACGCCTCGAACGACTTGGTGACGCTGTCGCTGCCCGCGAAGCGCAGGAGATTTTGCTGGATCTGCGGCAGGTTGGCATAGGTGCGCACCACCGGCGGACCCGACAGGCTACCCGCGAGGTAGCAATACTGGCAGTGTGCGGGACAACCTTGCGCCAGATGAAACTGATAATCCGCGCTCGGCGGGATCGGCGGCAACTCAAACTGCGACGCGGGCGCGTTCACGACGGCGAGCGTCTTCTTGGCGCGGCGGTAGGTGTCGCGCTCGTCGGAGCCGCGCAGGTCGGTCAGGCGGTTGGACTTGAGCACCTCGACTGGCAAGCCGAGACCGGCGACGCGGGCGTAGATACTCTGCCCCCACGATTCGCGCAGGGCGTCGGGCGTGAACACCACGCGGCGCGGCGTCCAGAGTCGGGATTCGGTCGGTGTGACGGAAACGGGAGAAGCGTCGGGCGTCTCCAGCATGGCAAGTTGATAAGCCATCGGATAGTTCCTACTTTCTAAGTGTAACGCATACAGTATATCATTTTAGAGAGGGAAAAGCCCCTGTTTGTGCGGGGATTGTTCGTCCGGTTTGTGCTCCGTTTCGGGGAACTGCGTTCCTCCGGTGGAAGCGCAACGCTTGGTGTTCCTTCGGAACGCGTGGAGAAACGTGTTCCCGCGAACTGAACGACTCACTTAATCCGCAGGATTACCAAGCGTTGCGCTTCCACCGGAGGAACGCAGTTCCCCGCATCCTACGGAGCCGTCGGGCACCCCCGGAACCGCCACAAAAGATTCGCTCCTTTGTCCTGGTCCAGAATCTGCGACGCGGTGTACGTTTTCGCGTGACCGTCGGCGAGCAGGATAGTCGTCCGCCCGCTGTTGTCCCCTCGCGCGTGATGGCGGGCAAAAACAGGTTTGAGCTGCCCCGCCGAAAGTGTCCCGCCGAGTTTCTTCACAAGATCGATATCGGCGACTAGCGGAGTCGACAGGCGTGGGTCGATAGCGTTCACCTTGCTACCGGAAACGCAGGCGTCGAACACATAGGATCGGTTCTTCACGGACGGTGCCGTACAACTATCGGTGTTGGCGTCGGCGTTCGGCGTGTCGGCAAAGAACGGGGTCCGCGCGGGTTCTTCGATGTACGACAGCGCGACCGTGTCGGGGAAATACTCCGCGCCGGGAACGAACGTCGAGCCGAATGCCATCTGCCCGGTGAAACCGATAGACGGGAAACACCGCGCGTTCCAGTTCGTAGAGTAAGCGTCATTGCCCGCACTCGGACAGCGGAAGACCCCCTCGTTTTTGACATACGGCTGGATCATTGCGGGCCAGATCGGGCGGGCGGATGCCGGAGTGATGTCATAGTTCGCGGCGTAGGCGAACGTTTCGTCGTAGTCCTGCGCGTAGAGTTGCACGCCGAGGGCGAGCTGCTTCATGTTCGACAGACACGCGGCCATGCGCGCCTTCTCCCGCGCCTGGGCGAACACGGGAAATAGGATCGCGGCGAGGACGGCGATTATCGCGATCACGATGATTAGTTCGATCAGCGTGAACGCGCCCGCGAAGCGATTCCAGGGCACATCTGCACACCGGGCGGATTTCGCAAGCGTCAAGCCGGGGCGAGAAGACCGAGACGGTTTACCGAGGAGACGATTGCGGGACATAGGAACCTCATTCGCAGGAGTTGCTGTCATTGTACTACAGGTCGCGATAAAAAAAACGAGACGATGTGAGCGCGACTGCAAACGCCTCCGTCGTGCCGAAACGAGGAACGCTTGCACTCGCGGATGTCGGTGTCGGGTGTTCGGGCTTGGGTATTGAGATTGCGCGACGTCGGCGTGACGCTTAAATCGTCGCGCAAAATAGCAGGGAAAGCGGGCGGCGACGCGAAACTTATCTGAGTCGCCGCTCATATCACAATGACCGTGCCGCGACAGAAGGAAACTCCTTGAAGCACCTATCTATCGTTTGTACAACCGCCGCGCTTGTCGCCGTACTCGCCGTCGCCGTTCTCCCGAACGTCGCCCGCGCCCAAAATCTCATCCAGAACTCCGGCTTTGAATCCGGCGGAGCCAACTGGACGTTTCTCAACTCCGTGGTTCCCGATCAGTATATTGACTATGGCATGACGCCGACACCCGCGTTTGGCACGGAAGACGCTGTCTTCAACGCCGGAGACCAAACGCCCAGCGGGGTGCTTTCGCAGAGTTTCGCCACTATACCCGGCGCAAACTACACGGTGTCCTTTGTCTACGGTAACTTTAACGCCAACACCTCCGCAGGAACGCAAACCGTTACCGCAGAAGCCATCGACACAAACACTGCCGCGCTGCTCGGTTCCGTAGTTGCCAGTGACACTGCGCCGGGAATACAAACCAGCTTTGCCGCCGTCATGGACACCACGTTCACGTTCGGATTCACCGCCACGGGAGCCAACACTACGCTCCGCTTCACCGATTCCCCCGCGTCCCAAACCATATCGTCCGACGGGATACTCGACAACGTCAGTGTAGTCGCCGTGGTTCCCGAAGCGGGAACCCTCGCGCTTGTTGCAGCAGGTATCGCGGTCGGTGTCGGGCTTGTACGTCGCAAACCCGCCGCGTAAATAATTCGCGTAAGTAGTAGGACTAGCGGGCGGCGACGCGGAATTTACCAGCGTCGCTGCCCGTTTATCACTCCCAACTCCGCGACAGAAGGAAACGCCTTGAAGCAATTACCCATCGTTTGCACAATCGCCGCGCTTGCCGCAATCGCCGCGCCCGACGCCCGCGCCCAAGTCCCCGTATTCGGCAACTTTGCCGTAGCGACGAGTACCTTAGGGCAGGGACACAATATATCCGCCACCAATATCGTTTCCGTGCGCTTCCTGACCGGTTCGTCCGCGCTACAAGTGACATCGCTACAAGCCGCGATGAGCCGTTTCAACTTCACGCAGGCGGCTTTCGACCTGTTCACCAACAGTAGCGGCAATCCGGGTAGTTTTATCGCCACGTTTGGGACGGTCAACATACCCGGTAACGGCGAATACACGTTCACGCCGAGTAGTCCCATCCTCCTGAACGCGAACACGGTGTACCACATCAGGCCGCGTGCTGTGACCAGTACGCCGTTCTGGTTCAATACCGACACTCCGACAACCCCGTCCGCGCAAAACGGGAGCGGTATCGTGTTTCAAGCCTATCGGTTCACCAACAATGGCGGCGCGACGTGGGGAAATACGTCATCTACAGGACGCTTTCGACTGAATGCCATCGTCGTGCCGGAAGCCGGAACCCTCGCGCTGGTCGGTGCGGGGTGTTTGGTGTCGGGTGTTGGAGTAATTCGCCGACGACGTGCTGCGTAAATCGTTCGCAAAATTGGCATCCGACGAAGCCACTTAGCCCGCAGTTTCAACGGAAGGGAAGCGAGGTGGATAATGGCCCACAGTAACGGAATCGCCCTGTGGTGATTCCGTATCGGCAGGACATTGCGTGGACGGTGGCGAGTGGTAGCCCTCCCCGTATCCCGCTCCCTTCTCCGCGCCTGACACCACCACGTAGCGACGAGACGAATCGACTGTGTACCCTGACTTTTACAGTCAACACCGACCACGCCCAACCGCAGAACATTCCTCCGTACCCTCCCTCCGGGCTCCCCCAGAATTGGGGGCGGGGGCTTCCGGCGGCAACGGACAGTAGGACTCCCCTACTCTCCTTCCGGCGCGGTAAATGTGGTCGTCAGGGTTTGCAACGTGCCGGTTTCGGCGGCACGGTACCCGGCTTCGATGATCTCCACCACATGGCGGGCATGTTCGGCGGTCGCATTGCTCGGGACGCCTTCGCGCACCCAGCGTGCCAGTTGCATCGTGTCCTCGAAAACGTGCGCCTCCTCCATATCGCCGTGGACGGTGCCGATCACATGCGGCAGGAGTTTGATCGCGTTGCCGCCGTCGCGGTCCGAGCCGGGGTATTCGAGCCGCTTCCCGTTGACATCCAAGCCGATGATCGAGCCGCGTTCGCCGAAAATGCTCGGTTGTCCGAACTGGGAAACCGACCCCGCGAACGTTCCGTGGACCATCGCGAACAGGTTGTCGCCGAAATCGAGCGTCAGGATCGAGTTGTCGTCGGCATCGCACGGATACATCTGCCCATTCCACTCTCGCTCCCGGATCGCGACGCCGCTCATCGCCGTCACGCGCTTCGCCGGACCGAGGATTCCGGTGAGCGTGTGCAAGCCGTAGACCGACATGTCGTAGAGCGGACCGCCGCCCGGCTTGCGCCAGTACCAGGACGGGTTGACGTTCGATAGCACATCAGTACCGCTACGTACGCCCTCTTTTTCGTGGTACGCGCCGAACGCCGCCCCGGTCACTGCCCAGGCGATCCGCCCCAGCGCGCCGTCCTGGATCATTTTCCGCAGACGCAGGTTCGACGGACGCAACATCTGACCCGGCGATGCGACCAGTTTCAATCCACGCTTTTCGGCTTCGGTGATGATCTCGGTCGCTTCCGCCGCCGTGACCGTCATTGTCTTGTTGAAATGGATATGCTTCCCGGCGCGGACGGCGGCAAGCCCCTGCTCATAATGCAAGCCGATGGGCGAACACAGAATCACGGCGTCCACTTCGGCGTCCGCTAACAACTCCTCATAGGTGTCATATGCGCGAAGTACGCCATACTTATCCGCCGCCGCCTGTGCCCGCCCCGCGACGGGGTCACACACCGCGACGAGGCGTGTTTTCTCCTGTACGTCGGGCAGGCAAAGGTGCGCCAGTGCCCCGCGAATCCCGATACTCCCCGCCCCGACTACGCCGATACCGACCGGTTTCAAACTCATTGTTGGTAAACTCTTTCTGCGATGTTTTTCGCCATCCTTGAAGGAGCCTTTCATGCGACCCCTGCGCGGCATTATTTTCGATTTTGACGGTACCATTTTAGACACCGAAACCCCGGAATACGAGGCGTGGCAGACGATCTGTGCCGAACACGGCGTCACCCTGCCGATAGAGATCTGGGCGACCGGCGTGGGTATTGGCGTTGCCGAGAACCCGTTCGATCCATATGCGTATCTTTCGGAGCACGCCGACCACGCCATCGATGCGGACGCGGTGCGCGAACGCCGACGAATATTGTTCGCCGAACTCCTCAGCCGCCAGCACCCACGCTCCGGTATCCTGTCCCTTTTAGCCGACGCTACCGAGCGCGGACTGCAAATCGGTCTCGCGTCGTCGTCCGGGCATGAATGGGTAGACAACCATTTAGCCCGATTGGACTTGCTTTCCTTCTTTCCGGTGCGGCTTTGTGCAGATGATGTGACACACACGAAGCCGCACCCCGAATTATACCTGCGTTGCCTGTCGGTGCTCGGACTCACGCCGAACGAGGCGTTCGCACTGGAAGATTCCCCGAACGGAATCCGCGCCGCGAAAGCCGCTGGACTGTTCTGTGTCGCCTACCCTAATCCGCTCACGAAACTGCTCCCGGGGATCGAATATGCGGACATGATCATAGAGGATCTCGGCGATGAATCACTCTCCCGATTCTCGGAAGCGATAAGCCAAAGGGAAGAGTAACGGCTAAACATCATAACTTCTGAGTACCTCATCCCGTTGAATAGTTGAAATTTTGTCCCTCTTCAAACTTTGGATAAAGGTGACGCAATTTCACACGGGCATCCGCCGCAGTGAACT
>JAYULM010000369.1:0-38021 GCA_043763605.1 Armatimonadota bacterium | reverse complement strand
GCCAACCATACCGTCGCGCTCGGCGACCAGACCGGGCGTACGCTATGGACCAAAGATCTGCCGTTCGCGGCGTCGGCGGTCGCGGTGTCGCGCGACGGCTCGGTGATCGCCGTCGGCGGTGAGGAAGGCGACCTGTGGTTGCTCGATAACGCGCGGAACACGGTGTTCAAGCACCGGCAGGAAGCCGCGATGGAAGCCGTCGCCGTCGCCGGAACGAACCGTCTCGTGTTCGCGGGCGGCGGCGGGACCGGTCTGATCAACGCAGAAGGACAACTGCTCTGGTTTACGGAACTCGCCGGGGAAACGGTCGCGGTCGGCACCGACGCCGGGGCGCGCACCGTCGCCGCCTTGATGCGCACCGACGCGAACGCCGGGCGGGTCGTGCTCCTGTCCGGCGAGAACGGCTTGCCGGTCTGGGAGATCGACTACGACGATTCGCGCCCGACCGGGCTTTCCGTGTCGGTGAACGGCGAGTTCGTCGCCGTTTCCCTGCGCGACGGCACGGTTTCCGTCTACAAACTGTTTTACGGCGACCGCTTGGCCGCCGCAGACGGCGAGGCGGTCCTTGCCGAAGCGCGCGCGGCGCGCCTGGGTGACGGCAACCTGCTCCAGGCGGTCGCCCTCCTGCAGGCGCGACTCCTTTCCGTGCCGAGCGACTTCCGCGCTTGCGACCTGCTCAAGGAAACGCTGTCGGACGCGAAAGAGCAGGGACTCGCCCTGTCCGCGAACGCCGAGGAGATCGGCGACTTCTTGAGCGCGGACGAGCGACTCGCGGAGATGCAGGCGTTGCTCCCGAACGACGCGGACGTGTTCAAAACGCGGCACTCCCTACGCCAGCGGTGGAACAGGCTGGAACGTACCCTGGGCGAAAAATCGCTCGCGGACGGCGACGGCGACGCCGCCGAGGCTCACCTCTTGTACGCGATTGTCGCCGACCCGCTCGACTCCGTCGCGCGGGAAAAATTAGCCGCCGCGCGGTACGCCGCCGCCGCCGCCGCGACCGCCGACGGCAAAAAGCAGATGGCTCTGGGCGAATGGGCGGATGCGGTCGCGGCGTTCACCGAGGCGCAAAAGCGCAGCGCGTCCGGTCCCGAGATTACGCAACTGCTGAAGCAAGCCCGCGTCGGGGAAGCGATGGCTATCGGGAACGCGCTATACACCGACCGGCAGTACGCCCCCGCCCTGTTCCAGTTCAAGAAAGTCCTGCGCCTCGACCCCGATCACGCCGAAGCGAAGCAACGCGTCGCCTACGCGCAAAACTTCCTGCAGGACGCCGGACAGATCAACGACCGATTCACGCGGCTGGAGTAAAAATAGGGGGCAGGAGGTATGCACCCGCCCCCCACTTACTTTAGGTACACCATTTTAATCGGTACGGGTTGCGTTGCCCGGTACTTGCACCGTATCCGGCTGGAAAGTCCATGACTCTTTCTGGAGCCACGGTTTGTGTTATCGGCTCTCAGGCTGACTATTGACCTAAAATGGACGCGATATAATTTATCCGCCCTTCCCCTCAGCGCACCGCTGTTTGTCGAGCATTAAGTATTAACAGCAGTACCGAGTCGTTACCGCTATGTCTAACTCATGTTCGGTTCGGAACAGATTCTTCCTCCCTTTTTACAATCTCTGTCTGAGAGGCTTTATCTTTTCGGACCTGCATTGGGTCGTCTGAAACACATACCGGGCGTCAAAGTACACAATTGCGGAGCGGCGTAAAAAAACGAAGGCATCCGTAACCGAACCGGCTTTCTTGCGTTTCGTCAGGCATAAGGAAACGTATGTCATGTCTGTCCGCCGCAAAATCTTCTACGGGTTCACGCTCGTGCTACTCGCCGCGCTGTTAATCCTCCCGTCCACGGGCTGGCTCGCCCGAATGCAACTGTTCCCGTTCGCGCAACGGAACGCACCGCAATCTCTGAACGCATCCTCGGAAGGGGATCGCGGAGGTAAGGACGATGACGCGGCACGCTTCGTCGCCGTACGTCCGGGTGATTTCGAGTTACAGTTCGCGCACGCCATGAACGGCGATAGCAGCGAGCAATCCCTCGCGCGGCTGGCGGTTCTGGATAAGTGGTTCCCCGACAACCCGGCTGTGATCGCGGCACGCCTGAAACAGATGTCTGCGGGAAAAGTCTTAATGCGTCGCCGCGCCGAGGAGAACCTGTTAATCCCGGTGTCGGGACGACCGAAAGATCCGGTGACGCCTCTCACGCCCAGCGACCCGGCAGACGTCGCGACTTTCGTCTCCATCGCCGAGCAGGGCGAGCGTATTTCAACGGACAACGCCTACTTCTCCTGTATGGTCGCCGTAGGCAACTTTGCGCGACATCGCGACGCGGAAGCCACAGCGGCCTGGAAACGTGCGGGCGCGAAGCCCGATTGGAACGACTACACGCCCCTGGAGATGAACGCCAAACAGAAACTTTTGATCGCACAGAGCGGCGGCTCCGAAGTGGGCTTCCTTTCCCGAATCGCGTCGCGCGGTGCGATGTTTCCACATTTTGCTGCCGTTCGTGCTTCGGCCCGGGTCGCGACCGTGAAAGCGTTTCAAGCCGAACTGGCCGGAAATCCTGAGGAAGGCATCGCGCTCCGAGCCGCGACCCGGCACATCGGCGCGGTTATGATGGCCCGGAGCGATACGGGGATCAGCGAGGCGGGGATCGCGGCCCTCGGTGGACACGCCGTGGCCGCGATCGCCCAGAGCCGACTTGGGGGCGCAGAAGCCAGGGATACTTCCTCCTATACGCAGACGGAAAGGGAGGTCAACCACCTGCAGAAAGAGCAGGAGGCGCGGTACGTCGCGTACTTACTCTCGGTCGGGCATCCCGAAGAGGCAGCGGCGTTCGCGGCGGTGAACCGTCACGGCGACGCGATCAAAGCAATCTGGAAGAATGGTCGCACCTACATGGGCTTCGGCGAGAAAGCATTCCGGTTACTGGCGGGCTGGTACGGGTGCATCCTGCTGATCGCGGGCGCACTGTATTCCCTGACCTTCGCGGCTATCTTCAAACTGGTTTACAGGTTCTCCCCACGCCTCCAGAAGGGCGAGCCGCTGCAAACGTCGGCCCGGTGGGGCGTGATGCTCGGGCTGACGTTGCCGGTGTTGGTGATGGGCGCAGCCGTGGCTGCCCCGTCCGCCTCCGACCTCGTCTGTGGCGGTGCCTTGATCACGGCGGCCCTGTTATTGATCGTCCCGCCCGCCCTGTGCCGCCTTTCAGCAAAATCCGTTGGACACGGTCTGCTGGTCCTGTCCGGCACGCTCGGCACACTTGCGGTCGTCGTGTCCGTGGGGGCGGCGACCTGGCACATGTACTCAGGGCTGATCGGGCCTTCCGGATTGGTCCAGAGTCTTTACGGGGGCGACCCGGTCCAGGTTATTTATCAGGGAAATCATCCGGAAGAACTGGGAGACACAAAAAACGTATGGGGGATCATCGTGCCCACCGTGATCAGCATTCTGATGTTGTCTCTGCCGGTGGTGCTTCTCGGCGTGTTCGCGCTCTTCAGCCGGATGCTACACATCCCGGTCGCGGCGGGCGTGACGCGGGGGATGCGGGCGATGGCTGTCCCACTCGCCTGCGTGATGGTCATAGGCTGGGGCACCTGCCTGCTATTTACGCTGAACCACGAAGAAGCCGCGATCCGCGAGATGAAGCGGTTCGGAGAGGTAGGTGAAAACAGTATGCAAGCGGAACTGCTCGGCAGAACGTATCCCGGCATGGCGGAAGGCTTGCGCGTCCCATAAAGAAACCAGTGATGGCAACCCTCAGGGTTGTCTATGAAATCGTGAATGCCGTCGGGAAGAGTGGATAATTCTCCCGACGGTATTCACAAAACAGGCTTCTTCTCTGTCCATGTGGAGTATATGACCGAGGAGACTGGCGAGGTGTAGGGTGGGCGCGGGGCGGTTCCCAGAGCGGTAACGAACGCAAGAAAAGTGGTTCGGGAAAATTCTTTCCGTGCCCCATTTCGAAGGAATCTCAAGTTACTGTTTCTACTACAGTGAGCCGATAAAATTTATCTGCCCTTCGTGATAACTCATGTTCCAGTAGGGATAGGCGATGCTTTGCGCTACCGTCATGATGCCGAAAGGCGTGTCGATTTCCACATCCATCGCGTCGTCCGGCGTTGCCCGGATGGCAACGGCGACCCGCTTTGTATTCGCTTCGAGCAACTTCTGTAAATCGCTTATATCGTCCGCCGCCGTCTCGCTCTGGATCGCCATACACGCGTCGTAGGCGGGTGCTCCCCACGCCCGATTCTGGATCATGTCCGCCGTATATCCGTTATTCAGGGCACATTCCGCCACCATATCCAGCGCGGTGCGAGCGGTATCGGCGGGACGCCATTCGCGCTTCGCTTCCGGGAGAGCGAGTAGCGCGTCGAACAGGTTCTTTGCCCCCTGTTCGGTCGAATTGGCAAGAAAATCTTGTCGTGTCACAGGCATATTTTTCTTTCTTTCTTGGTCGTTACGCACTGAAAATGCGGGAATACTAATCTCTTGTCCAGGCGCGGGTGTCAGATTTCGAGCGGGCGGGCATAGAAGAGATAGTCGGTATCGACCGTCTCCCCACCCAGTTGGTCCATCAGTAGCGCGATCTGTCCCCGATGATAGGGCGCGTGACAGAGTAATTGCAGAATCTGCCCCTCCACGTACCAGTCCATGCGGAAATCGCCGAACGCCAACTCGAATCTACGCGATAGCCCGGCATCGTCGAGGTCGGCGAGATACGCGGTCCACCGGGCTTCGATGGCGGCGAAGCGCGGGCGCAACGACGTAAGATCCGCCGTTTTCTCGAAAAATTCGCCCTGATTTTCGTCTGCCCCCTGTAGGAGATTCAGCCAGTACTCCCGGCAGAAAGCGAGGTGATCCGCCAGCGTCACCGCCTGCTGGAACCGGGCATCGGTCCGTTTCGCCTCCGGTGCCGACTCGATCATGGTCAGCATCTTGCGGTTGCAATCTTTCTCGTACTCGTACATATCACGGTACATCTCTATTTTTGGCATCGCCACATCCCTCCCTTTTTTCGTCCGCGCCGTTCGTTGCTCGCGAACAAACATATTCTAACGCCGATATAGGATATAATCCGTCCTGATTAAAGAGGCATGAGAAATAGTTTTTGGGGTGTTGCCCTGACAAAGAATCACTGAGGTATCTCCTTGTACTATCCGACAACGCGCGTATTGACCGTGCTCGAACTGCTCCAATCACACCGGGCGATAACCGGTGCCGAAATTGCCAGGCGACTGGAAATCGATGTCCGCACGGCGCGTCGCTACATCGTCATGCTCGGCGAGTTAGGAATCCCGGTCGTCGCGGGGCGCGGACGTTACGGCGGGTATCGCCTGATGCCCGGTTTCAAACTGCCGCCGCTGATGCTCACCGGGGACGAAGCACTGGCTCTGACGCTCGGTCTGCTCGCCGCCCGGCATCTCGGTTTAGCCACCCACGCCCCGGCGGTCGAAGGAGCCCTGGCGAAGGTCGAACGCGTCTTGCCGGAGCAGTTACGCGACCGGGTACGCGCGGTCGAAGAAACCGTGGTCTGGGACCTGGGGGAACGCGCCCGGAACGCGCCCGATAACGCCATCGTTATCACACTGAGCACGGCGGCGCGGGAGCAACAACGCGTGTCGCTTCGCTATCGGCGCGAGGGGGGCGAGGAAACCGAACACGACTTCGATCCCTACGGACTCGCCTGTCAGCGCGGACAATGGTACGCGACCGGTCACTGCCACCTGCGGAACGGCATGCGGCTTTTCCGGTTGGACCGCGTTACCGAAGTGACCCCGAGTCCCGAACGGTTCCAGCGACCGGAAGGGTTCAACGTGTTGGAGGCGGTTCGGCAATCCCTGGGAAGCGTCCCCCGCGAGATCCCGGTCGAAGTCTGGCTCGGTACCACGGTCGAATACGCCCGCTGGCAGGTTTCCGCGCGGGTCGCCACCCTGGAAGCGTGCCCGGAAGGCGGTGTGCGGATGCGCGGCTACACCGACAATCTCCAATGGATCGCGTATCTGCTGTCCGGCATGGTTTGCCCGTTCCGGGTAGTCTCCCCCCCGGAACTCAACGATGCCCTGCGCGAGCACGCCGCGCGGATCACGGCATTGGCGGCGACGGAGCAAAAGGCGTAACCGCCGACGCGTTATCGCGTTTTGTTCGTATGGAAACACGTAACGAAGACACGAACCGCGCCGACTGGCGTTTGCTACTATTTTTCTTGCCGCAACTGATCGTGGTCGGGCTGATCACGTTCTACGTCGGGGGAGGAATCGCGGAGTCGTGGCACCCCGGGCTGGCGTATCCGGCGGCGTTCATGATCGGCGTCATCGTGGCAACCGTCGGCACGGCGATATTCGGCGATTCCCCATCGACGCTCATGGAGATCGGGTGCGGCGGCGTGATCCTGTGTGTGATCGTTGCTATACTGTTGCCCGTGTTCGCACAAGCACGGCAGAAAGCCCGCGCGCAACGAAGCCGCGCGGCGATGGCGGCGGAGGCGCGCGCCGACGGCACACAGCCCGCCGAAACCCGGCGGGTGGCACCGTGACAAACACCCGATTTTGCGGCTTTCGCTCGTCCGTTCGTGCCCGAGTGCCTCGGGTTTCGCGCGGCAAACGGCGAAGTACCGTGACCCATCGGGTGTGTTAAGCGACCGACCTGACGCGGCGGCGGCGGCGCGATACCGTCGCGAGCGGAACGCTCAGGGCGAAGCCGAAAAACGTCATGGTCGCCGGTTCCGGCACGATGCTGGCTTGCATTCCCTTGATCTCGAACGCGTTTCCGGACCCCGTCGGTTTCGTCCCGGTCCACGCCATCCGTGCTGTACCCTGCATCGAGAAGGCGCGCGTGAAATCGAAGCCCGTGACGGAGAGATAGTCCACCACCGTTCCGGCACCCTGTGAGAGAGCGAGTGCCGTTCCCGGTGCCGTGAAAACCTGATTGGTCGCCGTGTCGGTCAGCGAGGAGAAGCGCACCTCGGTCGTGTTGCCCCCGCCCGCGCGGGTGCGAACCAGGAAGCGGTTTATGTTCCCCGCGTTCGCGGTAATCGTCAGCGTAGGTTGGCTGGCGATGGTCCACGTCACTTGCCGCGTGGTGTCGCCTGAATACGTCAGCGTGAACGGAACGTTCACATTGTTTTGCCAGACATATTCGCCGCTCACCAGTCCGAACTGAAAGGCGTTGTTCGCGTTCCGCCCGTTGAGGTTATATTCGTACGTAGTAGTCCCGCCGATGCGCCCTTCGTAGCCGAACGACTCGTAGTCCGTCCCCTGCCCGCCGTAGGCGACGTTGAACTGCGCGTCGCTGGAAAATACGTTTTGCGTATATGTCGGAGCCGCCGCAACGGGCAACGCCGCAAGAAAAAGGACGCCGATACCCAGGGTACCGAGCGTGTGAAAATGTCTGACCGTCATAAATTTTTTTCCTCCGGGGTCACAAGAGACCCGATTAATATGTTTGCTCGTGAAACAGTGTGACGAGCGCGAAAGAACGGTGGGCTACGGCCTTGAATAAGAAGTGCCATACCTTCGTATGGCACATCCCGTGCCAGACCTGTCACAAAGTAGTGTAAAAAAAACTGCGAACAGTTCGGCGGGCAATCGGGTATCCTGCACACACATAAACGCGAAAGTGGGACGTGGCAAACCATGGGACAATTGGACGGAAAAATCGCGCTGATCACCGGCGCATCGTCGGGCATCGGGCGGGCAATCGCGCTCCGGTTCGGGCAGGAGGGCGCGAAAGTCGTGGTCAACTATCTGGGCGGGACGGGCGAAAAAGCGGACGCGCGCAAGGCGCAGGCAGGCGAAGTCGTGGACGCCGTCGGCGCGGGGAACGCGCTGGCGTTCCCGTGTGACGTGTCGAAGCGGGAGCAGGTACAGGCGATGGTGGACGCCACCGTCGCGCGGTTCGGTCGCCTCGATGTCGCGGTCAACAACGCCGGCATCGAAATAAAGAAGCCGTTCCTCGACGTGCTCGATAACGAATGGGACCTGGTCCTGGACGTGAACCTGCGCGGTCCGTTTTTGGTGACGCAGATCGCCGGGCGGCAGTTCGTGGCGCAGGACGCCGTCGCAGGGCGCGAGACGCGCGGCAAGATTGTCAACGTTTCCTCGACTCACGAAGACATCCCGTTCCCCGGTTACACCTCTTACTGTGTCGCCAAAGGCGGTTTGCGCATGCTCTGCCGCGACCTGTCGGTGTATTTCGCGCCGATGAAGATTAACATCAACAATATCGCTCCCGGTGCCATCGCCACGCCAATTAACCAGCACGTCCTGGACGATCCCGAGGAGTCGGCGAAGGCACTGTCGGAAATTCCCTGGGGACGGTTCGGGACGCCGGAAGAGGTGGCGAGTCTCGCCGTCTTTCTCGCGTCGGAGCAAAGCAACTACGTGACTGGCTCGACATTCTACATGGACGGTGCGCTCGCGGGACAGGTGACGCAGTATTGATCCACCGGGCTGAATCGGCATCGTTACGAGGTGCCCGCCGTCACACGCTCCAATCGGCGCAGGGGGCACCGATCCGCTCGAAGTCGCGCAGGTTACGCGTCACAACCGTTAAGCCGTGCGCCATCGCCTGCGCCGCAATCCGGCAGTCCTGAGAACCGACGCGAATCACGGTCGGCGAAAACGTCTTGTAAACGGCGTCAGCCGAGTCGTCGTAAGGAAACAAGGGGAGGACTGTCAGGTCGCTTATGGCTTCGACGAAGTCCGTGTGCGCCTGTGAAAGCGAAAGCGAGGTTCGCGGAGATTTGGCGCGGTTCAATGCGTTCAGAAATGGCACAAGAAACTCTTCTGCGGCGACGGACGATAGATAGACTTGTCGTTCGTGGCGAAGTATGCGGGCGACGACCGCCTCGTCACCCGCCACAAAGAGTTTGTGATGATTCGTGTCCAGGAGGAACATCTACTTTTCCTGCGCCTGATCCAGATAGCGGCGCGCCTCTTCATCGATCTGCCGCCTATACTCGACCGACTCGGCATACTTTTCTTCCAATCGGGCGACGAAGTCCGGTTCTTCCTGCCGCCGACGCCGGATATGGGCGATTCGCTCGGCGAACTCCTCCTGCGTTAGCGTCGGCTTGGGAAACTCAAACGGTTTGCGCGGAATTGCTTCGGTTGCGATGCTCGTGTCCATGTCCAGCCTCCTACCTAAAAGATTGTACCACTGGCCTTCAACTGGCGGCGAGCTTTTAAATTGATCCCGTTGCCTCAACCACGAACAAAACTGTCCGGCGCGAACCGTGGCTGGCGTCCGTGGCGTCGCCCACAGCAAGATAGGCGACATCAACGCAGGAAAAACGGACGCGGCGGGCGAACGCTAACGCATAATGTCCGAAGCCGTCCCGCCCCTGCCGCCCGATCTGCCGCCCATCGATGAACGCGTCCGCCGCATCGTCAGTGCCGCCTACTCGCGCGTGTTGCGTATCCGGGAGCGCGTCACCGAACTCCGGTTCGCCACGCCGGAGGACGAAGCGCGGCTCCACGCGTTAGCCGGTAAGCGAGTCCTTTTTCTGCCGAACCACCCGACCGTGATGGACCCCCCGGTGATGTTCGGTGTGTCCCGAATCCTCGGCGAACCGTTCCGCTACGTCGCGATGGAGGAACTGTTTGAGGGCGCGGTCGGTGCCCTTGTCGCCCGTATCGGCGCGTTCCCGGTCCGGCGCGGGATGCCGGACCGCGCGGCACTCAAAAAATGTCAGGCGTCGCTTCTGATTCCCGGCGGAAAACTCGTCATGTTCGCCGAGGGCGAAGCGCACGGGCAGAACGATTACCTGCTCCCGCTCAACCCCGGCTTCGCGCAAGTAGCGTTCTGGGCGATGGAAAAACTGCGCGAAGCGGAGGGCGACGAGGGCGCGGACATCCTGCTACAGCCGGTCGTGATCAAGTACCGATTCGTGGACGGCGATGACGCCTGCAAGCAGATTATCGACGGCTTGGAAAAAGTGGAACACGACCTCGGGATCACGCCGGAGCCGAACGCGTCGCTGTACCGGCGCATCCGTGACGCCGCGCTGACGATTCTCGCCGGGATCGAGCAGGAGTATGACATTCCGCTCAACGTGGACGCCGACACCGATGACCGGCTGGCATTTCTGTATTCGTGTCTCGAAGCCCGCGTCGTTGCCATGCTCCGCGCTCCCGTGCCGAAGGAAACAAACCTGGTCCACCGGATGCGCACCCTGTTCAACGCCGCCTATGCCTACCGGGAAAAGATGGACCACGGGGAAACGCGGTACTCGCACCGCCTGCAGGAACGGCGCGAATGGATCGCTGACGCTTGCCTCGCCGACCTGCGCCGCGTCGAGAACTTCATGGGCGTGGGCGAGAAACGCCTCGAAGCCGACGCCACGTTAGAGCAGATCAGCGAGATGCTGGTGCGCCTCGAAGTCGAACTGTACGGCGACCGGCGCACCCGCCCCCTGCGCGACGCGACCATTGCGATGGGCGAGCCGTTCTCGGCAAACGCGCGGTTCGACGACTACAAATCCGATAAGCGCAAAGCGGTTGCCGATGTCACAGCGGACGTGGAAACTCGGCTTCGCGCCCTGCTGGAGGGTCTGCAATCGGTTTGTACCCCGGCGGCTTAGAACCTCGCCCCCCGTCCCCTCTCCGTGCCGGAAGATGGGGCGGGGGGCGAGGTGTTCCGTCCTTAAAACCGGATGCTCTTGTTGATTTCCAGCGGGAGGCGTTCGCCGAACGCGATGTTGAACCCGAAGAAGCCCAGACCACCGGTGATCCCGGTGTTGGACGAGTAGCCGCCGCGCAACGCGAACGATTTGCCGATCTGTTGCTCCGCGCCAAACCGCAGGTCCACCGGGCGGGTTGCCGAGGTCAGGTCCATCAGGTCGGCGGCGACGGTCAGACCGCCGGTTTCCAGTGCCACCCCGCCCGACACGGTCGTCTGCAACAGATCGAACTCCTCGTTGTTGTCGACGCGCCCCTGATACTGTTGCAAACCCGCGTTGACGGCGCGGAATTTGGAGTCCGGCTTGACCAGGTTATTGACTACGAGCGCGGCACTGACCCCTTTTCCGGCGCGGGGGCGGAACAGGAACCCGACATCCGCCGCGACACCGGTATCCTTGAGGTAATCCCTGCCGCCGAGTTCCGGCGCGCGGATCGGGTCGATGTTCCCTAACACAACGGTCTGGTTCACGAAGTAGCGCGTATAGTAGGTTTGCAGTACGCGGACCCGTAGCCCGACCGCGCTGTCATATCCTTTGTCGTCTCCCCCGGCAGTGGCACCGTCCTTGCCGTCACCTTCGACGGGAGCGTCCTTTTTCCCGGATGGCAGTTTTATCGCGTACGCGAGCGAGGGGAGTGTCAGGTAGCCCGCCGCCAGCACGTCGGCTTGCGCGTCGGACGGGACATTGCTCAGATTTGATCCGGACCGCGCCCAGTTCGCCAGCGATTCGTTCGGGAGAAGCCGGGCTTTGGCGACGCCTTGCACCAGCAGCTCGAATGAGCCGACCCGGAAGCCGATGTTCGTGTTGAAGCCGAAAACGCTGTCTTCCTCGCCGTATCGGCGGATCAAGTCGGTCGTCTCGCTGACTTCCGCGCCGCTGAAAAGGTAGCTGTACGCCTTCGTGGTCGAGATCGCGCCGTCCGCCCGGAAACTGAACGATGGCGAATAGATCGCGAAGCCTTTCGGGGTGAACGCGAGCGACGCCGGGTTGAAGCGGCGCGCATTCGCGGGCTGGTTACGGGTCGTGGCGAGACCGGCACCGCCCATGGCGAACGCGCGGGCGTCTGCTCCGAACGTGTAGTCGTAATCCTCCGCGAGTGCGCCGCCGCAGGTGAGGGCGAAGGCGGCGACCGGGAAAAGAGCACGGAGCGATCCGGACAGGGAAAAGCGCATAAGGTGTGTCAGTTTAAGTGTGCGGAACGTCAGCCCGTCGGGATCACGCACACCCCTTTCTCAATTTCTACTTCACTAACCGCGCCGCGTTTTCCTTCCGCAGCTCGCGCTTCAGCCCGGGCAGGGTTTCCTCGCTCGCCAGGGTTTCGCTCAGGACGCGCATGAACCGTGACAGGGCGTTGGAGGGGACGCGCCCTTTTTTCAGCAGTATCCCGGTCGGACGCTGGATCGTCACGCCCTCCAACGGGCGCACGATCAGGGTTCCGTCGCGCACCTCGCGTGTCACGGTGGCTTCGGGCACCAGCGAGATGCCGAGTCCGATCTCCACGACGCGTTTCACGGTCTCGATGTTGTCGAACTCATGAACGATCTCGACCGATGCCCCGGCTTCCTTAAGTGCGGAGTCGATCAACCCGCGCGTCGGGATGTCGTGATCGAACGCCACGAACGGCATGCCGTCCAGTTCGATGAGCGGGACCGACTCGCGCGCGGCGAGCGGGTGGTCCGGGGGCAGGATCAGGGCGAGGGTTTCGGTGTGTAGCGCGATGACTTCCACCTGCGGGACCGCTTTCGGGCAGGCAACGATCCCGCAGTCAATCGACCCGGCGAGGAGCGACTCGTAAATACGGTTGGTGCGCAGATACTCGACATGGAGGTTGACTTGCGGAAACTCGGCGAGATACTGCGAGATCGCCGGGGTCAGCGCGTGTAGCCCGATACTGTACACCGTGGCGACGCGCAACGAACCACTTACCGCGCCGGACAGTTCCGCCATCTCGCGCTTGAGTTCGTCGGCGCGCCCGAGCAGTTCGCGGGCACCGGCGAGCAGGCGGATACCGGCTTCGGTAAAATGCGCCCCGGGACGCCCCTTGCCCCGCTCCACCAACACATAACCGAACTCCTGCTCTAACGAGCGGATACGCTGGGATACCGCCGACTGAGACATGTACGAGCGTTCGGCGGTTTTGCTGAACGAGTGCGTGTCGGCAAGGTCGACAAAAAGACGGAGGGATTCGAGGTCCATAGCGCACTTAGTGTATCACGATTGAGTTTTCTCCAATCCTGTATGCCAACGGTACACGACGACGCTTTTCTCCAAGCCGACTATGAAAAGTGCTATAATTAACGGGCTTCCTCTCGCAGACTTGGGTTACGGGGTCGCGGAATGTTCCGAATATATCGGCAAGCAACCCGGCCGCGACCAGGATTTGCCGGGGAGTAAGGTATCTGCCGCCGCGTCGAAAGGATAACGTCATGCAGTCATTGCTGTTCGAGGACCACGTTTTTCGCATCCACGAGAACCAGGAACGCGCCCGCGAGGTGTTAGGCGAACCCGGTAGCAATAACTGGTACCTCGATTGGGCGACACGCACCTTGCGTTTCAGCCACAGGCGCGACGGTGCCCTTATCGCCGAATTGCCCGCGCAGATGGTCGGCTCCTATAGCAGTCGGTCCGACACCTGGCTCTGGTCGTGGGCGAACAAACTGTCGAACCTGACGCCGGAAATATATCGGAACGCGGCGATGGTACGCGATCTTGCCGAGCAGGAGATGCCGGGAACGTTCCTGACGGCGGCGGGTACCTTCCACCCGCCGTCGCCCGCGTTCGCCTATATGGTCAGTGTGCTGTGCGCGGGGTTCGGGGACGCATTCGGGTTTTATCGTTGCCCGCACGAGACCGGCGAAACGTGGGTAGTAATCGAATCGTTCCCCGAGGCAACGGCACTGCCCCCGGACCCGTCGCGCATGGTGCGGGCGATCAAGACCAGCATTTCCTCCTACGTATTCGACCACGAACTCGCCGCCGAAGTGTACCTCGGTGAGCCGGACGCGGACGGCGCCTATCACCCGTCCGGTATCCGAATCGCCCTCGACGACGACGGGCGCATAGTGGACATTCAGACGGCGTCGGACGCTTCGCCTGCGGAGCCGATCCTGCACCGAATCGCTTGACCGTTTCTGCGGAAAATAGCGCGGGGTACAATAGGACGGGGGTAAGTCTATGTCTTTCATTTTGACTATCGACGACGAAATCGCGAGCGGGTCCGTCCGCCTCCGTCTGCGGGACATGACGGCGGAAAAGTTCTGGCGATTCGCCAAACAGAACGAAGGGATAAAGACCGAGATGACGATGGACGGAGAAATGGTAGTCTATTCGCCGACCGGCGGTAGCACCGGCTACAGTAACACGAAATTCACCCGCTTCATCGATGAGTGGGCGGAAGCCGACGGTTCCGGCGTCGTGTTCGATTCCTCGACGCTTTTCGTCCTGCCGAATGGGGCACGGCGTTCCCCCGACGCCGCCTGGGTGACAAACACGCGATGGGAAGTCCTCTCGAAAGACGATCAGGACAAGCCCGTCCCGCTCGCGCCCGACTTCGCGCTCGAAATCCTTTCGCCGACCGATTCGCTGACCGAAACGCAAACCAAAATGGAAGAATACAAAGCGAACGGCGTTCGGCTCGGATGGCTAATCGCGCCGAAAACGCGCACGGTCTATATCTATCGTCCCGGACGGGATGTCGAAACGCTGGACGATCCGGCGACGGTATCCGGCGACCCGGAACTGCCCGGTTTCGTGCTGGACATGAACCGTGTCTTCCCCCGCCGTCCGTAACAAATTCGAGGAGAAACCATGTCCGCGCTTCGTTTGGAGAATTACGTGTTCGCGCAGGTCGAAAACCAGATGCGCCTGTATGAGGTTTTGCCCGAAGGCTTCGCGTGGCATATCGACATGGACACCGAGCAGATCACCTTCTACGACCCGGCGACCCGCGAGATCGCGCTCAAATGCCCGGTGCAACTGGTCGGGAGCAAGGCGTCGGAAGAGCAGACGTTCCTGTGGGCGTGGGCGAACGCCGAAAGTAATCTACCGAACGCGATCATCGAATACGTCCGAAAACTGAAAGCCGTCGCCGGGACGGAAGGTGCGACCGACCCGTTCACGAACGATTGGGCGTTCGCGCCGCCGCACGACAAGTTCGGCATGGAAATGTCGGTGCTCTGCGCGGGTATCGGCGGCGGGTTCTGCCCCTACGCGTGCGGCTACGACGGCGGCGTTATCTATACCGTGGTCGAGATCGCGCCGAAGGCGAAGGCGTTGCCGCCCGACCCGCTCCGCGCCATCCGCGCCATTACGACCGCGATTTCCGCGTTGTCGTTCGATCACAAAGAAGCGGTCCGGGCATATCTCGGCGAGCCAGATGCGGACGGTGTGTACCGCCCACCGGGGATAAAAATCGCGTTCGACGATCAGGGGCGAATCGGCGAAATGTCGGCGGTGCTGGAACCGCCGAAGAAACCGGCGTCGCCGCTCGACGCGCTCAAACGACTCTGGGGCGGGTGATTGGGTGTTAGGTGTTGGGTGTTAGGTGTTGGGTGTCGGACCGTGAACGGTTCCGCTACGCGCCTCCGGCGGACGCTCTGCGAGCGGGTCAACAGGCAGCGAAACGCTACTGGCTCTTGCGCACCCGGTGCGTCCGCCGGAGGCGCGTAGCGGAAGCGTTCACGGTCCGACACGAAAAACCCAACAACATGGCAACCCGTCCGGTACAATAAAGCCGGGAGGAACACGACTATGTCTTTCACGTTGACCATTGACGACGAATTAGCGAGTGGCTTCGTGCGTCTGCGCCTGCACGACATGACGACGGAGAAGTTCTGGCAGTTCGCCAAAGATAACCAGCAAATAAGGATCGAGATGACGATGGATGGCGAACTGATCGTGTATTCCCCGACCGGCGGCGGCTCCGGCTACAGCAACAACAACCTTCTTTACGAGATCACGGCATGGGCGCGGCGCGACGGTTCCGGCGTCGTGTTCGACTCCTCGACACTTTTTGTGCTACCGAACGGCGCAAAGCGTTCCCCGGACGCGGCGTGGGTGACGAAAACCCGGTGGGACGCGCTATCCGATGAGGAGAAGGAGAAGCCGGTGCCGTTCGCGCCCGACTTCGCCGCCGAGATCCTGTCGCCGACCGATTCCCTGACCGAAACGCAGGCGAAGATGGAAGAGTACAAGGCGAACGGGGTCCGCCTCGGTTGGCTGATCGACCGCAAGGTACGCAAGGTCTACGTCTACCGCCCCGGCACGACCGATCCCGAAACGCTCAACGACCCGGCTACCGTGTTCGGCGACCCCGAATTGCCGGGGTTTGTGTTGGATACGAGTCAAGTTTTCGTTCCGCGTTCGCCGTAGTCGGGTGTTTCCCATAGGGGTTACGCAGTTCGTACCCGGTGCCTTCCCCCGCCCCGTTTTCGCTCCCTCCCCCCAACCCCCTCCCTCATCGGAATGAGAGAGGGGGGAAGATACTGGGTGCGTTTCGCTTGCCACGTGTCCCTCTGGCTCCCCCTCTCTCATTCCGATGAGGGAGGGGGTTGGGGGGAGGGAGCGAAAACGGGGCGGGGGAAGGCACCGGGTATACGCAAACTTTTCCACACACCATGAAGGACATTCGCGCCCCCCGCGCGAACCGTAACGCAACACAATTTTATAGCGCGGTTGTTACACGTGTAACAAAGACAAGATCCGCGCTTTTTGATGAGGCAACAATTATGATTAAAGTAGCAATGATCGGCGCGGGAAGCGTCGTATTTAGCAAGAATCTGACTGGCGACCTGCTGTCGTTCCCGGAGTTCAAGGACGCCACGTTCTCGTACATGGACATCGACGAGGACCGGCTTCAAGTCGGCGCAGCACTGTGCGAGAAGGTCGGCAAAACGCTCGGCGCGAACCCGACGATTGAGGCGACCACGGATCGGCGCAAGGCTCTCGCGGGCGCGGACTTCGTGATCAACATGGTGCAGATCGGCGGCTTCGACTCGACGCTGGTCGACTTCGAGATCCCGCGCAAGTACGGCTTGAACTTCACCATCGCCGACACGACCGGACCCGGCGGGCTGTTCCGCGCCCTGCGCACCTACCCGATGCTTTCCGGTTTAGTCGCGGACATGACCGACGTTTGCCCGAACGCCGTTTTGCTCAACTATTCCAACCCGATGAGCATGAATATGCAGACGATCACGCGCACGTCGAATATCCAGGCGGTCGGTCTGTGCCACTCGGTGCAGGGGACGCTCAATGAGTTGATGCGCTACATCGGCGAAAACCCGGACGAGATCACGTTCACCTGCGCCGGGATCAACCACATGGCGTTCTACCAGAAGTTGGAAAAGCGCGGCGAGGATTTGTACCCGCGCCTGTTCGAGATCGCGGACGAAAAGATCGCCTCGAACCAGAACGCGGTGCGATTCGAGTTGATGAAACGCTTGGGCTACTATGTCACCGAATCGTCGGAGCATAACGCCGAATATAACTCGTTCTTTATCCCGCGCGGACCGGAGCAGGTCGCGAAGTTCGGGGTGCCTATCGACGAATACCTGCGCCGCTGTGACGGCATCGTGGACGAGTTCGAGCGGCTGAAAGTGTTCAGCAAGTCCGATGAACCGATGGCGTTCCACAAGTCGCACGAGTACGGCTCGATCATCATCGATTCCATTGTCAACGGCAAGCCGAGCGTAGTGTACGGCAACATGCCGAACAACGGCGCGATCTCGAACCTGCCGAACGACGCCATCGCCGAGGTTCCGACGCTGGTAGACCGCGCCGGATTACAGTTCACGACCGTGGGCGCCCTGGACCCGCAACTGATCGGCTACATGATGCCGCACGTGATCCAGCACGAACTGTTTATCCGCGCCGCGATGGAGGGTCGCCGCGACCACGTCTATCAGGCGTGTATGAACGACCCGCTGACCGCCGCGACGATGTCCTTGGACCAGATCGTGGAAATGTGCGACGAACTGATCGTCGGGCACGGCTTCGAGAAGGACGGCGGTTTCCTGCCCGACCTGGACGCGAAAAAGACCCGCGTTCCGACGTCCGGCAAGTCGTTCAACCCGCCGACCCCGAAAGAACTGCGCGCGTCGTGGGACGCCGCGCAGAAAGCCGGGCACGAGGACGCGATCCTGAACTGGAAAGTACTCGGCGCGTTCGCGTCCGGCGAGAACGGCATCAGCACGGCGTTCGTGCCGGAAAACATCGACGAGTCGGTTCTTTCCACCGGCACCCCGCCCGAGGGGAACGAATGGAAAGGCGGCCTCGCCGACAAGAAAGGCTTCGTCAATCTGCGACGTGTCGCGGGCAACACCTCATTCGCTACGGCGTATGCCTACACCGAAATCGAGTCGATCCACGCCCGCGAGACGGTTCTGAAATATGTGGCGGACGACGGCGTGAAGATCTGGCTGAACGGTGCAGAGATCCAGAACGACGACGTGCTGTCGCGCCATGAGGGCGAAACCGCCGTACATTTGAAGGAAGGCATCAACCGTCTCCTGCTCAAAGTCACGCGCGGCGAAGGCGGCGACTGGGGCTTCGGCGTGTCGGTTCCGAAGGCGAACTTCTAAAGACAGTCAGCGTTCAGTGGTAACGGCTCCCCTTGCCACTGAGCACTTTCTGTCCGCCGGTCAACCATAGAGGGTTACGGGATTACCGATTTCGGCACTCGAACTCGTAGATGAATCGCATCGAATCGTGTACGGCAAGGCATACTTTTGGGAGGTTTGCCTTGTCCGTTCTGCCACTATCCGCTTGCCTGACCGACCCGCGCGTCGTTCACAACCGCCGCTATCCTTCAGGGGGGCTAATCCAATCGGTTCTCTGTGTTCTGTTTTACGGGGCAGATAACAGTGTGGTCATCGGTGATGGGCGGACGCGCACGAAGAGTGGCTCGCGCAGTCGCCTCGTATTCGCACAAGCCGTTATCGCTCAAGACTATGTATGGTACACTGTGTACGGAGAAAATGTTGTCCTTCGAATCCCCAGAAGATATTCCCTCTGTTCCCCGTGTTTCTATATGGCGAGAATCGACGCTTACCGCGATTGGTCTCCTGGTACTTACCCTCCTCGCCGGACTATGGTTTTATTATTGTCAGGTCACGAGTTGGTGGGATTATGACGACGAGGGAT
The DNA here is from genome assembly GCA_043763605.1 of Armatimonadota bacterium. Classification (GTDB taxonomy): domain Bacteria; phylum Armatimonadota; class Armatimonadia; order Armatimonadales; family Armatimonadaceae; genus JACMIU01. Next base: position 19,188 of record JAYULM010000369.1, on the reverse strand, counting down.
ACATCATGATAACGTTGTCACGCTTCTTCGCTGGCAACCCCCTCTACACAGATGTTTTCACGCAATACGGTCCTGCCTATTATTTTTTGCAGTGGTTCGCACTCGCCCCTGTCTCCCACGATGTGACACACGATATTATCCGTGTGCAGACTATTGTGATCGCGGTTGCTCTTTCCTTGATCGCTGGTCTGATAGCATTCCGTCTAACTCGATCTTCTGTCGGGGCTTTCGCCGCTCAGTTTACTTCCGTTCTCGCTCTGCGGAGTATTACTAACGAACCAGGTCATCCGCAAGCGATTTGTTTGCTTCTACTTGCGGCCGCGCTTCTCGCTGTCACCTGCCTTACCGGAGAACCGGGAAGGCGCAATACTATGTTATTAGTATTTGCCGGCTTCTGTTTAGGATTGCTGATAGGGGTGAAGATCAATGTAGGGTTATACTTCGGCGTCGCCACGGTGATGACCTTGTTGATTTTTGCGCCTACTACCGGGGCTGCAAGGATTGCCGTGCCGCTTGTCGCCTTGGGACTTGCGGGGGCGATGATTTTTGCAGTATTGGGCAAATATATCGGCTTGGAATGGGTACTAATGCTGGCGGCGTCCGTATTTGTCGCCATTTTGTTAGCCGTCGGTGCCGCACGCTTCTTCCTCGCGCGAAGCACTTTTGGCACAGAACCGTTCCCTTATGTGGGTTATATCGCCCCGACTGCCCTTGGCGTCACTCTCGGCATCGCAATCCCTGTCTGCTTTGTTCTACTGAGGGGGACCATGCTTTCCGATCTGTGGTATGGGATGGTCGGTCAACATGTCGGATTTGCCGGACGATTCATGATGTCTCCGGGCGTGATGTCGCCCCTGGTTCCTGTTGGGATCGCGTTCGCTTTGGTCAGTGCAGTCGTGGTCTTCGCTATCCCTTTCGTACGATGGAAGGGATTGGTTGCCGCTTCGCCGTCCTTCTCGTTCCTACTTGCGCTGCTCAAGATTATCGCCGCTTGTTTGTGTGCTCGTGCCCTCTTTTTGCAGGCTCTTCCGTGCTTGTTTCTCGTACTCGTTCCGCTTCATCTAAATGCGATACCCGACGCATCCTCTGCACGAAAAGAATACCTACCGCGCCTTCTGCTGGTGTTGGGTGCTATTCTCGAGGGACTCTGGATTTTCCCCGTGGCTGGGTCGCAGATCGGAATGTCCTCGTACTTGCCCCACATTCTTGCCGGAGTGCTCCTCGCAGACGGGGTGATTGAAGCCGCTGGAGCCTTCTCGCGAATCGCACGTTCTCCGGCTTCCGTAAGCGTGCAAGGAATCGTTAGTCCCCGATCCCGGATTGCTTTATCCAGGGTGTCTGCTGTCGTGTTCCTGGTCTGCCTGCTCACCTACGGTGTGCTTCTTAGGCGAGAAGCCACAGTTTTCGCCCAATCGGTGCCGCTTGGTCTGCATGGATCACATCTGATCCGTCTTGCTCCGGCACGCGTTAAAACCCTGCGAACCGTGACGGAGTACCTACGCAACAATGCGGATACGGTATTGATGCTCCCAGGTCAATACAGTTTCACTTTCTGGGCAAATTTGAATCCCCCGACCGGCAAGAACGCTGGGGCGTGGCCCATTCTCTTCGACGACAAGGAACAAGAAGCGTTGGTTGCCATCTACAAGGAGCGTGCATACTCTGGACGCCTTGTCGGTATGTTGCATGAGGGTGAGTTATCCCGCTGGGTTGCCCCCCCCCGTCATGCTTCCGACGCGACTACAAAACCATTGTTTCGCTATGTCACCGAGGAAATGCGACCGGTCACCCGGATTGATGGCTACCTCATGCTTGCCCCGATCACCGAAAAGAACACCGCCAGATGATGTTGAACGTTTCCGACCCCGACGCCGCACTTATACGCTTGCGCCAGTGGGCGGACGCCGGCGCGACCCCGGACGATCCTGCCCGCGAACGCCTGTGTCGTGCCCTCCTCGCCGGAGCGAACGCCGTGGGAGCCTCCCCCCCACTGGACGAGACGCCGTTCCTGAGCGCGATACTGCCGGTATACAACGAGCAGGAGAATCTGCCCGCGCTACTCGAACGCCTCGTACCCGTTCTCGAATCTCTCGGGACGTATGAAGTGATTTTCGTCAACGATGGGTCGCACGACAGTTCGGCGGACATCGTCCGGCAAGCCCACGCCGCCAACCCGCGCATCAAACTGCTCGACCTATCGCGCAACTTCGGGCATCAGGCGGCACTTTCTGCCGGTCTACATTATGCCCGCGGACAGGTAATTACGCTCCTGGACGCCGACCTTCAGGACCCCCCGGAGTCTTTACCGATGTTGCTCGAAAAGTGGCGCGAGGGCTACAAAGTTGTCTATGCGGTGCGGGAGAAACGCAAGGAAGCACTTTGGAAGCGCGGAGCGTACCACTTGTTCTACCGGTTACTCCAGAGTGTTTCTAGTATCCCGATACCGCTGGACTCCGGCGATTTCTGCCTGATGGACCGGCGGGTCGTGGACGAAATTCTGCTTCTGCCCGAGCACAACCGCTTCCTGCGCGGGTTGCGTAGTTGGGTCGGCTTCAAACAGATCGGGGTTCGCTACGAGCGGGCGGCGCGGCACGCGGGCGAACCGAAATACACCCTCGCCAAACTTATCAAGCTCGCGGTAGACGGACTTGTCTCGTTCACGACCGCCCCCCTGCGCCTCGCGACACACACCGGCGTCTGGGTGGCAGCGGTCGGCGCACTGTACCTGATTTATATCCTCATCGGGCGCGGGTTTGGTCTGGCATCGCCCCCCGGATGGACCTCGCTCGCGGCGGTTGTCCTGCTAATCGGCGGCATACAGCTTGTCGTCCTCGGGGTGCAGGGCGAGTACATCGGGCGCATCTACGAGGAGGCGAAGGGACGCCCCGAATACATCGTCCGCGAGGCGCACGGGACGGAACGAACCCGGAAAGAAAGGCAACACTAACCCTTGGACATACTTTTACACGATCAGTACGCCGTCATCGAGCGTGAGCACTGGTGGTTCGTGGCGCGGCGCGCGATCATCGCGGCGGTACTGCGCCGCCACTTGCCTGCGGACTTGCGCCGCACTATCCTTGACGTCGGGTGCGGCACCGGCGGGATGCTCGCCTTCCTCGCGGAGTACGGCGAAACCGTGGTCGGGCTGGATATGTCGCCGGAAGCCATCGCCTACTGCGAGGCGCGCGACCTGCCCGCGAACGTGTCCGCGCATCTCGGCTCGCTCCCCGGCGACATGCCCCCCGGCACTGACCGCTGGGATGTCGTGACGGCGTTCGACGTGATCGAACATCTGGACGACGACCGGAAGACCGTGGGCGACGCCTACGCCGCGCTGGTCCCGGGCGGAACATTCGTCGTCACTGTGCCCGCCCTGCAATACCTGTGGGGACCGCACGACGACCTGAACTATCACAAACGTCGCTATGACGCCGGGATGCTCCGCGCGTGCCTGGAAAGCGCGGGCTTCGCGGTCGAGAAACTGTCCTACTTCAACACGATCCTGTTCCCCGCCGTCGCGGCGGTGCGCGTCGGGCGTAACCTGCTCTCGTTCGGCAAGAAACAGGAGCCCAAGTCCGACTTTTCCATGCCGTCGCCCGCCGTCAACAAGATATTGACCGGTCTCTTCTCGCTCGAAGCGGGTTGGGTCACCGGGGGCACCCTGCCCGTCGGCGTCTCCCTGATTGCCGTCGGGCGCAAGTCGCTCTAGAGGGGCATTTATATGTTTTCGCCGCGACTGACTTCTCGATTCGGATCGCCGGGTATTCGTCTCCGTCAAGTCCACAGCCTAACGGTAGCAATGGGTTATACCCTCGCATACTCCCGTCCCCTAACTTGACACATGCCTTTCGTCGTGCTAATCTCAGTTTGCAACCGCAATGTCCGCGCCTCCAAACCCGCCATCTACCAATAACGGACCCCGTGCTTCCGCCTATTTCGGTTTCCTTCTTTTTTTAGGCGGGGCGGCGATGATCGGGTACGTTTTCCTGTCCGCGAACACCCTTTTGTCTGCCCCGCCCCCGCCGGTACCACAGATCGGCACCGGAGAGAACGCGGCAACACAAGCCGGTCTCGAACTCGGTAACTCACTGGCATACCTCCTGCGGCAGCTGCTAATTCTGCTCTTAATGTGTGCCGTCGGTTCCGTGATGGCGTCGCAAGGCATCAAAATGCTATTCGCCGCGTGGAACACGCGAGTTAGTGATTAGTGGGCAGTGGGCAGTGGTTATTCCGAAGTGAGCCGCGCCAATCTCTGCCCCGTTTCTGACCACTATCCACTGACCACTAACCCCATCACATATCCGCTTTGGTCAGCGTCACGGCTTCATGCCCTTCGACTTCTACGACATCGCCGGGCGACAGTTTGCGTCCGCGCCGGTTTTCGTGTTCGCCATTGACTTTGATGCTGGTTTCCATCAGGAACGCTTTCGTTTCGCCGCCGGTCGGGATCATGCCGATAAATTTCAGGAGTTGACCGAGCGTGATGATGCCGGTGCGGACGGGGACTTCGGTCATGATTTGTTCTTCCTATCGGGGTGACTATGAGACGGATACACCCCCGCGCACTCTATCACGAAAAGGTGGGGCGTAGGGGTTTCGGTGCAAACTGACGGCTACAGGACGGAATCCAGTTGCGCCCGGCTGGTCGCGTCGAGCGCGGCGCGGTCGGCGATCTCGAACCGGTTGCCGTCGGAATCGGTGAGCAGAATATGATTGTCCGACAGATACAGGCAGGACTCGGACAGACTTTGTATCACGAAATCGCGCGTGCCCTTGTCCGTTTCGACGTGCCAATAGGTGATGCCGAACTCGGTCCGCACTTCGGTAACTTTTTCCACGCGGGCGGTCAGATAGCGACGGCGCAGTTCCTCCTCGGCGACCTCGCGAGATTCCGGCGAAAGGTCGTCCAACTGGCGCACCATCAGGATCTCCTCGCTCTTGCCGCTTTGCAGGGAAATGTACTGCCGGGGGCGGGAAAGCGGTGCCGACTGGAACAGTTTGACCGTGGAATACGAATGCGTTTCGCCGACCGTCAGGCGTACGGTACCGGCGGGTTGATAGAACAGCCGGAGCGTTCCAGGGTCCGTCCTGCTTTCGTCGGGCACGACCTGCGTTTCGCGCTCGAAGTCCGTGGTTCCGCTCGAGTCGGGGACGAGCGCACTGGCGGCGTCGGCGATGGGTGGTGTGTCGTTCATAGTTTTTCCCTCTGTCGCTCCTTGATGTGGCAAGTCGGGCAGGAAATTTGTCTCCTGATGTGCAACGCTTATCCCGGAGGCGTGTCTTTCGTCGCCCTAACCGCCATGAACACTCCCACGCCGACAAGTCCCGCACGCCGATTCCCTTTATGGCTCCCCGCGCCCAACCCGTTCTCACTCGTCGTCGTCGTGTTCGCCCTCTGTTTGCTCGTCGCCCCGCTTATCTGGTTCCCGTTCGATGTCGAATCGTGCTGGCTACCCTGGAGTCGGGCGTCCGGGGGCGTCGCCCCCTGGCGCATCTATAGTACCCGCCCCGACTGCAACTATCCTCCGCTGGTGCTGTATCTGCTGACTGCGCAGGAAGCGATCCGCCGCCTTTTACACGCCGGCGAAATGGGCAACCTTTCCGTGGTTCTGACCAAGTTGCCCAACATCGCCGCCCATCTGGCGGGCGCGCTGGCGGGCTATTTCCTGTTGCGGCGGGATCACGGCGAAACCTATGCCCGTCGCTTCGCCCTGCTTTACGCGCTTTCGTTGCCGCTATTCGTCAACGCCGCCTTATGGGGACAGGCGGACGCCCTGCTCGCGTTGCCGATGGTCTGCGCGGTGCTATTTTTGATGCGCGGTGCCCCGATTCCTGCCGGGATCGCGCTCGGCGTCGCCCTGACCGTCAAACTGCAAGCCGTGGTCATCGCACCGGCTTTGCTTCTGTACGCGGCGAAGCGGTTCGGCTGGAAGCCGCTCGCTCAAGCGACGTTCGCCGGACTCGCCGTGATGCTCGCCATTTCGCTCCCGTTTCTGATCGCCGGGACCGGCGCGCCGATGCTGAAAGCCTATACCGGAGCCGCCAATTATTACCCGTTGCGTACCCTGAACACGTTCAACCTGTGGGGCTACCTCAACTATGTGGACGAGTTCGTCCGGCACATGCCCGGCGACATCGTGAATCAGGACAACCGCCCCGCGCTCGGACCGCTGACGTATCGCGATGTCAGCGTTTCGCTGTTCGGGACCGCGCTCCTGTTCTTGCTCGCTTGCCTCTGGCGGCGCACCACGCCCCGGATGCTGGCATGGACGGCGGCACTGTCGGCGTGGGCGTTCGTGACGCTCTGCACCCAGATGCACGAACGCTACTGGGTTCCGGGAGCGTGCCTGTTTCTGCTGGTCGCGCCGGAATCCTGGTTCGCGCTCGGGGTCGCGCTCCTCGCCAATCTCACCGCCGCCTGGAACCAGTGGCTGGTGCTGATCTCGAACTTTCTGCAGTACCACAAGGTTCCCGACTGGGCGAAATGGTCGCTCATGGTGGGCTATGCACCATCCCTGACGTATGTATCGCTTCTGAACGTGCTTTTGCTAAGCGCGGGGCTGGCGTATGTCGGGCGGCTCGCGCTGAAGCCGGTGGAGGAGTCGCGCCCCGAAACGGAAAAGCAGTCGGGGGAGTGATTTCTTTGCGCTACTGCCAGTATTGCGGCGTCAGACGGCAGTGTAAAAAATAAGCCCTTGCGGACGCAAAAATATCGCGAAAATCCGTTTCGTTTCGTGAGTTTAGTGGTAGAATGGCATCATATCAACAAGGCAAGCCTATTGTCTCCCGCGCGCCGCGCCTCTCCCGCGCGCCGCGCCCCAGAAAGGTGCATCGCCATGAAAAATCGGATCGTTCCCCAGTTAGTCGCGCTTGTCGTGACTTGCGTCGCCCTCGGCGGCGTTCAAAACGCTTTCGCCAAAGACCCTGACCCGAATAGCCCAAAGACTGCAAGCATGGTGGTACGAACGCCCACTATTTGGCTTGCTGTGGACGTTACCAACGGACAGTACTGTGTTGATGTGCCATGTGAAACCGGTAGTTTTGGACAAGTTCCAACATCCTGGTCATCAAAAAGAGTAGAATCGACGGGCACACCTTGGTTCCGATGTAAAGGCGTCGAAAATCCTGAAGGATGTTGTGGTCTTCAAGCCGGGATGGGAATTGTTTGTGCTTACGAGCATCTCTACTCATCGGCCAGCTGTCCCATATCGTACGAAACTGATAATGTACCTCAAAATCATGCAAAAAAACTGATGTATCACGTAACCAACGAGTCGAAACCGAAGGAGATGTGCCGAAGAGAGATAGGCATAATCACCGATTAGCACGGTAGGTGGCTGGTGGAGACGATGTCGTCTCCCAAAGATATTTTCAGAGAGTAGGACAGATGTTCCGACCACACAAAGTATTTTCATTAGTCGCGCTTAGTTTAGGATTACTTCTTACTCCGGCTATTACCCATGCGCAGAGCAAAACACAGCAAGACCCCAAAATCAAATTCATCTCCTCCGGCATTACCAATGCGCGATCGAAAATTCGTTCCTTTCAGGCTTCGACAGAATACTACAATTTTGAGCCGAAGGAAGTGAACGCAATCTTTGCTGATCTATTTCCTGACAGCAAGTTAAAATTGAACGTCGATATAGAAAACATATGGTCAACACAATATTGGTCACAGGGCGACTTGCATAAATCCTCTATCACCTATCTCAAGGGTGACATGCAGTCCGAAAACCATACCCGTATTATATTTATTGAACCACTCCAAGCGGCGACTCTTGATTGGGATTTGGTGAAAAAGGAGGATGGTACTGAGGAAAAGCGATATGTGGTGGGGAGTATTGTTCCTCGCGAGTGGGGTTTTAGGGACGGGTTTAGCGGTGATATTCAAGGCAGTGATCCACGAAAACTTGCGCACCCGGCAGGTCTGAATCTTTTTTTCGATGACTTATTGAACAGGGCTGACGTTCCGGCGTTTTATAAAGGCGAGGTCGAACTGGATGGAACCTTGTGTTATAAAATAGAACGTCACTCGGATGCCAACAACCAGAAAATATATTGGTTGGATAAAGAGCATGACTTTATTGTCCGCCGCATCGAATACATGGAGAAGGTGGGAGACAAATGGTTTCCGACGCAGGTGACGCGCACGCTCCGAATTCAGGAAAGTAACGGCATCTGGTTCCCCGCCCTGGTGGAAATGCGCGTTGCGTTTGCTTTGATGCCTCCGTATCAGGTCGGCGGGGAAAAGTACGGCAAGTTGCCGGTCGGTGTTGCCCCGGACAAGGTGCAAACCGTGAACGGGATTCTCACCGTGCCCGGGCGTTTTTATCGTTATACGGTAGAAAACCTGCGCGTTAATAAACCCATCGCCCCGGAAAATCTCGTGTTGGAATGGCCGCCCAACTCCATCGTCTTCAACCGGATTACCGGCAAGCCGGTCGATACTACGCCGAAACCGCCGAAGGAAACTCCCGAGAAAACCGCGCCGTGATCCCGAAAAAAGTAGCCACCATGCATTTTTATACGCGCTTTCTCGTCTGCCTTTTCCTCTGCCTTTCGTCCCTGCTTCCTGTAGCGGCGCAAACCTCGCCGACGCCGGACGCGGACCAGATTCTGGCGACTGCCGGGGTGAATTCACTCGTCCCGCTCGGGATGCTTACCGGGCAGGTCGTGGAAAGGGCCGCCCTGCGCGAGGCGTGGCGGACGGCGAACGCCCCGACCGACGCGGTGACTCTTGCCAGCGTCGAGCGGTGCGCGACGCAGGCAGGCATGACCGTATCCCAAGCGGCATGGTCGCTACAAACGATTCGCGAACGGGGCGGCCTCGCGGTAGTCGCCCTGCGCGAACCGCAGGAGTTCGCGCTGCTGGTCGCGATCGACGATAACGAGGCACTGCTACTGGACGGCGTCGAGGAGACGTTTATTTCGCGGGCGGATCTGGCGAAGCGGTATGTTGGAACCTGTCTCGTGCCGACGGCGGCGTTCGCCAGCAAATCGGCGAACCCGCTCGTGATCGCAAAGCCACCCGCGGTAATCAAGGCGGCGGGCGGCGATGTCGTCGTGAACGGCGAAATCGCGCTACGCAATCAGGGCACCGAGCCGCTGACAGTGAAAGTGGCGTCGGACACCTGCTCCTGCTACGGCGCGCAACCCGAGTTGTCGTCGCCAGTTATCGCGCCGGGCGGCACGGCGGTACTTGCCGTGCCGATCCGCTCCCGCCCGGGGGGTACGGAGTCGGCGATGGTCGTGTTGAGTACGAGCAACCCCGCGTTCCCGCAGTATGTCGTCAATGTTCGCGCCGTCGCGCCGCAGGTCGTGTCTACCTCCCCCGCCAAAGTGTTTATCAGCACCTGCGAGGGCACGGCGTGGTCGAACGAGTTGACGGTGCGCCTGCCGCCTGGCGCGAAAATCCGGCGTATGTACGCCCGGAACGATTTCGTACGGCTGAAACGGACACCCAAGCCCGCCAAGTCGGAGTCCCCGGAAGTGAGTATTACTTTATTCTGCCCGCCCGATACCGCGCCGGGCGAGATCGCCGATGAGATCGTGTTCGAGTTGACAGGGGCGGATGTGCCGCGTTTCGTCGTCCCGGTAGCCGGGCAGGTACAACCGGACGTGACCGCAAACCCCGCCCAGTTCTTCCTCGGTGAGATTAAAAAAGGGGTGGTCCTGAACCGTACGGTCACGCTCGAAAGTGCCAGCAAGAAGCCGTTCTATGTGTGGAGCGTTTCGACCGGCGGCGATCCCGATGTTTCCGTGGTCATCCCGGCGAAGGGCAAGACGGCGAGCAAGGAGATTCAGGTGACGATCCGTGTGAGCGGGAGCGGCGTTTTCCAGCGCGATATCGTTATCATGGCGGGGCACTGGCGGAAGATCGTGATCCCAATTACCGCGATGGTTCCGGAAGACGGCACCGGGTCACCGAAACCCGCGACGAAAACACCCTGATCGTCGGGCAGATATACGGCGGCGGCAGGGCAACCAACTGCGCCCCGCCCGCGTCTATACAAGTATCCGGGTAGGCAAAGGGGGTGAATAGCGCATGAGGATCATTCGGGAGATACGTAACGTTCTGGACGGCGAGTATACGGTGCGGGACGCGGACGAAAAGCGCGAGCGAAACACCGACGCGGCGGGCAGGTTCCGGGAAAGCGGGTTTCGCGAGGGCGAAAGCCGTGTAATCAGGAGACTGCTGGATGCCGGTCTGGCGATACCGCAAATCGGGGAAGCGAAACCGAAAAAGCGCGGGTAAAATAGCCCGGCAATGTAGCCGCCGTGCGCGAAAGCCATCGCGCCCGGCGGTTTTTTGTCGCTTCCGGCCGTTTAGCACAAAACGCTTCCCCGGCGATACGGATGTAACCGCGTGTCGTTTCCAGGAGTTCTTGAAGAATGTCTGCTCTACGCACCACCCCGACCGAAGACGTTTCCGTCACCGATCTTTCCGACGACCCGGTGTTGATCCGCGAGGTCGCCGATCTCGTCGCCGAGGAGAATCACCGCTTCGGAATACGCGAAGTCGTCGTCACCGCAAACCGGGTCGCCGTGTTCGACGCGGCGGGCGTACAACTGCTTTCCGTGCCGATGACCGGTATCAAGTCGGCGCGTACCGAATCGCTGGTCGGCGGGGCGCGACTCGAACTGTCGATGCAAACCGGGGATGTTCTTCCGGTCGCCGAGTTCACCGCCTCCGTCGCCGCCCGATTTTCGGAGATGGCGCGGGGTATCGAGCAGTTAGCCAAAGGCGAGGAACTTGCGATCAAACTCACGCAGGAAAAGACCCGGTGCGAGAAATGCGGTCGCCTCCTGCCCGAAAAAGACGGCAAGTGTGCGGCATGCGTCCAGCGTATGGCGGTATTCTCCCGCGTCCTCAATTTTCTATCACCCTATAAGGTTCAGGCGTTCTGGGTGATGTTCGCTTCGCTGGTCACCGCGATGGTTTCCACTTCCGCACAACCGTTCCTGACCCGCGGCATCACCGACAAAGTGTTGAACATCGCCGGACTCGGCGTCGCTAAAGGAATGCCGCGTCTCGAATTCTATGTCGGCGGCATGGCACTCGCGCTCCTCGTCAACACCGGAATGCAGTTCCTGAAGACGTACAACGGGACGTTCCTTGCCGCGCATATCGCCAAAGACCTGCGCTCGCAGACGTACGCCGCCCTGGAGAAACTGCAACTCAACTTTTACGACAAGAAACAGATCGGCGCGATTGTCTCGCGCGTCACGCAGGACACGGAACGCATCTGGGGCTTTTTAGCTGACGGCGTACCGTATCTGCTCGTCGGCGTGTTAACCATCATCGCCGGGCTTGTCACCGGGCTGATCCTTTCCCCGAAACTGGCACTGGCGATCTTGCTTCCGGTGCCGTTGGTCGCCTTGATCGGGTCGCTGATCTGGAAGCCGATGTCGGCGCGCTACTACAAGATGGGGCAGAAATGGGGGCGGTTGCATACGCACCTGAACGAATCGCTGACCGGTATCCGCGTCGTCAAAGCGTTCGTACAGGAAAAAGGCGAGTTGGACAAGTTCACGGTGCGGAACGACGAACTCGCCGGTGCCTCCGTGGACGCAGACCGCTTCTGGAGTCGGGCGGACACGCTGGTCAACCTGTTCATCAACTGCGCCCCGCTGATCAACTGGGGCTACGGCGGGTATCTGGTGCTGAAAGGCGAGATCACGTTCGGGACGCTTAACGCGATGCAGATCCTCCTCTGGCAGGTGTACGGACCGTTGGCATGGTTCGGACAGGTCAACCAGTGGTTTTCTCGGGCGATGGCGGGCGCGGAGCGCGTGTTCGAGGTGATCGACGCGACGCCGGAAGGGTACGAAGCCCCGGAAGCGAAGCATCTCCCAACCGTGCGCGGTGACGTAACGTTCGACAAGGTGCGCTTCGGCTACGACAAGTCGAACCCGGTCCTCAAAGGGATCGAGTTAGAAGTCAAGGCGGGCGAGATGATCGGACTCGTTGGCAGATCGGGCGCGGGCAAGTCCACCACGGTGAACCTGTTGTGCCGTTTCTACGAGGCGGACGCCGGGTCGCTCAAATTGGATGGGGTGGACATCAAGGACATCGCCTTAGACGACCTGCGCCGCCACATCGGGATCGTCCTGCAGGAGCCTTTTCTCTTTAACGGCACGATCACCGAGAATATCGCCTACGGCAAGCCGGGGGCGACGTTCGATGAAGTGATCGCCGCCGCGAAGGGCGCGTGTGCCCACGACTTCATCGTCGCCAAGCCGGACGGCTACGATTCTTCTGTCGGCGAGAAGGGCGGCAAACTGTCCGGCGGCGAACGCCAGCGTATTTCCATCGCCCGCGCGATCCTCCACAACCCGCGCATCCTGATTCTGGACGAGGCGACTTCGTCGGTAGACGTGGAAACCGAGAAGAATATCCAGAAAGCCATCGGCAACCTGGTGCAGGGACGCACGACGTTCGCCATCGCGCACCGGTTGTCTACCCTGCGCAACGCCGACCGGTTAGTGGTTCTGGACAAGGGCAAGATCGCCGAAGTCGGCACCCACGCGGAGTTGATGGCGAAAAAGGGCGAGTTCTACAAACTCGTCGAGACGCAGTCGCAAACGTCGAAGGCTATCGCTGATACCGTCGCGCTATAGCGTTCAGGATGCGTCCCCCGGTCCTGTCGGTTTACGGGCGACGGCGACCAGGGAAGCACCGACGGGCAGGGTGCCCCCGGTTACCCAACCCGCTTTGAGCGAGAAGAAACCGGTCAGTATCTTGTTGACGGCAGGCGACGGCATGGAAAAGTCGGACTTCGGCTCCTGTTTCTTGCCGAACGGGAGCGGGTTGCGCGCCTCGCAGTAGGCGATGGCTTCCGGCGACATGTCCAGCCCGACCACGGTTTCGCCGCCCGCGCCGACAGGAGTATCGCCGCAGAGTCGTCATGGCTGCCGTCATTGATGAAGATGATCTTGTAGGTTCCCAGATCCGCCAGAACGGGCACGAGTCGTGACAGCAGGGCGGGCAGATTCTCCTGCTCGTTGTATACCGGCAGTATCGCTGACAGGAACGGTATACGTCTTCGGAATCCGGTTCCGGGACGGCTCCTACCGCGACAGCCGCCTTCAGTAGCGCGTTGAGCAGACATGCGTCGGGGTTACGCCCGTCCGCCGCTTCGTGCACCGCCCATTCGCGCAGGTGTGCCAGGACGGCGTCCGGCGTGGTCAGATTCGGTGCACTCATGGGGCGACCGGCTTTTGCGCGCCGCGCGGTTTGAGTAGGATAAACTCTCTGAAACGTGCCGCCGGAACAAACTCGCTCGTGATGTAGCGAAATAGAGGACGACTGGTTTCGTCCCCGGCGTGTCGCGTCGGATCAAGCCATACACCGACCGCCCACGGCTCGAATAGCCCGACGACACGCCCGGACTTCGCGCGTTCCCGATACGCCGCGACCAGTTTTTCCTGCTCCGCGTCGTCGAACAGAATCGGCCAGGCACCGGCATTGCGCTCCGTCGGGGGGGCACGCTCCAGCCAGAAATAGAAACTGTACATCCCCGGCAACGTCACCACGGTGTCGGAGTTGTCGCGCAGGTAGCGCGTCACGCCCTGCAATACTGCCGCCTCTCCGGGAGGGAGGCGGATCAGGCGCGACCCGGGCAGACCGAGCGGGACGTTTCGGGCGTACTGCGCCCCCTTTAATGTGATCCGTTCACGGTAGTGGTTGACGCCGTACAGGAGCATACCGACGCTCAGTAGCGCGGGTATGGCGCGGAGTAGGTCGCCCCGGCGCGGGACATCTGTCCGCGTCTTCCGGCGTGCGTCGGCGAGCCGGGTCAGCGTTTCGATGGCTTCGGTCACGCCGTCGCCGAGTAGCACTGCCCCGAGCAGGGCGGGCAGGAACGACGCCATGTTCGGTTGCGTTCCGGCAACCGGGTAGATCCACAGTGCTTCGAGGATTGCTGTCAGGACCAGCAGGACGCGTGGCAAAAACTGCGTCACCGCCGCACCCGCATCAGGAATCGGGGCGAAGTGCCGGGGCACGAGAACGAGATAGAGCACCGGGAGCAACGTCAGAAAATACTGTTTCTGCGCGTCAACGACCAGCCTCGGCAAGCCCTGCCACCCGAGATAGCAGCGCACGGCGGCGAGTAGCAGAATCAACAGCGGGACCATCACCGGGGCAGGCGGCAACCCTTTCGCGAGCGGGGCGTCCGGGTGTCGTCGCTGGCGCATCACGGCGGCGTACAGGGTGCCCACGATCAGGAGCGAGACGAGACCGGCGGTCACACCGGAGCGTACCGGCTGCGCGATGTCTTCCAGTCCGATGATGAACTGCCCGTCGAAGCCGATGTGTTGCCCGACCATTCCGTTCCAGATGTCGCCGGGAGTGGTGCCGCGCAGGAGAACGAAAAGGATCGGCACGGCGGCGGCGGCGAATGCCCCCGTTATGGCGGGTGCGATCAGCCACGACGGGGCGAACGGCTTTTCGGCGAGGGATGAGCCGGAAGTGTTACTCCGTATCCATACGAATCGGGCTACCGAAAAGGCGGTGATCGCCGCGACAAGTACGGCGGTTCCGAGCGAGCGCACCCACTCGCGGTCGGCGTTGCCGCGCAGGAGAAGTAGCACCAGAGCGGTCACGAGACCCGGTCCCGCGACTACTACGAGGAGGTTCCAGAGCCGGGTCGCCGGGGCGAATGCGAGCAACGTCAGCAGGGCGGCGAGACCGAAATAGATCCCCAGATTGACTTTTATAGCGATCAGAGAACCGATGCAACACCCGATGGCGAACACGAGTGTTGCGTTGCGCCGCTCCGCACCTGGCTGAAAGAATGTCGCTATGAATGCCGCGCTACCGAGAAGGAACAGGCACAATCCCTGCGGGTGTCCCGGCTCCTCTGTTATTCGTTGCAGGATCATGGTGATTTGCAGATGGGCGGCGAACGCGGCGAGCGGTGAGCGTGTCAGGCGGAAGGCGGTCAACCCGCCGACCAAAGCGGCAAAGCCCCAGAAGACCAGGGTCTGGATGCGCACGGCGTCGTGGGTAACGTGGTGCGACACCGGGGCGAGCGCAAGCCATTGGAACAGGTAGTACGCGGGTCCGTACTGCGAGTAAACGTCCGTGTAGAGGGGCTTGCCTCCAAGAAAGCGCGACGCCGTCACCATCACGTATCCTTCATCATCCCAGACTCGCCATACGGCGACCTGCTCGTAGTAATTTCCGAATCCCGCGAGAAGACTCAGGATGATCAGACCGAGCAGCGTAAGCAACGGGGCGAGCCGGGGAAATTGCGGCGGGGCGACAGCCGGGGTCGGAAGCGAGGGCGAGCGTTCGACGGGGGCGTTCAAAAGGGTTTCTTCCGCATCGGTTGTACCACGAACGGCGTGGCGGCGGCAATCCAGGCAGGAGAACGCCCGCCGAATAGCGAACGATTTATCATGATGAAGTCGCCTGCCGGGGACATGAGAAACGTGCTATTCTGCGTTGCCGCCGTGGTTCTCGCATGCCTGCTGACCGTGCCGCTCGTCGAATCCGGGGTGAACGACGACTGGTCGTACGCGAAGTCGGCGTTCGAGACGGCGCGCACCGGGCACATCGTGTACAACGGGTGGTCCGCCGCGATGCTCGGGGTGCAAGCCCTGTGGGGCGCGCTGTTCGTGAAAATTTTCGGGGCACACTTCTGGGCGGTGCGTCTGTCCACGCTGGCACTGGTGCCGGGCGTGCTCGCGCTCTGCTACGCGCTCCATCGGCAGGCGGGGCTTTCCGCGCGGCTCGCGCTGTTCGGCACCCTGACGTTCGGTTTGTCGCCGTTCGTGATCCCCTACGCGGTGACATTCATGACCGACCTGCCCGGACTGTTGCCATTTTTCGCCGCCATGATCGGGTTGGGGCATGTGGCGCGTAGTATCCACGAAAAGCAGGGCGTGACGCGCCCGCTCCTCGGTTGGCTCCTGTTCGCCACGGTCGCGTCGCAGTTAGGCGGCACCATCCGTCAGGTCCTTTGGGGCGTTCCGGTGATCTGTCTGCTGTGGCTGATCGGGAGTCGGGGACTCTGGCGCGGGCGTGTCCCCGAAATGGGTATCTTGCTGGCTACGGTCGCGGTCAACGCCGGACTCGCGTTGCTCGGCAACCGATGGTTCGCGGCGCAGGATTACGTGATTGGCGAACGGCTCTGGCTGGGTTTGGGGATGATGACGCTAATCTCGGAAGTCAGTGATCTACAGCCGTTGGGCACACAACTGACTGCCCTCGTCCTGACCAGCCTCGCCATGACACTGCCCTGCCTTTTCGTCGCTTTCCCCGACATGATAGTGCGGCTACGAAACACGCTCTCACTACGCAAGGGCGCGCTGTATGCTGTCTGCGTACTGCTTCTTTGCGGCTGGCTCTACTCGGTAATCGGGTTGAGCCTGTTCTACCCGTGGCTCCAGGCCACGGTATCGCCTTTGGGAATGTGGTTCGGTACTGTGCCGATACCGCCCGGGACGGTCGATATAGTCACGCGGGTTCCCCCCTCCCCCGTGATCTGGGGAATCACAGTACTGGTGTTCGTTTATCTCGCGGTGCTTCTACTCCTGATCCTGCAATCCGGCATGCGTCGGCGGACGGTACCCACGGCATCGGAGGAGACTTCCCCGGTGCTGGAAATGCTCACGGTGTGGAGCGTTTTCTATATCCTGCTCCTCGTATTCAAGTGGGTCGTGCCGTTCGCGTTCGGCAACTTCGACCGGTATCTGCTAGGGGTGATTCCCGCGCTCACCATCGGAACCCTGCGGTTCGTCGGGCAGGAACCCGCCTCCCGGGCACGGCGCGTCGGCGCGGCACTCGGCGGGGCGGTGATCGTCGTCGGCGCGCTCCTGGGGATCGCCCTGACGCACGACTATTTCGCGCAAACCCGGACGCTCGCCCGGGTCGCGGATCGGTTGGTAAAGGCAGGACTCGCGCGGACGCAGATCCTGGCGGGATTCGAGTACGACGGGTGGACACAGATCACTACGACCGGCTATTACAACGACATCCGGATCTATCGCTTCCTCGACACTTACCGCGTCCCCCCGGAGTCGCTCGGATTCGACACCGACTACGGCTTCTGGAAATACACTCCGGACATCCGCCCCGAAGTGGTGCTGTCGGTGATGCCGTTCCCGAACCTGGAGCCGACCGGCGACGCGCCGGAGCCGTTCTCGTGCTGGCTCCCGCCGTTCACGCGCCATGTGTATACGTGGCGGTGCGACCCGGATACGCTGAACCCGTTCACGCCGCTGACCGACAAAGCGACTCGCGACATGCTCGCGGAGTGAGAAGGAAGATGAAAGAGGTTTTGATTGATAGCGACACGCCGTAGCGCGAAACCTGACGCCGTTTATGATTCCACAGACACACCGCCAAGAAACCTTGCACCGCGCTTTCGTTTCCGCGATTGCCGCCTATGCGGGAATCAAAACCGAATGGAAGGAGGGAGTCGAGTACGGCATAGACGGCTCGTTTCGGCTGGTCACAGAACTGCTTTTTCGAAACGGCAAGACCCGTCTGAGTGAAACAGGGTTCGCGTTGGATTTCCAGTTAAAATCCACGGTCGGCTGTCGCTACCTGCAAAACGAAACCGAAGTTGCCTACGATTGCGAAGCCGATGCGTACAACAAAATGGTTTTGCAGAACGCGGCAGGAACCGTTCCCGTGCTTTTACTGGTCCTGTGCCTGCCACCACAAGAGGGCGAATGGCTCAGCGTCACCGAAGAATCGTTGCAGTTGCGCCGCGCTTGCTACTGGTTTCATGTTGTCGGCGGGGAAACGAGGAACGCGGACGGGCATACCATTCGAATACCGCGTTCACAGTTGTTCACTGCCGGGACGTTGAATCGGTTAATGAATCGGATACAATCACAGGGAGGTGAACTATGACCGTACCAATGGCAAAACCCGTCACACGCAAAGCCCTATCCATCGGCAATATTGAGAAGTACCTTCGCGTAAAAGGATGGAGCAAGGTACCCACCACCAACCCGAACGCACTTGTGTACGCGGGACCGAAAGATGTAAACGGCAATCCCATCACGGTTGTGCTTCCTGCTTCCGCGACGCTGGTTGACGCAGAGCGTCGATTGAGCGAAGCAGTTCGCACCGTGGCGACGGTGCACGGGCGCACCATTCGCGGTGTTTTGTTGGCGATGACGAAGCCACGACCGAGCGGCGCAATTCTCTCCTCCTCGTCACGAGCAAAACAAAAAGACAAGATGTCTCCGATGGGCGATACCTACTCAAGTAAGACAAGAGTGGTTCGTCTTGGTAGTCTGACAAAAGGCGTTCCCGCAAGGAGTTAAGAGCAACGATACCCACGAACTATCCGCCCCGTCCGATCTCGTTTCCCGGATGCGGCACACCACTGCGCGAGCGGTATAATTTCGTGGAAGGAAAAAAATGTCGATAGTCATGGAAGAGCGGTTCGCCGCGCTTGAGGCGGAAGTCGCACGGTTGCGAACGCGGATAGAGGGACGCAGTAATCGCGTCGCGGGACAAACCAGCCACGATTTCTTGGATACGATGATCGGGATTCATGCGAACAGTCCCGCTTTCGAGGAAGTGACTCGCCGACTCGAAGAGGAACGCGAACGCGAACGCGTCGAAGCCCGTCGGCTTCTGGCGGAAGATGAGGCGGGGGCGTGATCCACTTGCTGGATACCGATCATGACTCGGCATTGCAACGTGGGGGAAGCGGTGCCCTGCCTCTGGAAAACCGCCTTCAGGCACTCGGTCAGGATGATTACGGAACGAGTATCGTCAGTTTCGAGGAACAGTGCAAAGGCTGGACGGACTATATCAATCGCACGAACACTCCCGAGACACGCGTCGAAGGGTATGCCCGATTACGGACGACGTTACGCTTCTACACCAAGATCGCGGTCTGGGAATACGACGCCGTTGCGGACGCTATTTTTGTCGCTCTGGTGAAAGCAAAAGTA
Organism: Armatimonadota bacterium; assembly: GCA_043763605.1. Lineage (GTDB taxonomy): Bacteria > Armatimonadota > Armatimonadia > Armatimonadales > Armatimonadaceae > JACMIU01. Next base: position 261 of record JAYULM010000369.1, on the reverse strand, counting down.
CGCATCGGAACCAAAGATTTGCCTATTGCTTCCATTGCGTTAGCCAACAACGCCACCCTCCTAACTCGCAACACCCAGGACTTTGCCCGCGTCCCCAACCTGCGCTTCGCCGACTGGACGGTTTAACCGTCAGCGCAAACCCGTGACGATGGTTGCCGGTCGCTCCTTCTCAAATCTCCCTTCCCGCGCTATACTGACGTTATCCTGTTGTGTGGGAGTTACCCTCTTATGTCTGATGCCCTTGAACCTGCGGAAGGTTTG
>JAYULM010000368.1:0-2583 GCA_043763605.1 Armatimonadota bacterium | reverse complement strand
CGTGCCTTGGGACTGCGCGGCGAACTCGTTGCGGGACGCTACCAGCCGTTGTCCTACGCGTTCAGCATCGGCATCTGGGCGTTCTGGATCGGGACTGTCGTCCTGCGGTTCGCGAACGGCAACATCGCGGCAGGCATCGCGCTGTCGCTCTTTCTGGCGTTGCTTCTGAATGTGGTAATGATCCTGGTTCTGTTTCTGGTGCGCTACCCGAGTGCCACATCCACGCGAAAACTTTCCTACACGCTACAACCGACCGGCTTGCACGGGCGAAACCCGCAGGGGACAAACCTCAAGCCGTGGAAGTCGTTCCGCTCCGTGAAGCGTATCGGCGACGACCTGATTCTCGACTACGGCGTGATGGCGACGGCGTACATGCCAGTAGAAGCGTTCCGTGACGCCGCGAGTGCGGAACGCTTTATGCAGGCGATGCGGGATCTGAAAGCCGCGAACGGAGACTTCGCCGTGATCTCCCCGGAACTGCGCACCGAGTTCGCCGCGTCCCCACAAACCGGGACGTAGCCGTCGGACGGAGCGAGGCAAGCGTCCGGAGCGAACCGGCTTGCGCGGTATACTGACTGCATGGCTTACGAATCGTTCACGCTGGATCGGTTGCGCGATAACTTCGCGCTTACCTTCGTACAGACGGACGATGATTACGCCGCCGTGAAGCCGATCCCGCCGGGCGAAGCCCTGCAGATCGTTCTGGCGCGGGGGCGTCCGCTCCTGTCGGGAAAAGCCAGCGAGAAGGCGCGTTCCGAATTCATCGTCGCGCAGGTATTGCTCGAAGCGCGGGACATCGTCCATAACAGGATCGTCGTCTTTTCCGGGATCAAGTTCGATGTAGACAAGAAAGCCGGTTTGTATGGCTACTGCGACTTTCTTATCAGCCGTGACCCCCTCGTCCATGCCATCGAAGCCCCGGTCATCGCGGTCGCCGAAGCGAAAAAAGAGGATTTGAACGCCGGGATACCCCAGTGCATCGCGGAAATGGTCGCCGCGCAACGGTTCAACGCGAAGCGCGACAAGCCCCTCGAAAAAATCTACGGCGTGGTCACGGACGGCACCCGGTGGCAGTTTCTTGCCTTAACGGGCACGACGGTTTCGCTCGACCTGCGCGAGTACGGTATCACCGAACTGCCGCAGATCCTCGGAATTCTGGTTCATATGGTGTCCTGATTTCCTAATCGGACGAGAACTATGACGCGGTATAATCAAGACTCTGATCATTACGGAGGCGGCTCGTTTCGTCAACAAGGCGCAATAATCTATGGAACGACTTTATGCCCCGTGGCGGCTCGCTTACATCAAGAACGAGGGCGACGCGCCGCCCCCGACGCCCGGTTCGTGCATCTTCTGCGACAAACCGGCGGCGGGCATCGAACACGACGGCGCGAACTATATCGTCCGGCGCGGCGAAGCCTGCTTCGTGATCCTGAACGCGTTCCCGTACAGTAACGGGCATGTGATGGTCCTCCCCTACCGGCATATCGCGTCGCCGGTGGAGTTGACCGACGCGGAGGGCGCGGAAATGATGCGCCTTTGCTCCATTTTCTGCGACGTGCTCGGCGAAGTTTTCCGCCCACACGGGTATAACATCGGTATCAATGTCGGGTCGGCGGCGGGCGCGGGGATCGCGGCGCACCTGCATCTGCATATCGTGCCGCGCTGGAGTGGGGACACGAACTTCATGCCGGTGATCGGGGACGTTAAAGTGATGCCGGAAACGCTGGATCAGGTGTACGCCAGGATCACCGCCGCCGTAGAGAGTCGGGAAACGGAAGATGGCGATAGCGAACGAGGAAATGGATAAGGCGGCGCGGATCGAGGCACTCCGCGCCGACGCGTCGGATTGTACGCGGTGCGATCTGGCGAACGGACGCACCAATGTGGTATTTGGGATCGGGAACCCCAACTCCCCGCTGGTGATCGTCGGCGAGGGTCCGGGCGAAAACGAGGACAAGACCGGCGAGCCGTTCGTCGGGCGAGCGGGGATGCTCCTGGACGACGTGTTGCGCGAGTGCAAGATGCTCCGCAAACACGTATTCATCACCAACGTCGTGCGGTGCCGCCCGACCAAACTGGAAAGCGGGCGTCTGCAGAACCGCCCCCCGACCGCCGACGAGTCGAACGCCTGTATCACTAACTGGCTGGACCCGACGCTGGGAACGATTCAGCCGCTGGTGATCCTCTGTCTCGGCGGTCCGGCGGCATCGGCGATCATCCGCAAGAATTTCAAGATCATGGCGGAGCGCGGACAGTTCTTCGAGTCGAAATACGCCCGCTACGCTATCGCGGGGCTACACCCGGCGTACATCCTGCGCCAGGAAGGCGAGGCGTACGACGCGGCGCGGGCGTCGCTCGTCCAGGACATCGAGGCGGCACGTCTGAAAGTGATCGAAGCGAAAAAAGAACCGCCGACAACCCTGTTTTGATTTTTTTCTGTCCTGCGCGGACGGCGCCAACGCATCGTTGGATCGTGTTACCTGCGGTGCTGTTTCCAGTTTCACGAGCCGGGTTAGCCCTTGCTGTTTTCCCGCGAATCCCCCGGTCACGGTTTCTCACTCCGTGAGAAACCGTGACCGG
>JAYULM010000367.1:0-9126 GCA_043763605.1 Armatimonadota bacterium | reverse complement strand
GTGTCATTGGGGAAAGTTCGGCAGGGCGAAGAGGATTTCATCCGATGTTTTCCATCTTTAGGGCAAACAGGGCAAACAGTTTAATGCGATTGCCCTGGTTTGTCCCGGTTCTTTCTTGACAAATGCGCCGGCTTCGGTTATTATCTCATCAATCGAATAGGTCGCGTCATGGCGACAAACCCGACGTCGCTTTCTTACGGGATGTAAGAAGCAATAGGACACCACCCAATGGCAAACGTTCTCAGCCACCGGGAGGATGTCCTTTTTTGTTTTCGCGTCGGGTCTCAACAAAACTCAGTACCACTCGGCGCGAGGAAAGGTTGTGTAGATATATGTTATCACCTACTGATATTCGCTCTGCCGTGCGTGAGGTTTTGCTGAGTGCCGACCGTGGACTCTGCGCTTACGAGATACTGGAATCGCTACCAACACACCTGCGAGGTCGAATCATCACCGAGCGTGGGTTGCCGGGTGCAGGCAATGGAAAACGTTACACGGCGGCAAGCCTCGTCACAGATTCTGTGGAGGCACTGCTTACCAATCTCGAACCGCCTCACCGCGTCTACGTGAACGCTTCGAGTCTGACCTATGAGGTAGCAAGGAGTATAGTTCGTCCCGGCAATGTAATGATTGCCTACTACCGACTGACGAACGTCGATGTGGATTCTCAGCCAGTTGTCCCCATTGTCGAAGTTCCAACATCTGTTGTATCCGAACTGAAATCATCGTCTAATCTACTGCCTTCGACAAAAGTTCCTTGGTACGATCAAGGCGGGTGGATTGGTCTTTGGCTACTCTTAGTTCCGCCTGTAGGAGTCTATGGCTTCATACGAAGTAACACGATCTCGAAAAAAGTCAAGCAAAGTGTATTTGCCTTCACGATCATCGCATTGTGTGTTGGAAGCATGGTATCGGGAAGACAGGAGAGCGCAAAAGACAGCTACTCTGATTCATCGCAATCTGTGGCTTCTGATCCGCAACCAACCTTTGAAAAAAGCAACCCCATAAATAAGCCCGCTAAGGAACCGGTAGGTGTCTGGATTACCAAGGATGGTTTTCTGTCCGCCGATACCAACATTCAATTGTCGGCTGCCGCCCAGTCCGCGTCTCGCAGGGATGAGCAGGCATTGAATAGACTGATAAACGTCGGCGCAGTCACCCCACTAAAGCCCGGACTTAAAGTTCGCACCATAGGACACGAAGGATTCCCCCCAACTATGGTCAAGGTTCGTGTCGTTGGTGAACAAACAGAATACTGGACTTTTCCCGAAGCACTGAAGCGGGGTTGGTAGCGTTACAATACGAAAAGCCTCCGGCGCAAGTCGGTGGCTTTTTGTCGTATAATAGAGTCGTGTCGCGAACCCAACAACAGGTGATTTTAGTGGACGGGGCGACTCGCTTACCGTTCCCGGCGACGTTGATTGCTGGTGCGGATGTCGCGCGGATGCAAGCCGTTGACGCGCAATGGTTACCGTACTTGTCGCAGGCGGTCGCCGACGCGCTGGCGCGGGGCATTCCTCGATACGATTTGCCGGAGCATAAGCACTGGGAGTGGGAACGGAAAGCACTGGCAATGACGGCGGGTAGCACTGCTTTTACAATCGAGGCGAACGGTGAAGCGCAAGCCGTGATGATTGTACGAACCGACAAAACGTGCCGTCTATCCGTGCAGTTCCGGGAACCGATGGTTTATGTTGACTATCTGGCAACCGCGCCGTGGAACCTCGCAGGGCTTGTTCCGATTCCGCGCTATTCTCAGTGCGGAGTCAGTATGATTAATGCCGCGATTCGTCACAGCGTTGCGATTGGCTACAAAGGGCGAGTTGGGTTACACTCGTTGCAAGACGCGGAGGGTTTTTACCGGGATAAACTGTTGATGCATGATTTGGGTGTTGACACCGCCTATGAAGACTTGCGCTATTTCGAGATGACGGAGCGAGACGCCGCAATATTTCTAGCCAGGAGATAAACAGTATGATAATCAAGACAGTAAATGGGGTGGATATAGACACCGATTCGCCGGAGTATCAAAGTTACTTGCGACTGAAGGCGATAGATGAAGCGCATCCCGACATTTCCGACCCCGCCCCGTACCGAACGCTCGGGGATGTTATCGAACTCGAACGCCGCCGTCGCGAACGGGAAGCGCGGGAAGGTAACCAAAGTCGTGTGCCGCAGGACGTCCGGGAAATATTCCCGGTTTAATCGCCGCTAAATTGTCTGCGTCACCTAAAGTATATCGTGCCGTCGCTCGCGCTAAGTCGCACCGTGATCGCGAGTTCGCGATCACGAGTCGGGCGGAACGTCCGCACCCGAGCGTCACTCTCGGTCACGCCCCCTGACATCGACCGATTCCTGGAACTACTCGCGGGCGCGGTCGGGGTGATATAAACTCCCGAAACCATCTCCCTCCGCTAACATGCTATACTGAATGTATGAGTACGACCGAACGAAATCCAGAGTTGGCACGGCTTTCGCTCGCTTGCGATCCCAACGAAGCCGCCGATGAGACGACATTCACGCCGCTAAATGAAGCGCGGGGAAGTAGCCTGTTCGCGGAAGTCGTACTGCAAGACCTACGCGAGACGCGTGGAAAGCGCAAATGGATTTTCAGCGGGCATGTCGGATGCGGAAAATCGTCAGAGTTGCGGCATGTAGCGAAGAAAGTGAGCGATCCCGACATGGACGGTCTCCGTTATCTGCCCGTTTTTGTCGATGTCAAGCCGTACCTGGATCTTCTGTACATCACGCCGGAAGCGATTCAACTCGCTATCGTCGCGGAACTTGCCGATGTGTTTCGCGCCCTGCCCGATGGCGGCATCAAGCTGGACAACGGCTACTTCATGCAACTGTTCCGCGATATTTTGAACATTTTGCGAACGCCCGCCGAATCCGCTGAAGTCGAAGCAGGCATCGCCGGGTTCAAAGCGAAGTTCAAGTATGTTTTTAAGTCTCCGAGCGGACGTGACAAAGTGCAGTCTTTCCTGCGCCCTCAGACTGCAGATGTTCTCGCGGCGATCAACGACTTGTTCGCCGTCGCCACAGAGAAACTGAAACAATACTCCCGAGAGCGTAACGCACTACCTTACGACGATTTTTTAGTGATTGTAGACACTCTCGACCGTGTTCTCAAAGTCCCTGATGCGGAGATGGGGTTCGCTTCGCATAAGAAACTGTTTCTAACGGACGCCGCGCAGTTCAGTGAACTGGACGCACACATGATTTATACAGTCCCACTACCGCTCGCCCGTACTTACGCTCCGGCATTGGAAGACCTGTATGGGACGGAACCCTATGTGCTCCCGATGGTCAAGGTTTGTAGTCGAGGTGACAGCAAGGAGTATCAGCCTGGCTATGGTGCCCTGCGAGAAATATTGCGCCGTCGTTTAGGTGGGCAAAATCCGACCGACTTAATCGACGAAGATGCTTTCAAATATCTGGTCAAGTATACCGGTGGGTATGTTCGTGAGTTCGTCGCTGCTGTCGGGAAGTCGGCACGGATGGCACGCGGTCAGACGATCACCATGAATACCGTCGAATCGGTCATCGCGAACAACTATGCGAATTATGAGAATGGCATCAAGCAAAACTGGTTGCCCGAGATTATCGAGCTGCGTAATGATCCGCTTCATCGTATAGACATCGAAGATAACCAAATTCGTGAGATGTTGGAATACCATTATATACTGGAATATCGAAACGGTTTTGAAGACGACGACCGTAAACGGCGTAATACCATCTGGTATGCGCTACATCCCTTAGTACATGACTCGGAGTACTTGGAGCATGCAATGGAAGCGTTGGCAGAGGCGGGTCATGCGGAATCCGCTTCGTTGCCGAACGCCCCCGTTCCACCTGCTCCCGCATCCGACACGGCATAGGAAACCGCCATGCCAAAGTTTACTGCTCCAGTCCCAGACGAGGAAAATGCGTTCATCGAACTTGCAGACATAATTGCTACGTTGCCGCGTTTTTCATTGCTGTTCGCTATTTGTGCCGATGACAAGGTAGCTGAGCTACACATCGCGCACTTTATACGACTTTATCCCGGCAACAGTGTTTCACGCGTACATCTACACTTTCCAAACGGAAGAATCTATGAGTTGCTTGAGGAGGAGTACGAAGCAAACAAACCTGACGCCATTTTCATAACAGGAATGGAAGCGTGGGTAGAGCGAGACGAGAACTCAAAGGGTAACGAATTCACTACTGCGCTGAACAACGGACGTGACCACCTACATGATCACGTTCACTGTCCTGTCGTATTCTGGTGCACCCCAGTCGCCTACAATTTCATTCGTCGAAATGCCCACGACTTTTATAGTGTAAGTTCATCGACATTATATGTATCACTCCCAAGTGCGGGTGCTGGTGTTAGTCCCATTCATTTGGGAATCCCGAACTTAGATGCTATCAGATCATTGAGTGTTGCAGAACGGCATTTACGAATCGAGGCTCTCAAAAAATGGCTGAAGGATAACACTATGTTATCTTCGCCAGAACATTACAAGGATAAAATACGCGTCCTTCATTATATTGGTTCGCTACTCCTACAAGAATCGAAGTACGATGATGCACGTAGCTGTTTGAACCAAGCACGCGAGCTTGCCCAGTTACAGGGCGATAATTATCCATATTTGGGTGATCTGATCGAAACAACGGCATTAACATATCTTTTGAAGGGGGCATATCACAAAGCGAAAATACTAATCCGACAAGCTCAGGCGGTTACCATGCTCAGACAAGGACTAAAAAGCCCCGAGTACGCTACGCACCTGACAAACCTTGCTCAAATCGAAGACTGTTTAGGAAATTTCGATAATTCAATCTCTTTATATAAGCAAGCAATCAGTATTTTCGAGGCGACAACCGGGAAAAATTACCCTGATACCGCTTTTGCAATAAGCGGAATGGCAACGGTCGAGGTGAAGAAGGGCAACTATGTGAAAGCAAAGCAACTTTATGAAGAATCATTAGATATTATCGAAAAGATCTTTGGAAGAAATTTCCCGACTACAGCAGCGATATTGCAAAATCTAGCAGGTATAGAACAGCGATTAGGTAATTTTGGTGGCGCAAAAGCAATGTATGAGGAGGCGTTGAAGATATTCGAAAACACTATTGGCACTGAGCAAGCGCAATTTGCCAACACTTTGAGCAATCTATCCTTTTTGGAATATCGCGTAGGAAGGCGTGATGTAGCAAAGATACTATTAGAGAGAGCATTATTAATATCGAATCATACAGTTGGTAAAAGTCATCCTAACACTAAGTCTATGAGTGAAGCATTGAACCTAGTTTCAAAATCGGTGCAAAAATTGCCTGAAAATGCGCTGTTGAACACTATGATCGTTTCACGCCCGCGACAGTACGATCATATGTTCAACCGCAAAGAACAATCAGAATCTATCTGATCACTCCTTCTCTGGCGTCATCCAAACGTCTACCCTGTTCCAGATGAACGACAGCGTCGGCTTGTCCGATTCCCCGACGGTCACGAACACGCGCCGCCCGTTAGAGAGAACCGACGCGGAGACGATGCGGTCCCGGGAGGTGCGGACTTTGCCGTTGCGCACCAGGAATGCGCCCCACTTATCCTGGGTTATCGTGATCCTGCCGGTATCCTTATCGGTTAAGAACTGCGTCCCGCCTCCGGCATACGTGTTCGCCGCACCGAACTGATAGGTGAACGCGCCCGTCGGCTTGATATTCAGTTTGATCGAGGAGGCGAGCATATTCATGCCGACGGAGTTTCCTGTGATGGTGCTGTACAACATCGGTCCGGCGGAGGAGGAACCGGTGCCGAAATCGCCGACGACTTCTGACAGAGTGAAGAGCGGCTTGCCGGAGGGTGTCCCTTTCAGCCCAAGTAACACTTCCTCCAGCCAGTCGTACCGCTCCCCGCCGTTGAGGAGCACTTTCCGGTCGTCGAATCCCTTTTCGCCCGTCATCGAAACCATGACGGGAACCCATTTCGAACCCGACTCTACATAGTAGATATGCCACTCCTGCGAAGTCCCGAAGTAATCTAAACCATTCATCTTTTTAGTCCAGAGGTTACCCGTCATATAGCAACGCATCCCGTTGCCTACCAGACGGCGGTACACATCGGTTTTCATTTTACGGAGGGATGTACCGCTCCGAAACTCATCGGCGGGTAGTTGGGGCGCGAGTTGCTTTTTGTAGAACGCCTGACAGAGTTCGTTCGGGTTGCCGGACTGTGCCGCGCCGAGCATCAGAATAACGTTGAGGACAAGTTCGCCTTCGTCCGTTTTGACGGCGCGGGTCAGGAGAACGCCGCCGTCCTCCTTCGTCTCTGTCCAGCCTGCCGGGACGACATAGGAAAGATTCGCGGTAGAACCAACCGGCACGGCTTTCGGCGCACCGGCAACCTCGATTCCTTTATCGGTGATCTTTACCGCCGTGACAGGCACATTCATTAGCGATTGGAAAGATGCCGCGGCGATTTTTTTCAGCGACGCCTTAGTGTCATCGTCAGTCGCCGCTTCAGCGATACCGAGTGTGAACACCGATAAACCAACGCACGTTTCCCAGAAACGTTGCTTATCCGCGTCCGTAATGGCTTCCCCATCCGGGTCGGTAAACAGGCTCTGTACCTGTGCATAGATCGCCTCGCCCCCTGCGTCGGAAACCGGCTTCCCTGTCGCCGCCGTGTAATGCGTGGCGATAAAGAATGCGAATGCGGCGGCGACATCGTTCGGCTTGCCTTCCTTTTTCGCGGCATTCTCGAACGCTTTAAAACCGGCAGTGAGCAACGTACGGATCGCATTTTTCTGCTCGTCGCCTTCGCCGAGGGTGTCTACCAGATTGTCCAGGGCGAGCGGCTTTGCGGTCGGCGCGAACGTGTATGTCGTTGTGTCCGGCTTGGCACCTTTAGCAACGCCTTTTGCGAGCCGCCTGGCGATGGCGTTGAGCGGGTTATCCGGCGGCGCGTCCGGGGCTTGCGCGAAAACCCGAGACGGCGCGACAAACGCGGTATTCCCCGCGATGAGAGTAAGAAGGCACACGGAAACGACGGAAACAACAGACCGCATAGAATCTACCTCCCTGAATATAGACGCGCCCGCTCCGCTACGAGGCGGTGTACGACAGAAACATAGTACGGGGAAGGGACGGGATTATCCTGCGGCTGTGAAAGATTTAACCGGGATACGGTGAGTGAGAAGGGGTTACCCCCGGTGGGATAGAACTCGACCGGGGGAGATGCTTCCCCCTACGAAGCGTGCGACGACACGGTGGTATCGGCCGCGACAGGCGACGGGGCTTCCGCCGTGTCGGTCACGACGATTTCGGCGGGACCGGGTTTGACACGTCCGATTTGCGGAACGCGGGGACCGTTGTTCGCATGGATGCGATGGCGGGACTTGTGTTTGTTTTTCTGGCGATGGCTCATACTATTCTCTTTTCTTTACCCGACCGGAACCGGCTCCGTGCGGGATAACCTACTACTCTATCATGCCCGGAACCTATACAATCCCGGATTTCCCGTGTGATCAGGGGTGTGGAGCAGGCGAAACGCCGCAATTTTTGTTCGACTTATGGCAATGTCGCATTTTTGAACTGCTCGACGGCTTTGTCAATGGCATCCAGAGTGTCCAGTCCAGAAGGCAACGCAAAGGTCTATTCCGTCTGTTTGCCGCTATCATGTTGCAGAATCAAGTGAATTCTGGACATGGCAGGCTCTACAATACGGAATGTAACAGTTCACACCGTCACGAAATCGGAGACACGAAGAATAAGTTCACGAAGCGGGCGGCGGCGGCGTTCCGGAAACAATCGCTTTGACCTGCTCTTCTACCGATTCCGGCTCGAAGACCCGCTTCCAGTCCGGCTTGAAGAGAAGATACTTCCCGTGTTCGATGATCAGTTTCGCGCCGTCCGAGAAGGGGGATGAGACCTCGCCGAAGACGATGGCGAGCGGGATGTTGACGTGCCCGAGCAGGAAATCCCGCGCCGCCGCTTCGGGGACGCCGCGTTTGACGACTTCGTCCATCGCCTCGCGGATGATCGTGATGCAACACGCGGCAACCGTTTCCGCCATCGCCGGTTCCAGGAGTGCCATCTGCGCGACTGTGATCCGGTGCGAGGTCATCACCGGAGCGTACATCGCGCGCGCTATCGCCTCGCCCTGCTTATAGTGTGCCTCGGTGCCCTGTTGCAACGCACAGACGATGTGCTGTTTCGCCTTGACACCGCCGAAGTAATCCTTGCGCGCTTCCCCGATCTCGTCGTTGAACACCGGCGGGTGGCACGGATGCGTAACGAAATACCCCACGTCGCCGCGCACGGGCAGTTCTCCGGCGTGCGGCGCGGCGGGATCGAGGCACATCACGAGGGCACCGGGTTTGATTTGTGGGACGACGTGATGCGCTACTTTCCCGAGGGCGCGATCCGGCAGGGCGAGGATCACGATGTCGGCGTCCGCCAAAGCCTCGGCTTCCGGCGTCGGAACCAGCCCGCGCGTGGCGAGATTCGCGATTCCGGCTTCGCCGGTTTCCACATAACGCATCGCGTATTCGGGGCGCGCCATCAGGTTATCGGTCAGGCGACATCCCATCTTGCCGCCCGCGCCGAACAGCGCGACGACGGCGGGGGGCATAATCGGGTCTTTGATTTCGGTGGTCATGGGGCATCTTCTTTCATTTCGGCGATCATGGCGGCGGTATGCTTCTCCCAAACGGCGAGCACCCGGTCCCAGACCGGGTCGGCTTCGGCGGGGGTAATCCGATCCTGCGACTGGAGCGTCTCGTAAACCCGCCGTGCCCCATCCGCGAACGTGATTCGCGGGTCGAATTGGAGGTCAGTACGGGCGTCCGAAACGTCGAACACATTGTTATACCGAAAATTGATCGCGCAAATGTGCGCCCGGTCCGTCAGGCGAGCGAGAAGGTCGGTGGGAATGGCGACAATTTGCGGCTCGGGGCCGCCGATGGCGTGGGCGACGGTGCGATGGATGTCGTTCCACGTTAGCCACTCTCTGCCCGGGAGCGCGTACCCGTTGCCGAAGGTTTCGGAGTTGCCGCAGGCGTTCACGAACGCGGTCGCCACGTCGTCGGCGTGGCAGGAAGTCCAGAGCGATTCGCCATCGCCGTGTGTGACGATGGG
>JAYULM010000366.1:0-38261 GCA_043763605.1 Armatimonadota bacterium | reverse complement strand
GCGCAGACGATAGAGGCACTTCACAGAGCAACGTGGGGGCACAAAATCCAGGTAAATGCCCCAAGCCTATGGATCCGTATTTCGCATCAGGTCTTAAGCGAATCGCACAAGGCACTGTTTATCGAGGGCTTCGATGACCTGATAAGCCTGAATGCGAGCGCGGTTTACACCGCGCCCCTGTCTCTCATTCGTTCGGCGGGGAGTATGCTATCCACCCTGTACACCCGCGATCCGTATGTCCTGCCGATGGTCAAAACAGAACAGCGCACGAACAATCACCTGCCCTACGGACCGGGACGTGAGAAGTTAACTCAACTCCTGCAAAAACGGATGCCGCCCGGTGTCGCGCTTGCGAACGTTATCTCGGATGACGGCTTAAGTGAATTGCTTTATTATTCGGGCGGGCATATTCGTAGCCTGCTCCGATTTATGCGCGAAGCCGCCCTGCAAGCCAACAAAATACTTCCGATTTCCGTGAAAGCCGCGCAAAAGGCGATCAAAGGCAACGTCGGTGTGTTAGCAGGGGGATTGAACGGCACAGATTACGAACTTCTGGCTCAACTGGAATTCGGCGATTCACAGGAATGGGATAATAGCGGTGAGCGACACAAAGAACTATTGGAACAATCCTACGTGTATGAATATGTTAACGGTGGCGACGAGGATTTCCTCAACGAAGCGGCACAGTGGTACGCTGTGAACCCGATAGTCCGGGGCTTGAACCCATTCAAACGCGCACTGGAACGTTTGAAAACCCCGTCGTAAAGCAACAGTATGGACGATGATGCTACCGAATTCGACCCATTCGACGCGCCGCTTGACGCGGAAGAAGAGCAGGAATCTCTAATTGCTGCGCTGCAAATGTTGCGCGGTTTCGGACTCTTCTTCGCGGTAACGAACTCTGCAACAGAACGCAACAGACGAATGGATGCTGTGACTGTGGAACTCCCTGACAAAACGATACAGCGCGTTGCGGTCAATTCGGAAACCGAAAACCTCCTTTGGCATTTGCGGGAAGTCCTGACCGATCCACATCCTGACGCGGTGTTTGTCTACGGACTGGAAAACTGGATTTCCGGTACGGTACGTCCCCGGTCCATCCCCTTCTTGCTGAATCTAAATGCCGCCCGCGATTCGTTTCCGCTTGTGCTCGCCGCACCATTGGTGATGTGGATGCCGCAGTATGTAATCAACGCGATTACTAACGCCGCGCCTGACTTCTTTTCAGTGCGAAGCGGTGTTTATAGGTTTCCTATGGACAACATGCAAAGGGTTACACTCCACGAACAACATTCAGATTATAGCTTTACAGGTTTACGTGCGTTGACTGATGAGCAACGACTGCACCGACAAGTTGAGATTGAGGGATTAATTGCCGAATACAGATTATTGTCGGACAATCAGCGTGATGATTATTCATTGGCTATTTTGCAAAATGAGTTAGGGCTACTGTTACAGTTTGGCGGCAATCTCGAAGAAGCGGAGACCGCATTTCATGAAGCGGCTTCCCTTATAGGTCCTGACAATAGAGTTAATCTGTTGTTTATGGCTCGGGTTGCGCACAATTTAGGGTATTTATACAAGATCGAGAAAAGGTACACTGAATCTGCGTCGAAGTTTCGTAACGCTATTGATATTTATAGGCAATATGATCCTGATGGAACGGATGTTGCGACCACATTGAACGCGTTGGGAGTGCTGTATGGCGTTCAAAATTTGGATGATCAGGCGGAACAGACTTTACGCGAAGCGTTAGATATTCGCATCCTAAAGTTATCGCGCAAACACTTCGCTACAGCAACCACCATGAATAACCTGGCGCGAGTACTTATGAAAAAAAATCAACTCGAAGTTGCAGAGCGCCTGTTCAAGGAGGCTTTGGATGTTCGTCGGGCTGTTCTACATACCTGGCACCCGCTGTTAGAAGAAAATGTGCGATTGCTATCAGAGTTGTACATAACTATGGGACGCTATTCCGATGCGATTCAAAACAGTGTCGATGTTTTGGGGCATGAGAATAAAACGACACAATACGTGATAGCCACGATCCATTCAATCAACGAAGCCGTGTAGTTGATGTGTCCGATAGGTTGCAACAATTCGGTAGCATCTTTGATGCAAGTCAGGATCGCTTCGCTCCCGAAGTACAGTTCTGACCAATTCCCTCTCTCCGGCGATATAATAACCACTGTGAAAACTTACGATGTATTAGTTATTGGCGGCGGGCACGCGGGGTGCGAGGCGGCTCTCGCGGCGGCGCGGATGGGTTGCGACACGATCCTGGTGACGGGGAACCTGGACCGGATCGCGACGCTTCCCTGTAACTGCTCGATTGGCGGTCCGGCGAAGGGGCATCTGGTGCGCGAGATCGACGCGCTCGGGGGGGCGATGGCGGTCGTCACCGACGCGACGCTCACGCACCTTCGGATGCTCAATACTGGAAAAGGTCCCGCAGTTCGTGCACTCCGGGCGCAGGTGGATGTCGAAGAGTATCCCCGCGCGATGCAGGCGTATCTGCGGAACGCTCCGAACCTATCGCTACACGAAGCACTGGTCGAGGAACTACTTAATGAGGGCGACCGCATCGTTGGGGTTCGAACTGCAAGCGGCGAGGAGTTTTCGGCGCGGGCAGTGATCGTCACCACCGGGACTTTCCTGCGCGGCTTGTGCCACATGGGCGAGAAGCAGTGGGAGGCGGGACGCGGCATCCCGTCGGTGAACACGGTCGAGACGGCGGCATATGGCTTGTCGGCGTCGCTTTCGGCACTCGGGTTTCCGCTGGGGCGACTGAAAACCGGGACCACGCCGCGTATCGCGCAGGATTCCGTGGATTTTTCGCGCACCGATCTGCAACCGTCGGAACCGGACACGCCCCCGTTTTCGTTCCGCACACCGCCGCGCCGCCATGAGGGGCTACTTCCGACCTGGCTGACCTATACGAACGACCGGACGCACGACGTGATCCGCCGCAACCTGCACCGCTCGGCGATGTACGGCGGCTTTATCGAGGGCGTCGGACCGCGCTACTGCCCGTCCATCGAGGATAAAGTCGTGCGCTTCGCCGACAAGGACCGGCACCAGGTCTTTCTGGAGCAGGAAGGCTGGCATTCCGGCTCGCTCTATATTCAGGGCATGAGTACGAGTCTTCCCGCCGACGTGCAACTGGAGTTCGTGCAAACGCTCCCCGGTTTGGAAGAAGCGGTGATGCTGAAACCGGGTTACGCCGTGGAGTACGATTTCGTGCCGCCGACGGAACTGACGCCCGCGCTGATGACGAAGCGCGTGGAGGGCTTGTTCCTCGCCGGGCAGATCAACGGCACGTCGGGCTACGAGGAGGCGGCGGCGCAGGGCTTGATGGCGGGCGCGAACGCAGCACTGTACGCTCAGGGGCGCAAGCCGTGGATTCTGACGCGCTCGGACGCCTATATCGGGGTGATGATCGACGACCTGGTGACGAAAGGCGTGAACGACCCGTACCGATTGCTCACGTCGCGCGCGGAGTACCGCCTGACGCTCCGCCAGGATAACGCCGACCTGCGCCTCACAGAGATCGGGCACGGAGTCGGGCTGGTGGACGAAGCACAGTACGAAATGTTCGTCGCGAAGCGTGAGGGGATCGAGACGCTCCGCGCCCGGTTGCAGACGGAATTCGTGACGTTGCCGGACGAAGCGAAACTGGTCGCCGCCGGTCTCGGTCCGGTCGGGGGGCACGGGCGCGTGTCGCTGTACGAGTTGCTTCGGCGTTCCTACGTCACGGAACCGATGGTGGCAGCATATATCGGCGAGGAAGTAACACTGGCGAACGCCCCGGCGTGGGAGCAGGCAGGAATACTCGCCCGCTATGAAGGGTACATAGATAGGGAAGTCGCCCAGGTTGACGCGGCGCGGCGGAGGGATCACCTGTTGCTCCCCGCGAACCTCGACTATTCCGTAATTATCGGGATGGCATCCGAGGCGCGCGAAAAACTGGCGAAGATCCGTCCGGCGACGCTCGGGCAGGCCGCGCGGGTTCCCGGGGTCACGCCGTCCGACGTGGCGACGTTGAATATCTATCTCGCCTCGCGAGAGAGAAAAGAAAGACGAATAGAAGATGACACACAAATCGAATAAAATGCGCACGGCGGCTATTGTCGCCGCGTCGGTTTTTAGCGGGATGATTATCGGTCAGGTTTTGCCCGCGAATGCTCAGGTCGGCGAGATATTGAAGGGGGCGGCCATCGGCGTACTGGTCAACCAGTTCGGCGGGCAGATCGACCGGTTCGTGAACACACTCACGGGTAATAAGCCGGACGGTTTGCGGGAAACGACGCGCGTCGTCCCGATCCTGACTGTCGGGGAGGGCGCGTATGTCGGAGCGGCGCAGATCACCGGACCGAAAAATAAGGTGGACGTGGTGAAAGCACTCGCCCGCGTCGAAGGCTCCACACGGATCGGTAACGAACTTCGGGCGACCGCACTGATCCCCATCTCGACGGCGCGACCGGGCAAACTGGAATCACTGTCGCGCGTCAAGGGCGTCGGCGTATCCGCGATCATCGACTACCGATTGGGTCTCTAAGTCCGGTATCGGCACTCGGGGGTTCTCCGCGTGGAATCCCCGAATTCGCGTCCTTCTCCAGTTCCGCTATTACATTTCATTATATCCCGTCGCGTATGTCGGTGTTTGATTGTTCCGGTTCATGCTATATAATCAGGGAAGCACAGTCGCACTCCCCTTCACCCGGGCGTCGCGGCTTTTTCTTTTGGAGAGACGAACAAAACTATGAGCGACATCTATACGGACGTTTACGACTTCACGATCATCGGCGGCGGACCCACCGGTCTTTACGGCGCGTTTTACGCGGGATTACGTCAGATGAAGACGAAGATCATCGACTCACTTGGCGCGCTTGGCGGGCAACTTTCCGCGCTCTACCCGGAAAAATACATCTATGACGTAGGAGGCTTTCCCAAAGTTTTGGCGAAAGATCTGGTAGACCAGTTCGCGGAACAAGCGGGGCAATACGAGCCGTCCGTCTGCCTGAGCGAAAAGGTTCAGACACTGACCCGGGACGAAGAAACCGGCGTTATCACCCTCCTCACCGACAAGGGAATCCACCGGACCAAAACGGTCCTGATCGCGGCGGGCGTCGGTGCGTTCCTGCCGCGCCGGATGGACGTCCCGGGTCTCCAGGAGTTAGAGGAGAAGGGCATCCAGTATTTCGTGAACGACACGAAGTCGCTCCATGCGAAGCGACTGGTGATCGTCGGTGGCGGCGACTCCGCGTTCGACTGGGCTATGGCACTCGCGGAACATGCGACAGCGTGTACCCTGATCCACCGTTCCGACCGGTTTCGCGCGCACGAGGATTCCGTGGAAAAAGTTCTGAACGGTCCCACGGACGTACGGCGATTTTACGAACTGAAGGCGGTACACGGCGATGAGCGACTATCGGCGGTGACAATCTTCGATAACCGCACTGGAGAAGAAACGGTTCTCGAATGCGACAACCTTCTGCTCAATATCGGCTTCCTGACCAATTTAGGTCCGATCAAAGAGTGGGGGCTTGACATTGAGAAAAACGCGATCCGTGTGGACTCGAAAATGCAAACCAACATTCCGGGCGTTTACGCGGCAGGCGACATCTGCACCTATGTCGGCAAACTGAAACTTATCGCCACCGGCATCGGCGAGGCGGGAACGGCTGCCAACTTTGCGAAGACATTTATCGACCCATCTGCGAAGGCTTTTCCCGGACACTCTTCCGATAGTAAGTGACCGGTCTCCTGCGGCACCGGTCGTATAAAATCGGTGCCGCGCATGAACCGCGCGGTATGTAATTCGTCACACTCGCTGTGTAAGCGAAACACAACCCGGTACACTTCCGTCAGACTAAACAGTTTTCCGTGTATTCGGATTGTGGAGAGAAGATAGTCAAAAGATTAGTCACCCGTTGAAGGGTGCCACCCGTCATGGTTTGCCAGGAAGGAGGGGTTCGTATGCGCGATATTGTAGTAAAAGCCGAGAGAATCGTCGGCGAGAGCGAGGACGACATCCCCTTTCAACTGGGCGCGAAAAAGTTTGTGTATGCTGCAGGCTACAGCGCATACATGCCGCATCCCGAAACGCAAGCGGGATTAGAAATCCCTCCCAGAATAACGTCTTCCATGATTGGCGAAACGCTTCCTCCTCACTCTGGCATATCGGTAACGATCCGCGCGGCAATCGGCGATGTTGTCGAGCATCCGTCCGCGCTCGCGCCGTATTCCGTAATCAACCCGCCGCCGACCCTGACAACGCCGCTCGCCGTGGAGATACCGATTCTCCCCCCGGGGGAACTGGAACGTCTGTCTGTCGCGCACGCGCACTCCCGCGACACCCAATTGCGCGAGATGCTCGTTATCTATCACCAACGGCTGGTGCGCTCTATCGCGACGCGTTTTCTCGGGGCAGGTGAGTCCATCGAGGATCTGGTCCAGGTCGGGAACATCGGCTTGATCAATGCCCTGGACCGCTATGATCCGAATCAGGGTACCCGGTTTTCGACATACGCGACACCGACGATTCTCGGCGAGATCAAGCGTTACTTCCGGGACAAGACTGCGACGATAAAAGTGCCGCGATGGCTCCAGGAATTGAACAACAACGCCCGCCGATGCCAGCACGTTTTAACGCAGGAACTGGGACGGGCGGCGACGCCTGCCGAGATTGCCGTCCGTCTCAACGTCAACGAGGACGACGTTTTAATGGCGATGGAATCGAACGAAGCCAGCAATCCGCTCTCTCTCGACTCCCAACTCGACGAGGGGAGCGACTCCGCGTCCTTGTTCGATCTCGTCGGGCGGCTCGATGCCGGACTCCGTGAGTTCGAATCTTTCGACGATCTTCGTTCCGCGATGGAGACATTGCATTCGCGCGAACGGGAAGTGATCTCCCTGCGTTTTTTCGAGGAGATGAGTCAGGCGAAGATCGCCAAGAAACTCAACATCTCCCAGATGCACGTTTCCCGTCTCCAGCAACGCGCCCTGCGCCGTTTGCGCGAACTTCTATCTGACGCTGAGGAGGATGCGGGCCGCCGTCCGCTCAACAAGCGGCGCGTCTCCTCCAAGTCCGTCACCGAATAGCGGACGGTGTCATTCGGCACCGAAGAACAGGACTTTGGCGTGTTCATTCGCCGCAAAAACGGCATTTATCACTGCGCGCCCGTCGGGGAGGCGAGAAACCGTGATGCCATGATTGTGTCGGACCGAGTGGGAGACCACGCTTTCCGTCACGTAGGTGTGAGTGCCAGCGGATGCGGCGAATAGCGAAACGACGCCTTTACCGGTCGCGCGGTGTATTTTCTCATGCACTTCGGGCGATCCGCCGACGCTCCCGGAACGCACCGGGGATGCCAGCGTCACATCGTCCCGCACCTGTTTATACCAACCCAGTGCGGTCCGGAATCGCTCCCGGCCTGCTTCGGTCACTGCGCACAGGTCGCCCCATATTCCGTTCTGCCCGAGAACAAGCGAGGCGATGGCGAGCCACTGATTCTCCGCTTCGACGGAGTTCTTTCCGCCCCATCCTGCCGGATACGAATCGTCGGGTAAATAATGGGTCAGAAAGAGCACGCTGGGAATCCATTTATCGTAACCGAGCGGTGCGCGGCAGATCCAGGTGCGCGCGGGACCGGGATAGAAAAACAGGTTCACATTACCGTCGGCCGGGACCGGCATATTGAAATCGTGGTTATACGGACCGTTATTGATTAAAAAATACTTGCCCGCCGCGAGAAACTGCAACCCGACCGCGCGCGCCCCTTCGGTTATGTCGAAGTCCACAATGGCGTCAGGACACGCGGCACACAATTTGTCCACGACTTTTGTCATGTAGCGACCGAGCAAGAAACCGTAGCAGTCATGGCGTTCCTGTGTGCTGTTTGCGTCCGTGCCGTGGTAAAGGTTCGCGCCGTCGCCGCCATATTGACCGATGGCGTCCCATTTAAAATAGGTCACGCCTAACTCCGCGTGACAGCGTATCAATTCGTCCGCGAACGCTTCCCAGTACCGAGACACCAGCGATAATGAGTGGCTCGGTTCCGTTTCCCATACCGCGTGAGGAGCGTCCGGCTTGCCATTCCGGGTCATCTCGCAGTCGGCGAAGTTCCGAAACATCTCGCTGGAAGTCGCGGCGACGATGGGGTTGAACCACAAACCCAATTTCATCCCGTATTCCCGCAAGCGCGCATTGATGGGTCTTAGTCCATTCGGGAACCGCTTTGTGGAGACGCGCCAGTCGCCTGTTTTCTCGTACCAACCGGTGTCGATCACGAACACCTCGATGCCCATTTCGTGTGCGGCGTCGATCTCGGCGAGCATCCGTTCCTCGTTCATTTCGGAAAGATACGGCTTCTTATTCGTATGAAAAACGCGCTCCTGATAGTTCCAGGTGTTATAGAAGATGTATGGCTTTCGCGACTCGACGTTCGCCGTCTGGTGACACAAAACCCACTCGCGGTACAGGCTCGCGAGCTTATTTTCGTCGCCCCCGACCACCGCCACCTGCATCCAGAGCGATTCGTAAGGGGTATCGGGTGTGATCGCTTGCCCGTGCCAGTAGTTGCCTTTCACAGCGCGTAATGTACTCGTCATCGTGCCGGGGTGCAGGTCATACGTCAGAAACGGATCATTCGATTGCGAACCGTGTTCGTAGGCGACCAGTCCAGCACAATTGCCCTGGTCCTCGGAAAAGACAAACAGGGGACCGACGACCGAGCGACCGGCGAGGAAGTCCTTCTCGGCAAGCGGGGTTTCCGTGAGCATGAACGAGTGAAACAGAGTGTTGAATTCCGAGAAACGCACCTCTTTCGCGTGGATTTGGTATTCGCTAAGCTCGCTGAAGTCGGCGGTGAAATAGGTCAGGGTCTCGTCGTCGCCCGGTTTGGTCAGTGCGACAGGCTTGTCGCTTCGCAAGCGGTAGCAGAAACGGTAGACCGGGGAGTCGTAGACCGTTCGAATCACGACATCGAGAAGCAGATGGGGCAACGAATCGCCGAAACCGAATGTCGCCACGCGCTCGCGAACATGCCCGAATATGGGGCGCGCGTCACCCACGGAAAGAAGTTCTACCGGGGAAACTTTGCTACCGTCGATACAAAAGATCGGCGGTTTCAGGCGAAACACACCCTGGTTTGTCGGCAGGCTCAACTGGAGAAAACCCTCGTTACTAACAAGGCGACTGTGTATGTTTTCGGCGATAACTAATTCGGACATATCGTTACGATTCTTCCGTCGGGGAGCGTTTCCCTGCCGGACGCGGCGGGTATGCACAAATGGAATGAATTCAGAACAAATCGCCCCCGCAATGGATTCAGTTCGCATCGCCGTCAGGGACTGTCCGCCGGTGCGTTATTCGTCTTCTTCGGCGAAAGGTTCGGCTCATTGTTCGAGATTTTGATCGCCTGCGTCATATCCGTGCGCACACTCGAAGAGTACACGCTCGCCGTGTCGCGGCGCATTTTCGCGGTCGCACGCACCCCGGAAGAACTGATCACGCTGTCCGACACGCAACTGCTTGCCCTTCTTGATGGTCCCACTTTTTCCGAACCCAAAGTGCGACAGTTGAAGGATATTGCCGAAGTCGCCGAGCGCGACTTCGGGGGAACATTACCTGCCGATTACGAAACGCTACTCACTTTGCACGGCACCGGTCCGAAATGCGCGTCGCTCGCACTGAGCATCGCCACTGGTGAGACGCCGCACACACCGGTCGATACGCATGTCCACCGTGTCACGAATCGCTGGGGCGTCGTAGCGACGAAAACGCCCGAAAAATCGATGGGCGCGCTTGACGCACTATTCCGTCCCCCGGGTCGTTTAGAGATTAACCGTCTGCTGGTCCCCTTCGGGAAATACGTTTGTAAGGGGGAACACTGCCTACGCGTTGCTCGACGTGCCCGTTGCGCGGCGCGTGCGCGCGCAACGGAATTACCCGGAGTCGGTAAGATACGAGGCGTAGCCGAACCAATATCGGATTGCCTGATCCCGAAAAAGAGCGCAATCCGCGAGCAAATACTCGTACGACTGAGCGACACTATCGATCATCGGTTGTTATCCCACCGTTCTCACGTGTATAAGTTCCGTAGGGAGTCATCTTGTTTCCGAATCTGACGAAAGCGGGGCGTGGGATGGAGAACTTTCTCTTGGCTGTTCCCCGCTCGCTCCCCAATCCACACCCCCCGTCATGCTGGATTTTTCGTTTGAAACGACTGAAATGAGCGGCGATGGCAGGAAAATACCCGGCGCATGTCTAAGAAGTAGGCATGCGACCGTTATCCCAAGACGCACGAAACAGTCTGTACTGCGCCTGCGCTATACTGCTCTGCTTTCTTCTCTGCGCGCCCTGGGTTGACCTCCCCTACGGCGACGAAGTGTCCTACACCCGAACAGCGTGGGATCTGGCTCGCACGGGGAAATTCGTCTACAACGGATGGGCTGCGGCGATGCTCGGGGCGCAGGCGTATTGGGGCGCGGTGTTCATCGCTTGCTTTGGATTCTCGTTCAACGTCGTGCGTTTCAGTATGATTCCCGTCGGCATCGGTTCGACGTGGCTATTATATGCGTTGTGTCGGCGTGAAGGGATTCTCCCGCATCGCGCCCTTTTCGGGACGTTCGCGGTCTTTTTCATGCCCGTCTCCATCGCGTTCCTGCCGTCATTTTTCACCGACATGCCGGGGCTTTTTTCCTTGCTGGCGACGGTGTACGCCCTGTCGCGCGTCGCGGACCGGTTCGGTGACTGGCAACCCCGCGCGCCCTTCGCTACGCGTCTTCCAGTGATTTTATGGCTCGTACTCGCGCTCGTCTGCGGCACTCTGGGCGGCACTGTTCGACAGGTGATCTGGCTGGTACTACCATCTACCGTGGTCACTTGGTTCGTTCGCGAGCGATTGTGGCGGCGAATCGACCTCGGGGTGGTTTTGTTTCTGTTCGCGGGTATACAGGCATTTACGGCATCGCGCCTGACGAACTGGTTCATGGAACAACCGCTGGTCATTGACGAACGGCAGGGGGAAGCGGTACAACGACTCCTCGCTTTCCCCTTCCAGTCACTCGATGTCATGGAATCCATGGTCCTGCAAATCCTGGGCGTGTCTTTCGAAATCGTTCTTACTCTCATCCTGTACCTGTTGCCGGTGTTTATCGCTACGCTACCAGCGATGCTACGTGCCTTGCAACCCGGTTCGAGGCGGCAGTGGTTGAGCGCGGTTATCGCGGTGTTCCTCACCGTCGTCGCCATGGCAACTGTCAGTAACCATAGTCAGCTCGTCTGGCCCTGGTTCGGTGCCAATGTTACCGACTCTTTCCTGACCGCATCTACCGTATTACATCAGGATGCCGCGCATCTGCGGATTTTGCCGCCCTGGTTTTGCGCCATCCTCACCCTGTGCGCGTTCGGGTTTCTGGCGTTACTCGCCTTTGTCGTGAGCGAGCTTTCATTCCGCCGCTTTTCACGACCGAAAGAAGTGGAAGCAGGGGAAGGGGATGCAGTCCAAAGCCGGGTCGCAGGGCGCACCGGGAACGTTCTGCCATCGTTGATCGCTTTCGCCGGCGTGTACTTTGCTGCGATGATCGTGAAGTCTTTCTTTCCGCTCTCCCCCTGGATCCTGGATCGGTATGTCGTGTTGCTGATGCCTACCGCCATGATCGGGTTGCTGAAATGGGAGCGTGGCAGTCCTCAGGTAGTAACATCCCCCTCGCCGTTGGTGAGTGTCGCATGGGCGGCATGGGCGGTCGGGGCATATTTCGGCGTAGGACTTACGCACGATTACTTCGCGTACCTCCGGGCCGCCTTGGCACAAGTCGATAGACTGAAAGCCTCGGGGGTTCCGGACACCGCGATTTTCGCGGGTTTCGAGCATGATGCCTGGACTCAGATCACTGTCGCAGGTTCCATAAACGACCGCCGCGTGATTAACAAGCTGACCCCTTATTTGCCACCCCGGTACTTTTTCCCGGGCAAAGCGGTGTACCACAACTGGAATATGACTCCTGTGATCGACCCGAAATACTTCGTCGCGATACAACGGTTTGACGGATTTGACGAAGCCGCGATCCCGCCCGAGCCGGTGACGTGCTGGCTTCCGCCCTTTACTCGTACGGTGTACGTGTTGCGTGTGCCTCCCGCTTCGCCGTCGTCGGTAGTGAAACGCAACGATCCGCCATAATGCGGCGTCAATCCGTATCCGGCATCCGGGGAAGTCCTACGTACGGGAGCGTGTCTCGCGCGACACGCCACAGGCAGGCGAAAACACTGGCTCTGTCGAACGGTACTCTATGGAAACTACATCCCCCATCCGCCTTGTCATTGCCGAGGATGAAACGATGACCCGCGAAATGCTGGCGCGGCTTCTCGCCCTCGAAGACGACATCGCGGTCGTTGGGACGGCGAGCGACGGCGCGAAAGCACTGACTGTCGTCCGGGCGCAAAAACCGGACGTGGTTCTCACCGACATCGGAATGCCGCAGGTGAACGGAATCGAACTCACCGAAACCCTGCGCCGCGAGATGCCCCACGTCGGCGTCGTGATCCTGACCATATACAACGATGACGAGCGGGTTTTCAGCGCAATAAAAGCAGGCGCGAAAGGCTACGTTCTCAAAGACTCGCCGCCGGAGGAAACTCTCGCCGCAGTCCGTGCGGTCGGGCGGGGCGAAGCGTTGCTGCACCCGTCGCTCGTCTCGCGCGTCCTGTCCGAGTTCGGCAGAATTTCCATCCAGCGTGCCGCCGACAACGCCGTGTTCGCCGAACTGACCGAGCGAGAACGTGAAGTGCTGACGGAGATCGGCAAAGCAAAGCGCAACAAGGAGATCGCGGAAGCCCTTTTCATCAGCGAGAAAACGGTCAAGAACCACATCTCGAACATCTTCGCCAAATTGGAAGTCAACACGCGCGCGGAAGCGGCACTTCTCGCGGCGCGGCAGGGGTTGGTGTAGAAACACGGTTCACGCTCGCCGTCAACAAAACCATGTCTTCATCTCCCCACGTGTGCCCGTTTTGTCAAAACGAAACACCCGCCCTCGTAACGCGATGCCGCTCGTGCCATGCCAGAATACCGCCGGTTCCGCACCTCATGCTGTCTGAGGCGTCCCCCGGATACAGTCAAGTCTTGTGCTATCTCTGGCTCTGCTGCTGTGGGGTATGCGCGATTGTCTCTGTGTTTATGTCACTACTGCAGATCCAACTCACACGCAACATCCTGCATTTGCGGCTACTATACGATGCTTGTTGGGTGATTTTGTTGGTTGTGTCCTTCGTATCTTATCGCCTGTCTCGCAGGTACAAACCCCGAGTTGGCGAGAAGAGTTAAGGGAAGTAATCAGGGGACATATCCGGCGTGAATATCGTTGAGCCAAACGGTACCTGGTCCTTAGATTTAAGGAGGCACGGTAATAATTTTCGTGCCTGCTGGAGTAGACACCTCGCCCGAATATTGCGAGGTGACACGAAGTAGTTCCAAATTTACGTTCCGCTTCCGCAATCGGGCGCGTAGTGCCGTACAATATATGCGGAGGATTCGGTCATGGCAACGACGTTGACGGCTCCGGCGATGGGATTCAGTCGCGCCGTTGTGATAGAAGGCGAAATGAGCGGGCAGTTTATTCACGTCAATACGGAGACTTTGGAATGGATGCCCGAAGACAATATGAAAGAGGCAGAAGTGCTTCTGACACAGATCGAAGAAGCGACGGCGGACATCACGGCGATGTTCCGACAGATGCGCTCGGATGGCGACGCACACCGCGAAGAAATGAGACGCTTGCGAAAGGAGCGCTATGAACTTTTTCGAGCGATTGAAGCAACTCACTGAAGCGATTTTCACCTACCGATATGAGGTTCGCAATCTCAAAGAACGACAAGATGAAGACCGTAAGGACGTTTTTGAGTTGTCAAAAGAGGTAAACCGCCTTGCCGCTCTCGTTCAAACACAGGGCGAACGTATCGCTCGGATCGAGGCTGCCCGCGACGCCGACCGTGCCCAGTTCTCATCAGAACGAGCCGAGCGTCAAAGTGACATGACGCGGTTTCAATATGAGGTAGACCGCGCCCTTTTGAAGATTAACGCGGCGCGTGGCTTGCCGCAAATCACAGCGGCGGAAGATGACCCCACTTTATGATTGACCAGATCACCGAACGACTTAAAGAGCGTGGCGGACTGTCCTCGCAGACCGTTTTCGCGTCCGCGCCGAACCGCCCGCAAAACGGAATCGGCGCACGCCCCGACAGGTTCGAGCGCAAAGGAAAAGTGCTCAACGTCGTCATGGACGAGAACCACCCGCCGGTCGGCGTGGTCGGGTCGCCGTCCGACACGTCCGAGATCACGATTGACATTCTGGAATCGTCGCAAGCGGACCGGATTCGCGGGCAGATGGTCTACCTCGTCATGCGCCACGCCGACACGATGATCTGTGTCATGGGGCAGATTTCGCGTGTGGAAACCAAGAACCGCTGGCACGAAGACATGGCGTTCCGCGGCATCATCAAGCGGCAGGGAAGTTTGCCGCACCTTTCCGAACGCGCCGATGTCCGCACCGCGACGCTGACCGTGCAAGCCGCTTTCTCGATAGATAAGGACGAGTGGGGCGAGGAGTTTTGCGAGGAGGATATGCTCGGTACGTCGCCGAGCACCGGCGCGAAAGTCTTCTCCGTGCGCGACGAAGTGCTGACCGCGCTTCTCGCCAAATACGCGCACGAGTTGGTGTACATGGGCAACGTATACGGCACCGGAGTGAAGATGCCGTTCACGCTCCGGCACTTCGGCAAGGGCGACGGTGGCGCGGGCGAGGCGTACCATATCGGCGTGTTCGGCAAGACCGGCTCGGGCAAGTCGGGACTCGCGGCGTACCTGCTTTTCGCCTATGCGCGACACCGCAAGATGGGCTTGCTCTTCATCGACCCGCAGTCGCAGTTTTCGAGCGACAAAGGGCTACCGTTCCCGCTTCACCGTGCGCTCCGCTCCATCGGGCGCGACGTACAAACGTTCCAGATGGCGACGCAGGTTCGTTTGCAGGAATCGGTGCCGCAGTTTTGTAGTCTGCTGCGCAAGGCGAACTTCTACCGCTTTATCGGCGTGCGCAACCCGGAGAACGTGGAGATTGCCGAAGAGGTGATGCAGAACTGTGTCCGCAAGGTACTTGGTTCCGGGGGCAAACTTTCCGCCGCGCCCACCGATCTGCTGGAAAAATCGCTCGAAACTTTGGTTGCCGATCCGAAGTCGCTGGAGCGCATCTATTCGGGCAAGGAGCGGCGCGAGCAGTTAGCCGAGCGTATCCGCGCGATTTTAGCCGATGAAGGCGAGTTAGCCGAACTCAAGATCGCGTTCACCGCGTCGCTTGACCTGTTCCAAAAAGTGGATAGCAAGGGACGCGAACGAACGCCGCTCTGGGGCATCGTCGCGTCCGTCGTGAACGCGCCTGAAGGCGGGGCGGGTTCCGCGCAGCCCATCGTTTTCCTTGACATCAGCGGCGAGGGCACCGCGTTCAAGGACGACGAGGAAATTAAAGCGTTGATCCTGCGCGAGATCGCCAACGCCCTGAACATCGAGGGCGGCAAAGCGTTCGTCGCCGGGAAGCAACTTAACGTTTTAGTAGCGCTGGACGAGGCGCACCGCTACGTCAAAAACTACACCCGTTCCGGCGACGACTCCGAAATGGCGAGCCTGACCAAATCGTTCGTGGACGCCGTCCGCACCACGCGCAAATACGGCTTGGGCTACATGTTCATCACGCAAACGCTGGCGTCGCTCCACCGCGAGATCATCGGGCAACTGCGCCTGAACGCGTTCGGCTACGGCTTGACCACGGGCGGGGAGCAGGATCAGTTGCAGGAGTTAGTCGGCGATAAGGAAGCGTTATCCCTCTACAAATCGTTCGTGGACCCCCAGTCGCGCCGCCAGTTCCCGTTCATGTTCACCGGACCGGCATCGCCGCTATCGTTCACGGGGATGCCGCTGTTCGTTCAAATGTTCACGTCGTTCCGGGATTTCTGCACCGCCAACCCCAACTGGACCAAAACGGCGGCGGACGACGTGGAAAACGCCCCGAAAGCCGCACCGGTTATCACTACGGAACGCGGCTTCGGGTCGAGCGAAGCGTTCAACACGGCGCGAAACGCGGACTTCGACTAACTGTGCCATATTGTGTATCGTTGCTTTGCTCGCTGGATAGATACTCCAAGGAATAAGGCTTGACATTCTGGTAAAATCAAGGGCATGAATTCCTCTTTGCTTTGGACGTTCCCCGCTGGTCAACACTCCACGGGGACCAATCCCGTCGCTTCTATGCCGCTATAGCAACAACGCAGTGTGTTCCCACAGCGGCTTTCAGGATATTGAAGGCGGCGTTGGTGTCTCTGTCCAAAGACAGACAGCATATCGGGCAGTAGTGCCAACGCTCCTTCAGCGGCTTCCTGGCGACAGGGCTATTGATTTATTTGAAAGAATTGCCTGCCGCGCTCGGAACCTCACCCCTGTGTACCCTCCGGGTGCCCAGGGGTGAGGTTCCGGGTGACTGCAACCACTGAATGACTCTGGCATCGCGTTTACAAGGGAGGAATCGGCTTCGCGTTTCGCCAATTAGGAGAATCGTATGGAAATCGTCAACGGAAATAGTTCGAACCCGGCGGAAGTAACCGTGAAGGGTTGGCGAAACGGCTTGCTTCTGCAACTGCCCCTCGTCCTTTCGTGGGACGCGTTGCTGGCACAGACGGACGAGAAACTGAACGCCGCCAACGCGAAGTCGTTCTGGCGAGGGTCGCAGACCACCATCGATTGCGGGGTGCGCATCGTCACCGTCGCCGAACTCGATACCCTGATGGATCGTATCAAGGCGGAGTTCGGGTTGGTGCCCATCGCTGTAGTTGCCCGGGATGCCAACACACGAGAAGCGGGTGAGCGTCTCGTTCTTGTCGCGTATCCGGAGTTGCCCCAGGTCCGCAAACAGCCGTCCGGGGGCGGACCGACGCAGGGCTATACGGCGGATCGGCAACAGCCGGAGCGTCAGGAGACCGACGTCACCGCCGAGGTGCCGACTGCGGCGACCGTCGCGCCGTGGTATCCGGCTGGGGCGACGCCGAACGCCCTGTATATCCCGGGCACGATCCGTTCCGGCCAGCGCATCGTGCATGACGGACCGGTGATCGTGCTGGGCGATGTGAACGCCGGGGCGGAGGTGTTTTCGGAAAGCGATGTCGCTGTGTTCGGGACGCTACGTGGGCTGGTACACGCGGGGTGTATGGGGGACGAGAAGTCGCGAATCGTCGCGGCGTCGCTCCGGGCACCGCAACTGCGGATCGCGACAAAGATTGCCCGCTCCCCGGAAGAGGACACCGGGCGCAATGCCCCCGCGCGCGGGGCAGAAGTCGCGCGCATCGATGGCGGCGAAATACAAGTCTCGCCCCTACTGACACGGACTTAAGCCTGTTTCGCTTCCCTGCCAAAAATAGTTTTGTTAAATATCGCACATGCCGCTATAATAGGCGTCAACACGCGGCGTTGACACGTTCGCCGCCGTATCACCCGTTTTATTGAGATTGCGGGCGATGGAAACGATTTGTTTATGTCTACCGAGGTTGCCGCGCCGGTCGCGGATATAGAGAATACCGCCGCTCCGGTGGCACCGACCGCGAAGGGGCGGGTCATCGTCATCACGTCCGGAAAGGGCGGCGTCGGCAAGACGACGACCACGGCGAACATCGGCATGGCACTCGCCGTGCTCGGGGAGCGGGTCGCGTTGCTGGACGCGGATATCGGGTTGCGCAACCTCGATCTCGCTCTCGGTCTGGAAAACCGCATTGTTTACGACATCGTGGATGTGGTCGAAGGGCGGGCCAAACTGCGCTCCGCCCTGATCAAGGACAAGCGGAACGCCAATCTGGTGTTCCTGCCTGCCGCGCAGACCCGCGACAAATCGGCGGTGTCGCCCGAACAGATGAAGTCTCTGGTCGCCGACATCCAGGCGGAGGGGTACACGTTCATTCTGATCGACTGTCCCGCCGGGATCGAGCAGGGGTTCAAGAATGCCACCGCCGGTGCAGATGAGGCGATTGTGGTCACGAACCCGGAAATGTCGTCCGTGCGCGACGCCGACCGCATCGTCGGACTTTTGGAAGCGCAGGATCTACAGAACCCCATGCTGATTGTCAATCGCTTGCGACCGAAAATGGTCCGCTCCGACGAGGCATTGGGCGTCGCCGACGTACAGGAAGTTCTGGGCAACAGCGTGAAACTGCTCGGTATCGTGCCGGAGGACGAGCGCATCATCACCAGCACCAACCGGGGCGAACCGGCATCGCTCGACGAAACCTCCCTCGCGGGTAAAGCCTATCGGAACATCGCCCGCCGGTTGCGCGGAGAAACGGTGCCTTTCCTTACCGGGAGCGATTTAGAGGAAAAAGAGCCGGGTTTCTTCGAAAAACTGCTACACTTGTTCGGGGTTAAGAATAATTAAGGTTTCAGGAAGGGGGGCGGTACAGATGAGTTTTTTTGAACGTTTGTTCGGCAAGCAGGAAAAGACGGCGAAAACGGTGGCTAAGGACCGCCTGCGCATGGTGCTGATCCAGGACCGCGCGAGCATCCCCGCGCCACTGATGGAACAGATGCGCCGCGAGATATTAGCCGTGGTGCGCCGATACGCCGACATCGACGAGCGCGAACTGGACCTTTCCGTGGAGCGCGAAGGGGAAGCCGTGGCACTGACCGCCAACATCCCGATCCGCCGTGTCCGTACCGAAATCGCCGCCTGAACGCCTGCCGCCTGACTTTAGCGATTGCTGGTACAGTACAGATTATTATTGCCGCATATATTTTCGAAACGATGAGCCTCTTGCAAAAATAAAATGACAGGGCGCGAATCGTTGTCGTCCAGCAAATTTTTGCAACGAACGTCGTATGAAATCAATGCATCAGTGCCGCTTTAGATCACAACTCTGATTCTTGCAAAAGGCTCCGATGTACAGAATATGCTTCAGTTCGTTGCAATCTGGGTAGCATGGCGACAATCCAGAATTGAAACAGAATCTCTGGGTTGTGAACGATCAGAGCGTTGGTTACGGGGGATGTAAGTAGGATGAATATAAATCGCTATTTCTCAAACAGATTTCTAACAGCAAGCATGTGCGTTCTTGCGGCAACATTCACGCCATCACTTGCTTATGGTTCCCCATTTCTATTTGGAATCACGAATGGTGGCAACATTCGTCAAATAGACATTGCGACGAAAAACTCAAGCCTGGTCTTTACACAGAGCTTGGCAGGGTTTGCTCAGCCGAACGCCCTCGCCTACGATTTCGTTGGGCAGAACCTGTACTACCGTAGTAGCAGTAGTGGCGATCTTTTCCGGTACAATATCACCACCAATACACAAACGAATATTCTTGCTGGTCTCACCATTGCGCGAAACGCTGATAACGCGGCTTTCTTTGCCAATAGTTACTGGTTCGTTCAAGCTAACACCCAAACGTTGGTCCGTATTAGCAACCTCGGGGGCACGAATACGATTGCTACATTCGGTCTCGGTGCTGTGGCAGGGACGCAATTGAATTTTGGGGACATCGCGGTCACCTCCGGTGGCATTTTATATGGTCATACCACCAATAGCCAATTCTTCAGCGCGAATATTTCCGCGCTGACAGTTGCTCCGAGTGGAGGAAATGCGACAGGCTTCCGCATTGATTCAACCGGTAACCAGGCTTCCCTACAGATTGCGTTCAGTCCTGATCCATTGAACAGCACTTTGTATGCGCATAACTTTGCGTCAACAACCGCAAACGACAAATGGTATACGATAGATTACACCAGTCCCGGGGTGGCTTTTGGGGACGCTACGGCTATCACCGGTTGGCAAGACGGAGAATTGTATCGTGACATCGCGGGCTCAAGTTTCCAACCGGTACCCGCCCCGCCTGCGGCAATATCCGTGGGGATTGGTGGTTTGGTAGGTTTGGTAGGTACCGGAGTCAACCGGGTCCGCCGCCGCCGCCGGGCAACCTCTGCAAAAATCAATTAGTTGGTTCTGGCACCCACCGCCCGTGACGTATCGTTTCTGCGTCACGGGCGGTTCGCGTTTACTATGACTTCTTTTTACACCACTCTAGCGGTTTGCGGATCGGTAGCAGTTTCCCGTCTGCGCGAGGGATCGTTTCCCTCATTGCCATTCGCTTACTTCGTCGCGGTGCCGGAAGAAGGAAACTTTGTCGTACTTTTTCTTGAAGCCATTCCGGACGTTCCGAATGTGGGTGATTACGCCGCCGCGCTGATTTCTTCAGCACTGACGGAAATGCCGGTTGTACTCGCGGTAGTGAACCGGGAGGACACCCTGCGACTTCGGTTTTTCCGTGACGGGCAGCCTGTCGACGAGTATTGTACCGAGCCGGGGCTTCTTATCGGGGAGGAACTTCCCCCGTCCGGCGGCAATGCCCGACGACTCGCGGAACTGTTCGCGCTCTCTGACGCCGACCAGATCGCGGAGTTACAGGACGTTTTATCGGCTCCCCGTCTCGATGAACGGTACGGGTTCGGGAAGGCGAAGGAACGCCACGGCGAGATAGCGCAACTGTTGGGTCTGCCGTCTGCCTCGGTCGGCGTCGGGTACGAATCGATCCAGCATGGGCTGATCCCGGACAATGTCGGCCCGGATGTTTTACGCACCGTCCTCCCGGACGAAGTATTCGCGAAATCCGGGGCTATGCTCAGACAATATATGATCTTCTGCCCGACGGTCGGGGAGAGCGGGGCACAGGTCGCCGCCCGATTTCTGCCGGACGTTATCTCCTGGGAGGACGATTTTTCGGGAGAGGGACTTCCTGTTCTGGGAAGTGTGGCGGATGTAGGTAATCATTTCGCCGACGTTTTCCCAGAACTGCCGCAGACCCGAAATCAACACTGGATTGTTATAGATGACGGGCAGTTCGGTCAGGTTACTCTTGATCTTGGAAACGCTCCGACAGAAAGTGCGGTCGAGTTCGTTTTGCTGTTCTCACAGTCGCGCGACGTTCCTGTTTCCTTCTTCGCACGACTCTGTGCGCGAACGAATTGGGCTGTCTGGGGTTATGAATCGCGACAAGTCATGTATTCGCCTGCAGCACAACCGACACTTCCCATCAACTGAAAGCGACGATTGTGCGGGAGTGCCAGGAGGCGCAACACTCTGACAACGTTACTACTTCTGAAGGTTTTCCGGGACGCCGTTTGGAAACTCTTTCTGGATTGCTTCCTTGATCTTCCCGATGCGGTTCTCCGGGTTCGGGTGCGAGGCGAAAAACTCCGGGGTCTTGCCGCCGCCGCCCGCGTCGCGTAACACCTCCATCACGCGGATCAGTGCGCGTGGGTCATAACCGGCTTCCGCCATAAACTTGACACCGAGACGGTCCGACTCCAACTCATCCTCGCGCCCGTATTTCAGGTTCACCAATTGCCCGATAGCCTGCACAATCGCCGCATTGCGCGTGGTATTCGGGTTGTTCGGGTCGTACGTCGCCATGACCGCCGCCCCTGTCAAGCCTTGCGTCAGTTGTTGCTTGGCGATGTGCTCCGCGCCATGCCGTGCGACCACATGCCCCACCTCGTGTCCCAGTACACCGGCGATCTCAGCCTCCGACTTCAACCGCTTCGCCAGAGCCTCGGTGAGGAATACCTGACCGCCGGGAAGCGCGAAGGCGTTGATCGTCTTGTCGTCGTCGAGCAGATGAAACTCGAACCGATACGCCGATTTTTTCGCCGACGACTTGTCCACAATCCGTTGACCGATGCGATCCACCAGCGCGTTCGCCTGGGGCGAACGGGACTCCCCGCCATACTGTTGCATCATCTGCGGCGCGGCTTGCAGTCCAAGAGCGATCTCCTGTTCGGCGGTCACACCTCCGACACGTTGTTTTTCTCCAGTCACTTCGTTCTGTTGGGACGATCCGAAATAACGGAACAACGAAAATAGCGCGATTGCCGCCGCTATCAACAACCCAATTCCACCACGACCGCTGTTTCTCATGACGTTGTGCTCCTGTAAAAAGTATCGAATACACTGTACCCGGCAGACAAGCGTTACTAACACCGCTTGGTTTCGACAAGCGAAAAGGCACCCTGCAGGAGGATGCCTTTTCGCATTTTGTTGCGGCAATTACCTTACTTTTTGTTGCGGTTCGCGACCCGATAAGCCAATCCCAAGATCGGCAATCCGCCAAGTAGGAGGAGGGCGGTGTTTCCTTCGGGAACCACTACCGGGTTGAATGCATCAATCGGCGGCGGGGCAGACTCCACAGCAACCGGTAGAGCCAAAGGCGGCGTCTCGCCAACGAAAGTTTCTCCGCCGTTGCCGCCCTGATTAAACGCGAAGATTACCGGAATGAACAGAGCAGGCCAATAGTCGCTAATGCTGGATGCGCCCGCATCGATAACTTCTCCGATTCCGGGAAGAGCGGCAGACGCGACGACGTCGGTCGCGGGAACTCCGAATGCAAAATCAAGTGCCGGGAGCGGAGGGGAGAGCGCGAGATCGCTACCGTCTCCGGGCAGAATCGATGAGTTCGCGGCGAACGTCCCCGGTACGTCTAGGACCGGAAATCCCGACGGCAACACCGATGACGGTGTGGAAACGACTTCGAGAGGCGACGTTTCCAGGGTCGCGCCTGGCAACAATGTCGAAAGCGGGTTAGAGCAGTTCCACTTCAGGACCGGAACGCCTTCGCGCGTCGCCCAGACTTTAGTGCCAGCCGGAAGAGTGGTCTTGACCGGATAAATCTTTCCGCTATCGGTGACTCCGAAAGTACTCAGCGTTTTTGACTGGTTCAGAGTGCGAGGTACGAGGGCGTTCTGAAAGAACGAAACGATGCGCTCTTGAGGCACGCCGAAGTGACGAGCGTACCGCTGACCGAGCATCGGGTTCTCGGCTACGAAACGCGCGAAGGCTTTCGGCGAATTTGCCTGAGTGGGATGCTTGGCGAATGCGTCGCGTAAATCGTTAGGGTTGGTGCTTAACCTGCCCCCGTTCCCCGACTGCGCTAGAGCAGAGCCGTTAGCGGTGAAAAGAACTGCGAGTGTGGTTACGATGGTGGTGACGGTTGCATTAACCGTTTGTTGTGTGCGATCAGTAAACATGTTTCTACCTTTTAACCTATTGTGAGATCTTGTTTCAAACACTGCCTACTCATTTATATCCACAAAACATGTAGAATAAACTCTCCGCACAAATAACTCACAAGAAACATCCCGGTTGGAACATCCGACAAAAAATCGGCGTCGAAGGCAATCTTCCTGACTGCTTTCGACGCCGCTGGGAATCTCCCGGTATGGATCGCTCACACTTTCTATTACCCATGTCTACTGTTTTATACACGTGTGGCTAACAATTCTACATATTTGTTTTTACGTTTTTTAGAATGTCACGCACGAGCGGGGGGCAGTCCACCGGCGAGTCGGTGAGTCGTATAGCCCCGCGCAGTGCCAGCGACGCCTCTTGTGTTGCTACGTCATCGCCCGCATGAATCACCGCCAGAGTTTCCCCCGTGCGCACCGGGTCTCCCACCGATTTTGTGAAAACAATTCCTACGGATGGGTTGACCCGGACGTCTTTGCGCTGGCGACCGCCGCCCAGACGCACAACTATCTCGCCAACCTGTCGGGCGGAAATCGCCTGCACAAAACCCGACGATTCACTCAGGAACGGAGTCCGGAAGGGCGCGGTTGGGAGTATTTGCCACGGTGCGTCGATCACTCGCCCGTCGCCTCCCTGCGCGACGATGATGTCACGCAGTTTCTCTAATCCCGCCCCCGATTCCAAAAGCGTTTCGATCTTCTCGCGACCCGCTTGCACGGAATCGCTGATGCCGCACAATTCCAGCGCCTCGCCCCCGAGTACCAGGCAAATCTCCCGGAGGCGGCTATCTTTCTCGCTCAGGGGTACGCCCGGTGTAAGTAGGGCGACCGCCTCCGCGATCTCCAGTGCGTTTCCTACCGAACTGCCAAGAGGAGCGTCCATGTCCGAAAGTACCGCTGTCGCCCGACGTCCGCCACGCTCCGCGCCTGAGACCAGTGCCTGCGCCAGTTCGCACGCATCCGCGAGGGTGCGGACCAGTGCCCCGTCGCCGACTTTGACATCGAACAGGAACGATTTCGCCCCCCCGGCGAACTTTTTGGAAAGGATGGAGGAGACGATCAAAGGAAGGCAACCGACCGTCGCCGTCGCGTCGCGGAGGGCATACAACTTCTTGTCTGCCGGAGCGAGCGTATCCGTCTGTCCTGCGAGACACGCTCCGATGGTTCTCACCTGCCGGATCATCTCCTCGCCCGACAGGTCTACCCGGAAGCCGGGGATACTTTCCAGTTTGTCGAGCGTCCCGCCAGTATGCCCCAGACCACGCCCGCTCATTTTACAGACGAACGCCCCCGCCGCCGCCAGTAGGGGGACGACGATGAGCGTGGTCTTGTCCCCAACACCACCCGTGCTGTGCTTGTCGATGGTCGGTGCCCCCTCGGGGATACCGCCCGCGACCAGATCGAGCGTTTCGCCGGACTTCGCCATCGCCTCTGTCAGTGCCGCCGTCTCGGCAGCGTCCATGCCGTTGATATAGGTCGCCATCAGGAACGCCGACGCCTGATAATCCGTCACCTCGCCACGCACATACCCTCCGATAAACGCGCGGATCTCTTCGTCGGTCAGCACCCCTCGGTCACGCTTCTTTGCGATGATTTCTTTTGCCAGCATGGTTCGCCCGTCCTTTTTATGTTGTGAATGATTGCCGACATGCTATCATAAGAAACATGAGAATCGATTCGTCTTCCGTGATCGAAACGCGGCAGTTGCGCAAAATCTATCGGGGTGCGCCAGTCGCGGCGGTAGAATCGCTCGATCTTTCTGTCGCGGCAGGGCAGGTTTTCGGATTCCTCGGACCGAACGGCGCGGGCAAAACCACCACTATCGGGATGCTCCTCGGGAACGTTTTTCCGACAAGCGGGACCGCTACCGTTCTCGGCAAGCCCATCGGCGACCGCGACACCCGCCGCTTCGTCGGCTACCTGCCGGAAAAATTCCAGTTCCACGAGTTCCTGACCGCGACTGAGTTTCTGGACACGCATGGGCAACTCTATGGGATGAACGCGCAGGACCGCAGGCGGCGAATTCCGGAAGTATTGGAGATCGTCGGGCTTGCGTCGCGCGCGAAAGATAGGTTGGGGGCGTTCTCCAAAGGGATGCAACAGCGCGCCGGACTCGCCCAAGCGATCCTGCACGAACCGCGCCTCGTGATCCTCGACGAGCCGACTTCCGCGCTTGACCCGCTCGGTCGGCGCGCCGTGCGAGACATCGTACTGTATTTGAAAGGACGTGGCACTACCGTGTTGCTCAACTCGCACCTGCTTTCCGAAATAGAATTGACGTGCGATACCGTGGCGATCATCAAACGCGGGCAGATCGTGCGGCAGGGGACCGTGGCGGAAATTACCAACCCGGTGTCCGCCGTTTCCGTGGAAATGACCGACGTGACTCCCGCCCTGCGCGAAGCCGCGTCGAGTTTCGGAACGGTCGAAACATCGGCAGAAGGAAACACGATCACGATACTTCTCACGCGTGAAATAGCGACGGTAACGCCGGACCTTGTCGCCGCGCTGGTTTCAGCCGGTGGGCGTATCCGCGCCGTGATCCCGGTCCGCGAATCACTGGAGGACGCCTTCGTGCGGGTCATGGCGGAAAGCGATGCGGTCTAAAACAGCCGCCCCAGCACGAAATAGGGCACTAATCGGATGCCGCCGCGCCCGTTGTCCCCGAAACTGACTCCGAGGAGTAGCGGTCCTAAAAATGTCTCGGAAATAACTCCCGTCGATAGCGATCCGCGTATCCCGTCATCCAGCCCCGCCGTTCCGGCTCCTGCCGTCCCGCCGATTTCCGCCCAGATGCCGACCAGCGTTCGACCGCCGAGCAAGGGCGGTGCCGCGATCTGGCGCAGGATGCCCCCGGTGAGTACGAAATAGTCGGTGCCGCGCAACGAATCGACGTTCTCCGATCCGAGCCGGAACGGTCCGCCGAGTCCGAACTGGAGTGGAGCGGGTATGTTGTCGCCCAGCGATGTGCCACCGGAAATCAGCGCGAACGTGGTATCGCGGTCAGCGCGGGTGTGGAACAGGTCGTAGCGAACTTCCGTCGTCGTAAACGCCCGCGAACTTCCCGGGGTGTTGGTGTACCGGGTTGCGAGTCCCCGCAACCGGAATCCGTTCCGGGGCAACACGCCATCGTCGACGCCGTCATACGTGCCGCGCAGTTGAAGCGACTCTACGGCGCCGTTCGTGGTCGGCGATGCGGTTCCGGTGCGCAAGCCGCTCTGGAAACTGGAGTATCGATACCCCCCGCGCAACTCGAAAAAGCGGTTCGGGATCAGGACCGCGTCAAAGGCCGCTCCGGTCTCCTCGGTCCCGTAAACCGCCGTACGCGAGCCGTTCTGGAAAATATTGCGGCTGTTATCCACGAAAAAAGCGCGGGGGGCGACGAAGAGCGGCGATTCCGATCCGCCGACAGGAACCAGATACTCCCCGATGAACTGGACATTGGAGCCGAGGCGCGCATCGAAACGGGTTTCCGCCCCGAGCAATCCGGCGTCCAGACCGATGTAGCGGGCGGCGACGTTCACCTGAACACTGCGGGGATCTGACCCGTCGATCTCCAGACCCGCCCGCAAAAACGGCGGACCGAATTCGGTTTCCTGAGCGCGGATGCGGATACCCAATTCCCCCTGGATATTACGGACCGCCTCGTATAAGACCGCGTTGTACCGCCCCCCGCCGGTGAGCAGGGTAAACCGTTCGTCGGCGTACGCGCTCGGGAAGGGGCGGAACAGGATCGGGCGGAGTTGGCGCACTATGCGCTTGGCGTTTGCGTCCGACGGACCGACCACGGTAAGGTATGCCGGTCGGGGATGGGCGACGCCGCGCCGTTCCCGCCGCGCGTTCGTATAAACCTTCCATTCCGTGTCCGACACGGCGAGGGGGAGCAGCGCGTCTTTCCGGGCTTCGGCGGCGGCATAGCCCCGATTGACGAACTCCTCGATCCGCGAGAAATCGTTGCCATCCATCCCCTTGAGATCGGGGGCGATGATCACGTCCGCGAGTTGCAGGCTCGCTTGCTCATTGGCACGCACCGCGAGCGTCACCGACCGTCCAACGATGGTGAGGATCGATCCGAGCGAGTCGGTGGCATCCTGCAACAAACCCGACGCGTTCAAGTCCACGGCGATTATCGTTTCCGCGCCCATGTCCCGTACAACTTCGGTCGGGAGGTTTCGCACCACGCCGCCGTCCGCCAGCAATCGTCCGTCGCGGCGCACAGGGGTAAATATACCGGGGAGCGACATCGTTGCCCGTAATGCGACGGGTAGCGAACCGTCTTTCATCACCACCGACTCGCCGGTTTGCAGATCGGTCGCGACGCACCGGAACGGGATCGGCAGATCGTCGAACGACGTTACCGTGGAGCAGGGATAGGCGACCTCGGATAGCAACAACCCGATGGCATGCGCGGGGTTCAGCCCGCCGGGGAGGGTAAGCCCGTTTTTCAAACCGAAGTCGAATCGGTTGGGGATGATACGGCGGTCCTCCTTGCGCCGAAATGTGAGCGCGGGGTAGGGGGTTTCACCGCGCAACGCGTCCTGCCAGTCCACGCGCCCGAGCAGATCCTGCAGTTCGCGCGGCGAATACCCGAACGCGTACCCGCCGCCGACCAGACCGCCCATCGATGTACCGGCGACATAATCAAGTGGGACATGGTGCTCCTCCAGCCATTTCAAAACGCCGATGTGCGCTTCGCCGAAGGCAGATCCCCCCGCGAACG
Source organism: Armatimonadota bacterium (assembly GCA_043763605.1). Taxonomy (GTDB): domain Bacteria; phylum Armatimonadota; class Armatimonadia; order Armatimonadales; family Armatimonadaceae; genus JACMIU01. The sequence goes on along the minus strand of JAYULM010000366.1, from coordinate 10,439 downwards.
CAATGCCGATCCGTTTCCGACCGATGACCGGGGCGGGGGGCGGGACCGGGGACGCATCCGGTGCCGGAGAAGCGGGTTGGCTTTCCTGAGCGGCGACGGGAGGTGTTTGCGCGGCTATGCACAGGCAAAAAAGAAAAACGCCAAGCAACGACATCGGAAGGGCGTGGACGAAGCACGGTCGGGAGAACATGAATCATTATAGGCAATGGCGGCGCGAAATGATAGGGGAGAAAACCAGTCACAGGGAAAACCGCTCCGGGTGACGAATATACGGATAATGCAACGCTCATTTCAGGAGACCACCGCGTCCTCCGACTATTCTCCCGCCTCACTGTATGTCGCCGACGCCGCAGGTCTGCGCACGCTCGCCGAACGACTCCAGCCTGCCCTCGCCGCCGACCCGCGCCTCGCGTTCGACACGGAGTTCATCCGCGAGCGAACGTACAAGCCCGTGTTGGAAATCATCCAGGTCTCCACCGCCGACGGGTTTATCGCGATCCTCGATGTCCCTGCTTTAAAAGGCGAACTGGGCATCATGCGCGACCTGTTTCTGGACCCGAGCGTCGTCAAGATACTGCATGCGGGGGGGCAGGACATGGAAATACTCGCGTCCCACCTCGGCGCGCCGCCCACGCCGGTGTATGACACGCAGGTCGCGGCGGCGTTCGCCGGGTACTCGTTGCAGACGGGATACGGGGCGTTGGTACAAGCCCTGCTCGGGGTGCGCCTCGCTAAAGACGAGGGGTTCGCCGACTGGTCGCGGCGTCCGCTCTCGCCGGCGATGCGCGATTACGCCGAAAACGACGTTCGCTACCTGCATACCCTTCACGACAAACTGTCCGCCATCCTGGAAAAGCGCGGGCGCACCGGTTGGGCAAGCGACCAGATGCTACGCTCCCTGCTCGCCGGTACCGAGGAACTCCCCCCGGAAGAATTGTGGCGGAAAGTGGGCGGGAAAAACGTGCTCGACGGGCGCGGTCTGGCGATCCTGCGCGAACTCGCCGCGTGGCGCGACGCCGAAGCACGGCGGCGCGATAAGCCGCGCCGCTCCGTGGTGAAAGACGATTTTCTGATCGAGATCGCCCGACGCGCCGCGACCGACACGCACGCGATACAAACCCTGCGCTCCGCCCCTCCGAATTTGGGCGAGAAGAACGCGCAGACACTCGCCGACACCGTGCGCAAAGGTCTCGATGTTCCGCCCGAGGACCGCCCGCAGGCGGATCAGTCGCAGCCGCTTGACGAACAGGGTTCCGTATTGCAGGAGATGCTCAACACCGTGGTACGTCTTCGCGCGGTGGAAGAAAACCTCCCGCCATCCTTGCTCGCGTCGGGCGACGACCTGCGCGCTCTGGCTTCGGAGCGGGCGAGCCCCGATTTCGGAGGCAATCTGTTCGCAGGATGGCGTGGCGAATTGGTTGGCAAGCCACTGCGCGATCTATTGGAAGGTCGTCTCTCCATAGGATACGATCCGAAACGCCGCCGCGTCGTCCTGGAAAACACCGATTAAATTCCTCGCGCACTTTCATCCATGTCCTTCACTCGAAAGATCGCAGTCACATCGACAGCGAACGTGCTTTGTCATGCCTGCGGCACGCTTGATAAATAAATCCGGGTATCGTGGCACGTTTGATGCAGTTATATCTTTCCATAGGGTAAAGACGGCTCCACAACGGTTCCGCGCCAACCGGCCATCCGAGACGGGGCGTAGGGTAAACGCCGTTACTGCTCTGGTCGAGTGACTTTACACGCATACTAATTATTCCGATCAAACTTGCCAATGATTAGACGCGGGGAAACGGTCGATTAAAGTTAAGGATACGTAAAGGCGACTATAAACACGATACTTCTGTCGTTGCTGACTATGACTTGCCGGATTAAACATTCCAAACAGGCAGTGCCATCCCTTCCGGCTAATCCACCAAACGCGGACAAAAAAAACGAGAACTGTGTGGTCGCCTCGACCGGCACGGCAAACTTACATATGAAGACGATAGAAACCAAGATCCTCGGAGACACTTCCAAAATAGGACAGATCGCCGCGATTCTCTCCGGCGCGGAGTTGGAAAAAGCATGGCGCGATTGTCTGGGGACCTGGGAAGATTCCTCACCAGCCCAGCGCGCCGACTGTCGGGCGTTCGCGGTCAACCTGCGTGACAACTTTCTCCGCATTTTAAAGGATGTGGACGACGCCGAAGAGCAGGAGACCATTGGCACTATCTTCTATACGCAGGTGAAGTCGCAGTGGATTCTGATCAACACCCAAGCGGGTTACCAGATCCGCAACGGTCGCGTCGAAGGTGCCTTGTTCTGTCGGGCGGGGATGCTTTCCGCCCTCCTCGGATCGCTGGAACCGGTACTGCGCCAATCGGATCTGACACGGATTACGAATTTTCTGGCAGGACCGGAGGGAAACGATCCCGCAAGTCATCCCGACACGACGCGGTTATCGTCACTGCTCGGCATCGATGTGAATTATGAATCCCCGTCACCCGACGAGTGTTCCGCACCGCGCGTCACCGTCGACGCCACGGAGATTGAGAATCGGTTCCGTGAACTGTCCGCAAGGGTGCATGCAAGTGATCAGCAATGGTCGGAACTACAGGAGGACCTCGGTGTCGGCACCCGGGAAGAGATCGTCGAACTGTTCGAGCAGTTACAGCGTCGCTCAATACCTGCGGGAGAATCCGGACCCGATGACGCCGTCTCGCGAGCCGCGCAAGCCGAGTGGGTAGAGCGGCGCGAACTACAACTGCGGTCAGTGCGCAATGAGGCAAGCACCTTACGTGCGGATTGGGAACAACTACGCATCGAGACCGGGTTCAGCAACGTAGCCCCTCTGATTGTTGCGTGGCGCGACCTGCGGGACTCGCTCAAAACGGTCCGAACAGAACTCGCGTCGGAACGCTCCTCGGTTGACGCCCTTCGCGCCGAGTACGGGGATGAGGTGACGGCGGGACAGGTCATCGCGGAACTGCGCCACTTGTCCTCGGAACTCGCGCGGGTTCGAGCCGATTGGGACAAACTTCGTTGCGAGAGTGAGTACCTCGAACGCGAGTTTGGCACGTTTAATGCCGATCAAATGGTTGCGCTGGTGCGGGGCCTGAGAGATCGGCTCGCGGAGGTTTCCGCCCAGGCTACCCTCGGCGTCGCTCAACACGACAGTTTAGTCCAGGAGTTCGGTACTTCGGAGGCAGGGGACATTATCGCGCGGGTGCGGGAGATGCGTGACAACCTTGCGGCTGCGACCCGCGAAATGATCCCGCTCCGCGCGGACCGCTACGTGCTACAAAACGAGTTGGGGAAAACCGACGCCCGTGAGATCGTCGCCCACATGCGGACGCTGGAAGCGCGAATTGAAAGTTATAGCGAAATGTCGGAGTTACTGGGGAGCATGGAAAAGGCTCTCAAGACTCTGGATTAATGAACGGAAATAAACTCGAAAAGTAGGAAGAGTACGATATGTTTAACCTCGGAGGCAGGACACGGGCACTGCAAGAAGAACTGGACGCCCTGAAAAATGAAATCGGTCCGCTCCGCGTCGACCGCGAGCGAATACGAAAAGAGTTGGGAGTAGAGCGGGCGGTGGAGATTATCGCCCTGGTCCGCGACCTGGAGACGAAACTTTCAGAACTCACTCCTGCCCCGCCGAGCGAGGAGGAGGGAGAGAATCCGTTCGCCGGGCTTTCCGATCCGAAGCAGGTTTTGCTCAAGATCCGTCAGTTTACCGGAAAGATCGAAGGACTCAACGGCACGGTTGCCAGCATGGAGGAGCAACTCTCCAGCATGTATGAAGACAAGGAGCGATTAGAGCGCGAGATCGGGGCGTCCGAGGTCGAGGATGTTCTGGAAGCGTTCCGCCATTTACAAAGCACCATCGGTTCTATGGAGTCGCAACTGATGACCATGTACGCCGCGCGGGAACACCTCGAAGTCGAACTGGGTGATTCCGATCCGAGAAACGTTGTGCGCCGATTCAAAACTATCGCCCAGATGGTGCGCGGCATGGAAAATGAAATAGGCGACATAGTTTTTGCGAACCTTTCTCCGCCGAACGGAGTTACAAACGAGGCGGATGTCAATCACGCGCCGCTCCCACGGGCGTTGATGAATGGCACCCATCCAGGAGAAGGAAGCAGATAATAATGAGTTTCGTGACCCCCGAACAGTTGCGGGATCTTCCGCACATGAGTAAGTCGGAGGTGGATGCATTCCCCTTCGGTTGTGTGCGCGTCGATGATTCCGGCATCGTCCAGTTGTATAACAAATACGAATCCGAACTCGCGAATGTCCAGCAAGCAGACGCTATCGGCAAAAATTTCTTTCGTGAACTCGCTCCCTGCACCAATAACCGTCTGGTCTTCGGGCGGTTCAAGGACGGGGTCGCCGCCGGGACGTTGAACGCCGAAGTGACGTACGCCTTCACGTACAAGATGCGCCCGACACTGGTTAACATCCTGCTTCACCGGGACCCGAATACGAAAACCAACTGGGTGATGGTCAAGCGGGTCGGAGCGAGCAAATAGGCTACTGCATCATGGAAGGCGCGGGCGGTACGACCGCCGACGGCACCGGGGGAGGAACCCGCGACAGGTTTCGCGCCCTCCTTCGCGAGCGGTTGCGGGAACAACCGTACCCGCTGTTCTGCTTCGCGGAGGGCGTTATCCCCGCCGCTTCGATCTGGACGGGTTCGCGCCTCTGGGTGGAAGTGTTCCGTAACGCGGGTCTCGTACCGGGCGACCGGATCTTGATCGTGTTGCCACCCTCCCCTGCGTGGTTGCAGGTATTTGTCGCCGCCCTCTGGGAGGGTTTGAGCCTCGCTTTCGCCCCGGAATCCAGATCCGTCGTCGCCATCGATACTGTGATGAACGCCGTGGACGCCCGCGCGGCGGTGGGTACAATCGACGAACGCCACTTTTTTAACGCCGACTGGTGCGCGGGACCGCTCTCCGTACCGGACTCACTTCGGAAGGCGCGATACCCGGCGGCACCCGAAGCCCGATTCCTGCTCCGGACATCGGGAACGGAATCGGGCGACGGGCGATGGATCGGCTTATCCGACACCGGCGTTCTTTCGGTCGTCCAGTCGCATCTGCCCCACCTCGGACTCAAGGAGGAAACGTCGCGGGTGCTCTCGACATTACCGTGGAGTCACGCCTTCGGTTTGGTAATCGATTTACTCCCGGCAATGCTCTCCGGTGCGGAAATTCACCGCAACCCCGGGAGCGGACGGGACACCGACACGTTACTGGACACGTTCGAGGACGCCGGTATCACCGATTTTTGCGCGGTCCCGCTCACTGTGAAGCGTCTGGCAACGACGGAACGCGGAGCACGATTCCTTCGCTCTCTGCGGGGCGGCGTGATCGGCGGCGCACCGATTGACGCGCCGCTGAGCGAGTTCCTTCGCACCACCCGTTTACGGGTCGGATACGGGCAGACGGAAGCCTCGCCCGGGATCGCTCTCGGCGAACCGGGCGTCTTTCCCGGGCCCCGGTACCTCGGGCGCGCGCTGGGGTGCGAGACGCGTATCAGCGACACACAAACCCTTGCGTTTCGCGGGACGAACGCTTGCGCAGGGATGTGGTCGGCGGAACACGGCTTCAATCCGCTTGCGCCGGACCGATGGCAGGACACCGGCGACCTGGTCGAATCGAACGCGGACGGCGACCTGTTTTTCGTCGGTCGGTCGGACGCGGCGTTCAAACTCGCGAATGGAAGACGTATCGAACCGGAGCCACTGGAGAACACTCTCCGACAAGCCTTCCCGGAGGTCGAACACTTGTTCATGTATAGCGAGGAGGGCGAAACCTTAACTATTTGTTCCGATTTGCCTGTCTCGCGCGACGCGGCCGTATCCCTTCTCGGTTCACCCGGCAAACTTATATTTCGCACATTCGTGGCACCAACCGAAGCGTTTCGCTATACGCCGAAAGGAACCTTGCGCCGTGAGGCAACACGCGAATCTTTGCGGTCGCATATGCTACAATTCCCGCATGCAAACCGCCCCTCTGATCCACCGCTTTATACCGCCATCGATTCCTTTCTGGATGCCTCTCTGGTCGAACTCGCCGAAATGGTTGCTGTTCCCAGCGTTGCCGCGCAACCGGACAGCCCGATGTTGCGCGGGGCAGAATTGGTCGCGGAATTGCTCAAAAAACGCGGACTCGAAGTGCGTATCCTGCCGACTACCGAAGGCGCGCCGCCGGTCGTCTACGCGGAGGACCGTTCGGCGGGCGTGGATGCCCCGACCGTGCTTTTTTACAATCACTACGATGTGCAACCCGCTGAACCGCTCGAACTCTGGGACTCCGACCCGTGGGTGTTGCGCCGCCACGGCGATTTCCTGTACGGTCGTGGCGTTTCCGACGATAAAGGGCATATTTCCTGCCGACTTCTCGCCCTGGACGCGATCAAAGCCACGCACGGCGGCACATTGCCGTTCAATGTCAAGGTGCTTGTCGAGGGAGAAGAGGAGGTAGCCAGCGTACACTTATCCGCCTGGATCGCGGATCATTCCGCCCTGCTGAACGCCGATGTGACGATCTGGGAGTTCGGCGGCGTGGACGAAACCGGTCGTCCGGAGATCATTTGCGGCTTGCGCGGGATCGCCTACTTCGAATTACATGCGCAAACCATCGCCTACGATGCCCATTCCGGCATCGGCGGTTCCGTGTTGCCGAACGCGGCATGGCGTCTGGTCTGGGCACTCGGCACCCTGAAAACGCGCGGCGAGCGGATTCTGCTACCCGGGCATTACGACACTGTCCTGCCGCCGAGCGATGCCGACATCGAACTGCTCGCCGGTATGCCCGCCGCACAGGAAGCGTTCCTGCGAAAAGAGTTCGCCCCGACAGACTTTTTGGGCGGAGCAACCGGCGTCGAGTACCAGCGTCGCGCCGTGTTCGAGCCGACCTGCACCATTAACGGCATCGAATCCGGCTACACCGGTGCGGGCGCGAAAACTGTGCTTCCCGCCAAAGCTTTTGCGAAGGTAGACTTCCGCCTTGTCCCCGACCAGGACCCCGATACGGTACACGCCGCCCTGCGTAAACATTTAGACGCGAACGGTTTCTCCGACATCGAAATCAAGTACTTGGGCGGGCAACGCCCGGGGCGTGTCGATCCGAACCACCCCTACGTCCGGCTCGCCGCCGAAACCGCGCGCGAAGTATACGGAAAGGAGCCGTGCGTCTATCCGCTGGTCGGCGGTTCGGGACCGATCCATCCTTTCGTCGCCGGATTGCGTCAACCCTTCGTCACCTGCGGCGTGGGCTACCCCGGTGCACGCGTTCACGCCCCGAACGAAAACCTGCGCGTCTCTGATCTGATCCTCGGCGCGCGGCACACCGCACGGTTTCTGCTCGCCCTCTCCGACCAATATGTAAAAAAGTAGCGGGTATAATGTTACCGGAGGAAAACAATGCAAGCCACACTCACTTTACCCGGCGCGGAACCGATTGTGCTAAACCTGTCCGACGCCGTAACACGCGCCGCGCTCGCTCTGCCAACGTGGGAGCGGTCACGCACCGCCGCTGTCGCACTGTCCGCCGCGTTCGCGGTCACGGATGACGACGAAGAAGTCTACTACCCGGACACTGACCCGACCGAAGAAGATTTAATCGCTATCGGCGAAGGAATTGCCGCGATGGAGGCCGGAGACACGATAGCGGGCGACGTGTTTTTCGCTCGCATTCGGGAGGAAAACGGTTGGACGAAGTAGAAAATGGCGTTGCGCCTCAGCCGCTCTTCCCGCATTTCACGACACCTGCACAATACGACGTTGCCCGTGCGCTTATTTTCCTGCGCCGCGTCGCGGGCGACGCGGGTGCCTATGCCTTCAATGACCAGTTAGATGCCACTGTCGCCGGGTTGTGCGAACGGACATCACAAGAGATTGCGTCACACGGAAAGCCGTTTGACGCGCCCAACGAAATCGCGTCATTACGCTTCGCAAGGGTTGTTTACCGAGAGCGGTTGGAGACAAATCGTAAGCGTAGGCGCGGAAGTAGCAGCGGGCTCTGGTACGTGTATTACGCGCTCCACGGACAAACGGCGACTTCGGGAGCCGACTCCCTTGAAGTCCTCGCCGTCCGACACAGTGCGAGCGAACCGTTTAAGATTTCGCAGTCGGACGACGAACCGGACGATGAGTAAGACGTTCGAGGCGCGACACACCGCCCGGTTTCTGCTCGCGCTGTCCGAGCAATACGGGAAATGGTAAAAATGGGCGTTTACTTCGCGCTTCGCACACATTACGATCACTCGACGGGGAAATATCTGCGTCACTTTCCCGAAGACCATTCCGTTCTCGCGTGGTTCCAGCGACACTGGCGGGGGAAAAGTGAGGAAGACGGTGAGGCTTCCCGATTTACCGAGGAAGTTCTCGGTTGCCGTGTATACGGCTTCGATTCCTTATTTATGGCAATCGCGGAACACAATTTGACCGCTCCCCAAACCATGCGTCAGTTGTCTGTGATTTTGCACAAGCACTTGTATGCCGAGGGAGAGGTGCGAACGTCGGCGAACGCCATACAGGTTCTTACAGATGATGACGAGTTAGAGCTTGCCTACTATTTTTTCGATGATTATTACATTGGAAAAGAACCGGAGAAGGCGGCATACCTGCTCCACGACGATTGGCAACTGCCCGAATCCTCAGAACCGATCACCGCCCGCCTCCCTCGCCTGCCGGATGCGGTGGAACTGTTCGAGACCGGTGGTAAAACTCAGGGAGCCGTCTATGGAGTGTTCCTTTCTTTCTATGACTCTGCCAGCCTGACGGACATATACGGCTCATTCCAAATACCCCGGATTCGTTTGTCACAATTTGTGTCCTATCTTCGTGAGAAACCAGTCGGCGACCGCTGGTTCTTTGAGATGAAAATACTGCGCGCCTTGACCGAGTCACCGAAAGTCGCCCCTCATGCCGTCGTTACTCTCGCGGACATTTTGACTCAAGCCCGGACAATACCGGTATCAGCCGTTGATGACGAACTCTATAAACACGATTTCGGCGGAACAAATACTCCCGCCGAAGACTTCGCATTGCTTTCGGAAGTGATGGCGAGAAACAAAACCGAACGTGTACTGCTGAGCGGCAAAGATTCCCTCGTGCAGATCGCGGATCACGTCGCACAACTTTGCCTGCACTCCGACACCTGGATTCACAGTCCCGGAAATGAAACGAAATTGTTTGCTCGCTGGATTTTCTTTGACGATATTTGGTTGAGGGCTAACCCCGCGTTGGGGCGGGCGATCTTGCGATTCGGCACACGCTGGGACGTTCTGTCTTAGCGAGTATACGGTTCGCTTTACAACTGTGCCCCCATCCGCATAGAATATCGTCATGGCTATACAACTTTTCGGGCGCGAATGGACTCGCCGCGAACTTGAAGCGCGTGTCGGAACTATTTCGCAGATCGCCGGGGTAGAGCGATTTTCCTACACCGAAGGCGCGGCGGATGGCGTTCGCGCGGTGCGGGCGCGGACGGGTGGGGGACTCGACTTCACGGTGCTGCTGTCGCGCGGCATGGACATCGGCACTGCGTCGTATAAAGGCGTGCCGTTCGCGTGGCAGTCGGCGACCGGCGCGGCGCACCCTCATGCCCTGGATCAGTCGCAACCGAACGGGCGCGGATGGCTCCGGTCGTTCCACGGGGGCTTGCTCACCGGGTGCGGCTTATCGAATGCAGGTGCGGCGAATGTGGACGGCGACGAGCACTTGGGAGTTCACGGCTATCTGTCGCATATCCCCGCCGATGAGACGTTCGCGGGGATCGAATGGACCGGTGAGGATTCGGCTCAACTCGTGGTTCGTGGCGTGATGCGCGAGGCGTGTGTGTTCGGTGAAAACCTGCGTCTACAACGTACGATTACGGCACCGCTCGGCGGGAGCCACCTCCATGTTTGCGACACAGTGACAAACGCGGGCTTCGCTGAAGTTCCGCTGATGCTCCTGTATCACTTGAACTTTGGCTTTCCGCTGGTCAGTGAGCACACGGAAATCGTCACGAACGTGACCATACCGCCGGAAGCCCGCGACGCCGACGCCGAAATGGGCAAGGAAACGGCACTCCAACTGACCGTCCCGACGCCCGGCTACCGCGAACAATGCTTCTTCCACTTCCCAGAGCCGGATGCGGACGGCTTCGCGACCGTGACGATGTCAAATCCCGCCCTGCCGCTGACCGCCACAGTACGGTATGACCACGGTGCCTTGCCGCATCTGACGCAGTGGAAAATGATGGGGCAGGGGGAGTATGTTTGCGGCATTGAACCGGCGAACTGCCGCGTCTTCGGTCGCACCGCCGAACGTGTAGCCGGTCGTCTGCAAACCATCGCCCCGGGTGAAACGCGTACGTTCCGGGTTGAAGTCAGTTTGGCTGGTTTGTAGGGTTCTGCGGAACCTCACCCCCCTCTCCGGCACGGAGAGGGGG
>JAYULM010000365.1:0-2555 GCA_043763605.1 Armatimonadota bacterium | reverse complement strand
CGTTTCTGCTCTCCCGCGCCGCCGTCCTCTCCCGCCTCTCTCACCCCCCCCGCCCCCTCTCTCATCGGAATGAAAGAGGGGGAGTCCAACGCAAACAGGCGGTCCCGCTTGTCGGGGGAGACGGGGGGCGGGATTGCGCCGCGCCCCCGGACACCCCCTCTTTCATTCCGATGAGAGAGGGGGCGGGGGGGTGAGAGAAAAAATAACCCAATCACCCAACCCAAGGAGTTTTCCATCATGCCCTCCGCACTCGACGATTACCTTTTTGACCTGAACGGCTATTTAATTCTGCGGAACGCTGTGGACCCGGCGCATGTTGGCGAACTCAACGACGCGCTGACCGCGTTTCCCGCACTCCAGTACGGCGACTGGCACGGCAACGTCGTGCGCCTCGACGAGCACGGTCCCGCCGGTTGCGAACTGCAGAACATCGTCGAGGGCGGCGAACCGTTCGAGCGGCTGATCGATCACCCGTCGTGGATCGGGCACATGCGCCATTACTGCGGCGAGGAGAATACGTATGTCGAGGGCTTGTTTATCGACGAATCGTTCGCGTCGCTCCGCAAGTCGGGCGGCTATTTCCCGCTCCATTCGGGCGGGTTTGCAGGGATCGTGCGCAACCAGTACCGGTTCGTCGGCGGCAAGTTCCGGTGCGGGCAAGTGAACGTCTTGCTCTCGCTGACCGACATCGGTCCGGGCGACGGCGGGACGATTGTGATCCCCGGTTCGCACAAGGCTAACCTGCCGCATCCCACAGCGGTCGGTGCCGAGGGGGGCGATGTCGGGCGCATCGACGGCATCCCCGGTGCGATGGAAGTACACTTGAACAAAGGCGACGCGCTCCTGTTTGTGGACGCCATCGCGCACGGCAGCAGTTCGCGCACCAACGAAGGCGAGCGGCGCGTGGTGATCTACCGCTACGGTCCGTCGTGGGGCAGTTCGTATCGCGGCTTCCAATACTCCGACGAACTGTTGGCGCGTTTGACGCCGGAGCGGCGCAAGATTTTGCAACCGGTCGCGCAGTGCTTGTCGCCGTCGCAGTTGGCGAAGGCTGGCGGGCGTTGATCGGACGTTGAAACGTTCCGCTGGAAGCCTTCGGCTGTAGGCGCTTCGCGTCAGGAGACCGGAAAGCTATCGCGCGAATCTCCCGCCCCCGGCGACGCGAAGCGTCTACAGCCGAAGGCTTCCAGCGGAACGTTTCAACGTCCGATCAACGCCCGCACCTCCCGAATACACGAAAGAAATTCAAACCCATGATTCGCCTAACACCCACCATCAAGGAAATCGTCGCCCGACAGCGTCCCGGCTTCTCGCTCGAAAGCGAACTGTACTGTGACCCGCGCGCCCACCAACTCGACCTCGAAGCGGTCTGGTTTAAGCACTGGTTGTATGCCGGGCACGACGCGCAGATCCCGAAGGCGGGCGATTACTTCCTGTACGAGATCGGCAACGAGTCGGTGATCGTGATGCGCGGCGACGACAACGAAGTGCGCGCCCTCGCTAACGTGTGTCGGCACCGGGGATCGCGGCTTTGCACGGACGAAACCGGGTGCGTCAAACGGATCGTCTGCCCGTACCACCAATGGGTGTATGACAAGGACGGCACGCTCCTGTCGGCGAAACTGATGGACGAGGGATTCGACCCCAAAGGCTACGGCTTGCGCCCGGTGCATCTGAGGACGCTCCCCGGCGGGTTCCTGTTCGTTTGCTTCGCGCCGACCCCGCCGCCGTTCGACGATTTCGCCGAAGAAGTCGCGCCGCACCTCGCGTTTTACGACCTCGAAAACTTGATGGTCGGGGCTACGGCGCGGTACACGGTCCGCGCCAACTGGAAACTGATGGCGGAAAACTTCCGCGAGTGCTACCACTGCGGCGTCGGGCACCCGGAATACTGCCAGATAATCCCCGGCTCGAACATGACGGGCGACACGAAACGCGCGGCGGAATACAAGGAGGCGAAACGGCGCGAGTGGGCGGCGAAGGGCGTTCCGACTCAGTTGATCGGCTTCGATCCCGGCGTCTACCGGTACTGCGAACGGTACCCGTACGACGAAAACTGCGTGACGATGAGCCTCGATGGAAAGCCGGTCGCCGCGCCGATCCTCGCCGGAAAGCAGAGTGAGGTTGGCGACATCGGGGCGTTCTCCATCGTGCAGTATCCGAACTTCTGGCTCGACATCAACCCGGATTACGTGTGGACGATGCGCATCACGCCGCTCGCCGCCGACACGTGCGATGTGTCGCTCCACTGGCTGGTGCGCGGCGGGCAGGAAGCGGGACTCGATTTCGACGTGGCGCGCCTGATGGCGTTCTGGAAAACCACCGGGGAACAGGACTGGAAACTGTGCGAGGACACCCAGGCGGGCGTCAAGTCGCGCTTCTACCAGCCGTTCCCGTACGCGGCGGTGGACGGCGGTCCGGCGCAGTTCGAGGAGTGGTATCTCGGCGAAGCGACACGGTACCTCGCGCAAAATCCGTGACGGGCGGGTGTTGGGTGTTGGGTGTTGGGTGTTGGGGCGTCTCCCTTGATGAACCGCTACCGGCGGCGATCCCCA
>JAYULM010000364.1:0-2594 GCA_043763605.1 Armatimonadota bacterium | reverse complement strand
AAACTCAACGTAAAAGGGATGGTCTCGCGCAAAACTCGTTTTGACGGCGGGAACCATTGTCTTGCCAAGAGTATTTCCGATGCTTCGTGGTCGCAGTTCCGTTCCGTCCTGACGCAAAAGGCTGAAAGTGCCGTTCGTCGGGTGGTCGGGGTCAACCCTGCCTACACGAGTCAAACGTGTTCCCGCTGTGGGAACGTCGCTAAAAAACCGTTGAAGGAGCGTTGGCACTTCTGCCCGATATGCTCTCTGTCTCTGGACAGGGATACCAGCGCCGCCTTCAACATTCTTAAAACCTCTGTGGGAACACACAGCGTTGCCGCTTAGCGGCATAGAAGCCACGGGGCTTGTCCCCGTGGAGTGTTCACTTGCTAGCAATACGTTTGCTCGGAACACGTTCGTTCGTGTTTAATTGCCCGCCCAGCCACGCCACACCCCCGATTATACTGCCAACGCCGCGCCACTCGAAAACCGCCCCGCGCCGGGTACAATTCCGGCATGCTTTCCGCTGAAATCGTCTCCATCGGCACCGAACTTCTTCTCGGGCAAATCATCGACACCGATTCTCCGTTCCTGTCGCGGCGGTTGTCCGCGCTCGGGATCGGGGTGTACCACCGCACTACCGTTGGGGATAACTACGAACGCGCCCTCGCCACGGTTTTACAGGCGTTGTCTCGCGCCGATGTCGTGCTGTTGATCGGCGGGCTGGGTCCGACGATGGATGACCTGACGCGCGACATCATGGCGGCGGCGACCGACTCGTCGCTCGTGCGCGACCCGGCATTGGTGACGCATCTGACCGAATGGTTCGCGTCCAGGAACTACACGATGGGCGAGACGATCCTGCGGCAAGCCGATGTGCCGACCGGCGCGATTCCCCTGACCAACGCGAACGGTACCGCGCCGGGCTTGTTTCTGGAAAAGGGCGGCAAGATCGTGGTAGCACTTCCCGGTCCGCCGAATGAGTTGGAGCCGATGTTCGATACGGTCGTCACGCCGCTCCTGACCGAGCGTGCCGGGGTCGAGCGGACCGTGATCCGGTCGCGCACCCTGCGCGTCGTCGGCATGGGCGAGTCTACGGCGGAAGAGAAGATCGCGGATCTGATGAACGATGCCAACCCGACCGTCGCGCCGTATGCGAAGGTCGCCGAGGTGCATCTGCGCGTCACGTCGCGGGCAGGCACCGACGCCGAAGCCGACGCGCTCAACAGCGAGCGGGCGGCGATCATCCGCGCGCGGTTGGGCGACGTGGTCTACGGCGAGGACGATACGACGCTGGAGGAAGCGGTCGTCGCGCTTCTGCAAGCGCACAAGAAAACGGTCGCGGTCGCCGAATCCTGTACCGGCGGGCAGTTGGCGGGGCGGATCACGAATGTCGCCGGATCGTCGGCGGTGTTCGGGGTCGGTTTGGTGACGTACGCGAACGACGCGAAGATTTCCCTGCTCCAGATTCCACGGGCGGTCATCGGCGGCGTGGGGGCGGTGTCGCCGGAAGTCGCGAAGGCGATGGCGGGGCGGGTGCGCGAATTAGCGGGGGCGGATTACGGCTTGTCTATCACGGGCGTCGCCGGACCGGGCGGTGGCACGGATGCGAAGCCGGTCGGTCTGGTACACATCGGACTCGCCACGCCGGACAAAACGATCAGCATCGAGTGTCGGTTCAGCGGCAATCGCGCCGACATTCGATACCGCGCGACGCAAGCCGCGCTGGATCTGCTCCGCCGCGAACTGCTGGAAACGGCGACACCGACAGCATGAGCCGACAAAAATTCGACTATGACCTCGTAATACTCGGCGGCGGTAGCGCGGGCATCGTCGCTGGAAATGTCGCGGGCGCAGTCGGGGCGCGTGTCGCTCTGGTCGAGCGGGACCGGATCGGTGGCGAGTGTCTGTGGACCGGTTGCGTCCCGTCGAAGTCGCTACTGCATGCCGCCGACGTTGCCCACACGATGCGCCACGCTTCGGCGCACGGTTTCGCCGACGTGGAAATGTCGCGCGACGTGTGCGCCGGGGCGTTCGCGTACGCGCGGCGCAAGGTCGAGGAAACCCGCAACAACGACGCGACGGAAAAGATGCTCCGCGATTTCGGCGTCGATATTTTCCACGGCGAGCCGCGCTTCCGCGACGCCCACACGATAGAAACACCGCAAGGCGACATCAAGACGGCGAACGTGCTGATCGCCACCGGTTCTTCGCCCGCCGTGCCGGACATTCCCGGTCTGGAGGCGTTCGGCTATCTCACGAACACCACGCTGTTCGATCTCGAAACCGTGCCGGAATCTATCGGGATCATCGGCGGCGGGTACATCGCCTGCGAAATGGGGCAGTCGCTCGCCCGCCTCGGCGCGAAAGTAACCATCTTCGAGCGCGGCGACCGCCTCCTGAAGCGCGACGACCCCGAACTGGTCGCGGTGCTCACGGAAACGCTGGAGCGTGAAGGAATCACGATTCACACGGGCGCGGACATTGTCGAGATTGTGATTTCCGGAACCTCACCCCCCCCGCCCCCTCTCCGTGCCGGAGAGGGGGAGTCGGAAACCGATGGCGTGACGTTGACGCGTGTCCCCTCTGGCTCCCCCTCTCCGGCACGGAGAGGG
>JAYULM010000363.1:0-9170 GCA_043763605.1 Armatimonadota bacterium | reverse complement strand
AACCTCTTGCAAAAATCGATATCATGATCTATATTGGACGTTCACGAACTCATTTCAGACAATGCTATACAACGAAACCCGCTTGACTACAACGGTTCGCGCCTTATCATTTTATTTTTGCAAGAGGCTCATGCCGCTAAATTTTGAATTACTTATATACCACTGACTTTTTATCACTCCATCTTATATGTTGTTCAGACAGTCGGAAATCGATACGACTGTCTGAATTTAACAGGCGTCTGAATCCGTTACGTACCTCCCGCCAGGCATCCGGGCCGCACGATTTCCAGAGGAATTTACCCGCCTATTTCCCGCCCTCTGCCGCTCTCTCCTCGTGTTACAATGCCGCATCTCGATAGGAGGTGTTTCGCAAATGGTGAAACCAATACGGCGGACTAACTCAGACCTGGCAATGGCGTCAAGTCGGCTATCGCGCTTCGGCGCGGTTGCTCTCCTACTCAGTGGATTCCTCGCGGCTACGACGACCGTGGCACAGGCACAGACTCAAACCGGCAACGGTTACACCGCGTATCGCATCGGTTCGGCGACCGACGTGACACGCACGACTTCGACCGGGGCAGTACTGATGGGCGGCGGTGCGGATGTGGACGCGGCGTTCGTCTGGATGATTGGCAAAAGCGGGGGCGGCAATTTCGTCGTCCTGCGCTCCAGCGGCACCGACGGCTATAACTCGTACATCAACGGGTTGGGGACCGTGACTTCCGTGGAAACGCTGGTCGTCACGTCCCGAACTGGCGCGAATGACGCCTATGTCGCCGACAAGGTGCGCAACGCCGAAGCGGTATTCATCGCGGGCGGCGACCAGGCTTCGTACTGGAACAACTGGAAAGGCACCGCCTTATCCAGTGCGTTGCAATCGGCTATCGACCGGGGTATCCCCATCGGCGGCACCTCGGCAGGTATGGCGGTTCTCGGCGAGTTCGTCTACACCGCGCTCAACGCGTCCGTGACCGCGACTGCCGCGTTGCGCAATCCGTATGTCCGCGATGTCACTTTGGGAAGGGACTTTCTCAATGTCCCGAACCTGGACGGCATCATCACCGACACGCACTTCTACGCCCGCGACCGCATGGGACGACCGATCACGTTCCTCGCCCGGTTGGTGAAGGACGGTTGGATCGGGACCGCCTACGGCATCGCGGCAGACGAAGGCACGGCGGCTCTGATCGATGGCAACGGCACGGCGACGATTGTCGGAAGCCAGTACGTCTACTTCTTCAAAACGCCGGGGATGCCGCAAACTTGCGTATCGGGCACCCGCCTGACCTATCGCGACGTGAACGTCTACCGGTGTGCGGGTAGCGCAGGGCAGACGTTCGACCTGAATACATGGACCGGGAGCGGCGGGCTATCGTACCGAGTCAGCGCGGTAAACGGTGCGCTCTCCTCAAGCAAGGGTTCGGTCTACTAAGCCGTGATACCTGATAGAACGGCGGCTACGGGAAATTCACCCGTAGCCGTTTTCTTTTTCATAGAGCGATATAATCGGACGGGAGAGCAACCGATGACCCCTGTGATAATAGCTAAAAACGATTCGACGCCCGAACGTGTGCATTACATCGCGGTAACGCATCACGGCGCGATCCGCTCCGAGGGAACAACCGCCGGGGAAGCCCTGGACGCGATAACCGACCAACTGCCCGAGGCAGAGCGCGACTTCGTCTTTGTGGTGCAACAGCAGACGCGCCCGGACGCCTTGTTCGATGAAGGTCAGATCGCCCGCCTCCGTGATTTGACCGAGCGTGCTAACCGGGGCGAAAACCTTTCCGAGGACGAAGTACGAGAACGGTTCGCACTCATCGAAGCCGAAATCACTGCGTCCGCGAAACGCTCGGCGGCGATCTTCAACGCGCTCCAGAAATGAACCCACTCCATCCGGCTATCTCCCTTCGGGCGGGGAAACGTTGCGAGTATTGCCACGCCCCCGAGTCGGTCTCGAACTTTTTCTTCGAGGTGGAACATATCATGCCGGAATCCGCAGGCGGCACGAAGGATGCACACAACCTGGCATTAGCATGCCGCGCCTGTAACGCCTACAAAGGGGCGCGTCAGTCCGGCATTGACCCGATTACCAGCAAGAGTGTGTCCCTCTTTCATCCGCGCCAGGATCGATGGAATGATAACTTCCGGGTCGATACCCAAACAAACTTGATCATCGGATTAACCGAGACGGGGCGGGCGACTGTGGCTACACTCCAGATCAATCATCCTGTGCAGGTCGAAGCGCGTATCTTCTGGAAACGGCTTCTATTATTTCCGTAGCCAATCCCTATTCATAGTTACGGACTTGGGAGACGAACTTATCGGGCGTATTTTACGTCTATGCAGTAGTTGTGACTAAACGCCGTGAGATCACGTCCACTCCGCATACGAAAGGTACTCCGAAACCATGTCTCCTAAATCCATCCTGTTCTGTATCCTGCCTCTGATGCTTGCCGGTTCCGCCACCGCTTTCGCGCAGACCGCACCGGACGCCGCCGGGGCACCCGCCGCCGCAGCACCCGCCGCCGCGCCCGCGAAACGGGCAGGTATGCGCACCGTGAAAGAGGTGCTTTCGCGCATCGAGACCGGCGCGGGCACCGGGGTACGACTTGTCGCCGACTCCTCCGTCGCCGCCGTAACTGTCGGCATGCCGGGGGAACCCACTACCCCGGAGAACTTCGAGGCACAGATAGCCGCCGTCGTCGACGCGCTCCCGAAAGGGACCGCATGGGCAAAACTGTATCTGCCCGCCGCCGATGCCCGCACCTATAAGGGCGACGATCTCGCGGAGTACGCCGTTGCGCAAGCAAAACTATTCGGGCGCGTCGGGGACGCCCCGGCAGGGTCGGTCGAGGTGATGGGCAAGACACTCCCCGCCGACAAGGCGCAGGCGGTTATCGACGCCCTGAACCTGAAGCCGATCTATCTGATTACCAACCCGACTGCTAAAGTGGCTACCGCAGGCGATTCGGCGACATGGGCGAAGATGAGCGACGCGGAAAAGGAAGAGTTCTCCAAAAAAGAGGCGGCGAAGTTGCTTGAACGCGGACCGCAAAATCTCGCCAACCAGTTCGGACAGCAGGCGGCGGTGATGGGGCAGATGTTCGGCATGATGACGCCGGAACAGCGCGAACAGTTCCGCCAGACGTTAATGGAAACGATGCGCAATGGCGGCGGCGGGATGGGCAGGATGTTCATGGGGCGTGACGGCGGCGGCGGCAACCGACCGAACGATCAACGGCGCGGTGGCGGCGGCGTTCAGGGCGGGCCGATCATCCTCCCTGCCCCCGGTCAACCCTGACGGGAACAGCGACGAAACGGGCGCGACGGATTTTACCCCGCCGCGCCCGTTTTTTCGTGTGTCGCCGCGCTGACCATCACGTAATGCGCACCGATGTCGGGAACCTCGAACTCGCTTCCCTCAACGCGCCAACCGCATTTCTCGTAGAAGCCCATGGCGGATACACGGGCGTTACACCATAGTCGCGAAACCCCGTTTTCCATGGCGTCCTCCTCGGCGAACCGGACGATCTCGCGCCCCGCCCCCGTTCCCCGTGCCGCCGCGCTCGTCACCATGCCGCGCAATTGCAAGGAGCCATCGTCGCGCCGGAACAGCGAGGCGATGCCGATCAACATGCCGTCGGGATCGAACGCGCCGGTGTGAATAGCGTCATCGTCGCCGGGATAGAACGACTTCGCGTCTGGCAAATTCGGGTACAGAACGCGCATTCGCAACTCGCGCAAGGCGGTGGATTCGGCGGCGAAGTCAATCAATCGAATCGTCGTCATGGCTTTTAATTACGGAATGTTGTCCGCGCACGCCGCGATTACGTGGTCGAGTGCGCCGAGGAGTTTCGGCAGGTCGTTCATTGTGAATAAGCCGGACACCCACACCTCCGGCGTTCGCGTCAACCGGTAGAACACCCAACCTTGACCGTTCGACACGATGCCGTGTACCTCCAGGTCGTGACCATCGCGCACGTTGTTGTCCCGGCACACCGCCATCTCCGCGATGCACTGAATCTCGCCTGCGTCAAAATCGTCGCGCTTCGCTTCAATCGCGCACAAAAGCGGCGTCTCCATATAGCCACGCCGGGGAGCGATGAGAAAATCTGCGACACCGCCAACTACAGCGGTTTCAAGCGGTTCGCCCTTCCATATCTTCAGGTGAATATAGTGCGGCACGATTTCGGCAAGCAGTGCGTCAATCAGAGTAAGTTTTGCTGCTTCCGATGATGTTAGGGAGAAGGTGGCGGCGAGACGACTTAAAACCGCTACAAGAATGTCACTGGGGGGACGTTCGTCTGTATTCATCTTCCAAGAAACGGTGTTCACAATCGGAACCAGATCGTAGGCGTCTTTTGCTGAAAGGTGCGAAAAACTGCGTCGTGCCATAGGGAAAGCCTCCGCCCCCGATTATACCGGCTATACCCGCGTGGTGATTGCGTCTCGCGAGAGGGTAAACGCAGCGGCGAAACCGGTATCCACGACGCATTCGATAGCGAAGTCGGGACGTTCCGGTAGACGAAATACGACATCGACCCGTGCTTGCAACTCGCGCACGATTCCCCGCGCCACTACGCCGCCTTCCGAACCAGCGAACCGCCGACCGCGTACGCCGCGTTGTACCCGATGCGCTTGCCGTACATCTTCGCGTCGGGGCGTCGCGCTTGCAACCGGTGCCCCGCAACCAGCAAGTCATCCGCGATCTCGTAGTCGCTGCTTTCGATGTCGATGGAAACGATTTTGCCGATGTTGTCGCCGGTTTCGAGCCGTGCGCGGAGCGTGGTCTCGTAGATTTCCTGCCCGCGTCGCCCGATTTCCTCGCCGGTAGTCGTTGGTGTCATAGGATTTTCTCCGCACTAATTATACAACACGCGAAACGCGCCTCGCCGAACGGCTCACGAACTATCGCATGACAGATGGGTACAAGCCGACACAGGTTATGACCACAGGAAAGTCTCCGTTCGGGGTGGCAAAGTTTGTGTTTCGACCAGTGAGTCGTCCGTTCGACCAGGTAAACCTTGTGACGGTCGCTGTGGAATATGCAGGGCAAACAGCACATTTCACAAATTGATGCCGTAGCGCCGCCAAGTGCTATACCTCTGTGTCATATCATCCAACGCTGTTGTATCAACGCTTTTCCATTGTTCAAATGTCAGCGTAGTCAATGGGTCTTGTGGAAGCGGTTTGTTCCTCGGTCTGTCATCTTTTACGTAGCGATTTGATAAGTACGCAGCCCACTCTTCAGGTGAAACGGGCAATACGAAAAGATTCCTTATTCGTCCGTTCAAACTTCGGGCATCGTTTAGATTCATGACAGTGTTCGTAGTGTCAGCAGGAATGACTATACCTCCGTCAACTACGAAATGATTCCATTCGTGATGGGTCTTCTTGCCTACCCTATTTTTTGCCCCACGACTGTAGCCGACTACGTTCGTTGCCTTGATTTGTAAGCTGGTCGCAAGGGCGGTTGCGAGTGTCGCAAAACCGGCACAGATGACTCCGGGTGATGGCAAAGAAAGAATGTAATTTGCATCGTCACGAAGTTTTATCTCCTCTTTAAGTTCTACTCGCGTAGCGTTCATATCATAGACAACATGTGTACGTATCCAATCGCAGATGCCTTGAACCATCATCCTTTGCCATAGCGCTTTATTTGGCTTTTCGGGTAATGCGTCAACAATCTCTAAAACTGCTGTCTTAATGGTAGATGCCAACGCTACTACAGCTCGTGACGGGGCGTGATCCATATCCGATTGGATAATACGTAAACAAATCTTGTCCGCCGTCTCTGACAAAAGCCTTTCGGAGATACCAAAGACGGACTGTGTATCAGTAACTCTTCGATCAACAATGTTGTCCAAGAAGTAGAGCAGGAGTTCGTTTTCTCTATCGTTGACGGCGCGGAGCCTACCCGAAGGTTTCTGGTCGCCGAACGCGATGTCGTCCACCATGACGTAGCCGCGCCGGTCGGACTGCGTGTCGTCCACGATTTCGAGCCGTGCCGTTTTGCCCACGAGTGCCGACACGTCCCACGAACGCGAGAGCAGTTGCGCCGAGCTGTCGCCGGTTTCCGTGCGCTCGATCTTGCCATCTACGACGAGGTTCAGGCACGCCTTGCCCGGATGGTTGCCGCCGCCGATCCGAAACGTGATCACCGGCTTTTCGATCACGAAGTCGCGGGACACCGCTTTGCCCGTCGCCAGTACGCCCCGACGCGGGTTGAACGTGGAGGCGTACGCCCGACCGCCGAACCCGCGCACTTTGCCGGGAAACAGAGCGTCGGTCGCCGGTTTTGTGCCGAACGCATCGCCCTCAATCGTCCAGTCGGAATAGTCGCCGCTCTCGAAGTCAGCAAAAGAGGTGGAAGCGTTGTCCCGCGCGAAGGCGTCCACGGCGAACAGGGACGGCAACAGAAGCGCGGACTGCAAAAAGGAACGGCGGGTGGCGGACATGGCGGAATAGATTCCTCTCAACAGTCGTTGGCGTTGAGTCTAACAGATTGTATAATAGGCGGAGGCTGAAATCATGGTTCAAGCATTAGAGCGTTTGGAGATTCCGTTTCCGACATATCACGCTTTGGCGCGTATCGCAAAGTCGCACAATAGCACACCGCTGAAGGTTATTGAAGGCTGGATTGCACAACACGAAACGCAGGAGACGCGGCAGTCGCTCCGACAGGAATATCAGCAACTTATCGAGAAAGACCTGTCGCACTCTCTGACGCCGGACGAGGAGAAACGCCTCGACGCCGTTTGCGACGGATTGAACACGCTCGAAGCGCAGTCGCAAAACAACGCTACGTGGCAACAGCAGACGGGAGCGATTGACGAGCAACTCACGCAGATTCACCGTCTTCTTGTCGCCCTGCCGGAGCGGGCGACGACGCCGTAATCCATGCACTTCGTCCGCAGTGTTCCCAAACGCACCTACCGCAACTATCGTTCGTACCGCGCCTTGCTTCGCGCCGACTTCCGGTATCGGTGCGCGTACTGCTTGACGCAGGAATACTTTTTGGGCGGCGAGTCGGGTTTTGCTATTGACCACTACTGCCCGCGCAATGGCGATTACGCCCGCCCCGATTTGGAGAACGAATACACGAACCTTTACTGGACGTGCGGCGAGTGCAACCAGAATAAGGCGGATATTTACCCGTCCCCGGCAGAAGAAGCGCAAGGCTACGCCTGGCTTGACCCGTGCGAACCGGACGGCGACCACGATTTGCACTGGCGGGTTTCTCCCGACGGCGCGATTGCGTGGCTGACCCCGGCCGGCGAATACACGATCAAACGCCTGATGCTCCACCGACGCGACTGGCTCAAACGGCACTGGCGCAAACTGCACGAGTGGCAACAGATGCGCGACACGCTCGTTTCGCTACTGGCGACCAGAGAGATGGCGGACGATGTACGGGAGGCGGTCACAGCGCAACTCGCCGCGCTGGGCGACCTGCTTGAACCACCAGTCTTTCACCGCCCCCGCCGCACACAAGGGTAATTGAACTGTAAGCCCCGACGCGGGCTGAACGTGGAGGCGTACGCCCGACCGCCGAATCCGCGCACTTTGCCGGGAAACAGCGCGTCAGTCGCCGGTTTCGTGCCGAACGCATCGCCCTCAATCGTCCAGTCGGAATAGTCGCCGCTCTCGAAGTCAGCAAAAGAGGTGGAAGCGTTGTCCTGCGTGAAGGCGTCCACGGCGAACAGGGACGGCAGAAGTAGCGCGGATTGCAAAAAGGAACGGCGGGTAGACATCGGTAAAACTCCTTGCCGGTTGGTTTGCCGCTACGTGCCTGCTTTCCTTCTCAGTTACGAAGGAACTCCGGCGCGCAGACGAAGGGCGCGAATTGACTTCAGGGTTTTGTACATTCGCAACGATTCCGGAGCGGCGAGGACAAAATCGTACTGCTGATAGAATGGCACAACGCTTTCTTCGCGGGCATCGAGAATCAGAGCGAATACGCCGGTTCGGTCGGCTATTTCCTCGGTTCGGGCTTGAGCATCGAACAAAAGCCGTTCACCAAATTTTTGTCCGCGAAAGCGAACATCTACAGCGAGGCGTGCCAATAGAACCACGGGGGCGGGGTAGCGGGAAGTCGTTTTTCCTGCGGTAGTTCGTCAAAATCGAGTAGTGTTGTCGCCTCGTGTAGTAGCCGATGATAGTTTCGGGCGCGTCTGTCGCCCGGCAGACAAAAGTGCGGCTCAGTCCCTTGTCACTGTCTTGCCGTGCCTGTTCGCGCAGGTAGCGATTCATGTTGTCCACACCGCAATCGAACGCTGTACGGTTGTGACTCGCCGACAATGGCAGTATGTCGAAGGAACCTGCACTGCTCACCAGCGATACGCCTCGCCGCTTTGTTGCCCCTCCCGATAGCGTTCTGCCGCTACGAGCGATTTTTCACCGGGCATCTCGCCAGTGTCTACCGCATGCAAAAACGTATCCCGTTCGGCATTGGTGAGCGTGATGGTTGCATACTCGGATTGTTCTGCCGCGATGCCACGCCGCAGTGCCCGCGCTAAAAACGTTTCCATTTCTTGCCCACGTTTGGACGCTTCGGCAATAACAACGTCAGCGGTCGCCGCGTCAAGAGTTACTGTCATAAAATCGAAAACCTCCTGATTCGATTGTACGGCGTTTCGGTTATACCGCCATCGGCAAGGCAAGTGTGCGGCGATGCGGCGCGGGCGCGTCCAGCAAAACCCGCGTCGATAGCAAGGTTCGCGTCAATCTCTTGTAAGCACAACATCCACGCGCGCCTGTAGTTCGCGCACGATTCCCCGCACCACTATGCCGCCGTCCGAACCAGCGACCCACCGACCGCGTACACCGCGTTGTGGCGGATGCGCTTGCCGTACATCTTCGCGTCGGGGCGTCGCGCTTGCAACCGTCGCCCCGCAATCAGCAAGTCATCCGCGATCTCGTAATCGCAGCTTTCGATGTCAATGGAGACTATTTTGCCGATGTTGTCGCCGGTTTCGAGCGGTACGCGGAGCGTGGTCTCGTAGATTTCCTGCCCGCGTCTTCCAATTTCTTCACAGGTAGTCGTTGGTGTAATTAAGATTTTCTCCGTAAGCACTTGTACATAAATGTGTTAAACTGTTTCCGCTATGCCTCGTATCAAAACGGTCACTGTTACGGACGAACAAAAGGATGCGCTCGTCAAAGGG
>JAYULM010000362.1:0-2598 GCA_043763605.1 Armatimonadota bacterium | reverse complement strand
GGGTTCCCGTCGGCACACTTGCCGACGGGAACCCTTCAGCGTCCGTAGCCGAATCAACCGAGATTGACGCAGTGCCGTTTCCCCCTTGACAGCGAAATGAACCAATGGTAATATATGACTGAAATACTGATTCAGTCATCAGTTGTGGATAAACATCATGGCAGAGGAAACAACCCTACCTACCGAGCGAACCGAATGTGAAGCGCGACGCGCGATCTTGCAGGCGGCGCGCACCCGGTTTTTGCACTACGGTTTCAAGAAAACCACGATTGACGAGATCGCGGCGGACGCGGGCGTGGGCAAAGGTTCAGTCTACCTGCATTTTTGTAGCAAGGAAGATATTCTGCTGACCATCGCTCGCGATGTGAAGCGGTGTGTTACCGAGCAGATGCGAGTCATCTCTTCCTCTATGGCGAAGCCGGAGGAAAAGTTACGTCGCATGATGCTGGCGAAGATCCTGTCCGTCCACGACGCCGCGTTCTCGACGACCCACGGGATCGACATCGTAGACGACATTCTGCGTCCCAAAGTGATGCAATGCGGTCGCGGGGAACATGAAGCGCAAACGCAAATCCTTGCCGAAGTGCTGCTTGAAGGCGAGCGTTGCGGTGATTTGTCCCTCAACGGGAATGATCCGCTGGAGACGGCGGAACTTTTTTGCATGGCTTATATGTCTTTCTTTCCGCCATACCTGACGGGATGCTACGCCGACAAGGCGCACTGTCAGAAACGTCTGGAGGTTATGGTGACGCGTATGACCGAGTTTTTACTGACCGGTCTGCGCCGCCGATAGTTTTTTAGTTACGAAGACAATCGATTTGCGCCAGTTGAAATGGCGCATTTTTTGGGAACCCGATTGACTGAAATACAGTTTTAGTCAATAGAAGGTAACATACAGTCAAAGCCGAAGTTAGGACGGCGTTTTTACGATCATGAATACGCAAACACAGACGACCCCCGGAACCATTTCTCACGCTACCACCGTTCGCCATTCTACCCTTGGGCGGGATCGCGGCGGGTTATTCGAGCGGGTCATCCTGCCGCACGAGCAAAGTCTGTTCGGACCGGCGATGGCACTGACGAGATCCTCTACTGACGCGGAAGACTTGGTTCAGGAAACGTTGCTCCGCGCGTTCGACCGATTCGAGACGTTCCGACAGGACGGTTCGCCCCGGGCATGGCTACATACGATTATGCGTAACCTGTTCTTTAACATGTATCGTAAGAAGAGCCGCGAGCCGAAGCAGGTTTCGCTGGACGTATTCGAACCGACCACGACCGGTGGTAGCGGCGGCGTCGCTATCGAAGCCGACTCGGCGGAACAGGCGTCCCAGACCGTGACTTCTCCGGAGCGGATCGTGCTCGGGCAGATGGAGTCGGCGGCACTCTTAGCGGCGGTCAAGGCGTTGCCAGACGAGTACCGACAGGTCGTGACAATGGCCGACGTACAGAATATGCCGTACCAGGACATCGCGGACACGCTCCGTATTCCCATCGGCACCGTGCGCTCCCGCCTGTCCCGGGGACGTGAGCGGGTCCGGCGCGCCATCTTCGCGTGGCGACCGTCGCCCAATATGTCGCCGCTCGAAAAGCACCCGGAAACCAAGCCCGCGTTGACATTCGTGCCGCATAGAACCGCAGTCGCCGCGTAGTTTTTGAACCGCCAAGACGCTAAGAACGCCAAGTCCGGAGAAGGAAAAGAAAAAACTCTCTTCTCCGGACTTGGCGTTCTTAGCGTCTTGGCGGTTCAATACGTTTGTGAAACAGCATGTCGAGGGATTTTTGCGGCACCTTGTTGTCGAGCGGGGCGCTGCGGCTAATACGGTGGCGGCGTACCGGCGGGATCTGGCGCAGTGGCAGGAATGGACCGGAAGCGACATGACGACCGTGGGAGTCGAGCGGTTTCTGGTGCGGCTTCGCGGCGACGGACACAAGCCGTCGTCGGTGAACCGCAAGAAGGCGGCGTTGTCGGCGTTCGCGAAATACCTTGTCGGCGAGGGAGTGCTTACCGAAAACCCCGTCGCGATGGTAGAGGGCGCGGCGCGGCGGGAGACGCATCTGCCTAACGTGCTGACGGCAGGGCAGGTCGCGCGGTTGCTCGCGGCACCGGACCGTACGACGCCGCGCGGGCGGCGCGACGCGGCATTTCTGGAAATGCTGTACGCGACCGGGTTACGTGTCTCGGAACTGTGCGATTTAGTCGTAGGCGACGTGGACCTGCGGCGCGGCATGGTGCGCGTTCAGCACGGAAAGGGCGGCAAGGAGCGTTGGGTGCCGGTCGGCAAGCCCGCGCTTTCCGCGCTCGCCTCGTACCGCGCCGACGCCCCTGCGTCCTCCCCGACCGCCCCGCTTTTCGTCGGAAACGCGGCAACTGGCAAAACCGCAATCGGGCGCGGTCTTGTCTGGCGCGCGATTCGTCAACACGCCAAAATGGCGGGACTGCCTGAACTACCGTCCCCGCACTGGCTCCGCCATTCGTTCGCGACGCACCTTCTGTCCGGCGGGGCGGATGTGCGCGCGATCCAGGAACTGCTCGGGCACGCCCGCGTCTCGACCACGCAAATCTACACCCACGTTGACACCGACCGCCTGCGAACC
>JAYULM010000361.1:0-9175 GCA_043763605.1 Armatimonadota bacterium | reverse complement strand
CGAAGGCGATTCGTTACCGGAAACCCTCTCCGGGTTCGCGGAAACAGCGTTTCCGCTGTCCCCCCTCTCCTGCGGAGCGGGGGAGGGAGCTAGGGGGTGGGGGCAAACCGGAGCACCGGACGCTGTAATCGAACCACCCGTCGAACTGATCGTAGGTTCCCCGTTCGACTACGGGAAAAACTGCCTTCTCTACATCCCGCGACATCTCGGACCGCCGTCGTCCGCGCATGAGTACACGGAGCAAGTGGCAAAGGAGATCGTCTCGCTCGTCGAGATGGCGGGCGGGCGGACGTTCGCACTGTTTACGTCTCACCGGATGTTGAAGGCGGTGCATGAAGCGATCTGGGATAAGACCGATTACCCGATATTCGCGCAAGGGGAGATGCCACCGGCGCGGTTGACGGAAGCGTTCAAAGCGGCGGGAAATGGCGTACTGCTCGGCACGGCATCGTTCTGGGAGGGCGTGGACGTTCCCGGCGACGCGCTGTCACTGGTAATCATGGACAAGTTGCCATTCGCGACGCCGGACGCCCCGACGGAGCGGGCGCGGGAGCGGGCGATCAAGGAGGCGGGTGGGAACGCGTTCGCGGAATACTCGCTCCCGAAAGCACAAATCCGGCTCAAGCAGGGCTTCGGGCGGCTCCTCCGCACGGTGACGGATCGCGGCGTGGTGGCGATTTTGGACAGCCGGCTGTATACCAAGTCGTACGGGCGCGACTTTTTGCGGGATCTCCCGCCCTCCCCGCGCACCGACAACATCGAAAGCGTCGCGCGGTTCTTCGGCGGGTAGGCGACGGCGCGTTTTGACCGTTTCCGCAACCGCGCGACGGCTACCGTGTCGAATGGAAACGCACCACGGATAGTCCGGGTCGAGGTACTCGCAAGAAGAGTAAGCCGTATTTTCGGTCAACTGCCGCCGAACTCGCCGAAAAATAGGGTACCGGGCGGTTTATCCGTCCTGAAAAGGCGAATCGCCCCCGTCGAAAAGTTAATCTTCGCTAAAAATCGAACAGCCGTGACACTGACCCGTCCGACCAGATCGCCCGGATCGCGTCGCCGAATAGGGGCGCGACCGACAGTTGCGTCATTTTGGCGAGTCGCTTCTCCTCGGGGAGTGGGATCGTGTTCGTGATCACCAGTTCGGTTATCTCCGGGCGCGACAACCGCTCCACCGCCTTGCCGACCAGAAGAGCGTGTGTGGTTGCGACCGTGATGTCGGGCAATGCGCCGTTCTCCAGCAGGGCGTCCACGATCTCGTTGATCGAGCCGCCCGACGAGATCATGTCGTCATACACGATGCACGTCTTTCCGCGAACGTCCCCGGCAAGGTGCGTTATGTCGGATACACCTTGTTCGGGGTGTGTCTTATAGCCGACGGCGAGAGGGCAACCCAGACGCCCCGCGATACGTCTCACCTTTTTGACCCGCCCTTCGTCCGGCGACACGACCACAATATCCTTGCCATACCAATCCTTGCCCGAGAGATAGTCCGAAATGATATGTAGCGCGGTCAGATGATCGAGGGGAATGTCGAAGAAGCCCTGGATCGCGTCCGCGTGCAGGTCCATCGCGACGACATGATCCGCGCCCGCCGTGGTCAGGAGGTTCGCGATCAATTTCGCCGTGATCGGCTCACGGGGCGAATCCTTCTTTTCCTGTCGCCCATAGCCATAATAGGGGAGTACACAGGTAATTTTCCCGGCAGAGGCGCGCTTCAGAGCATCGATCATCACCAGGAGTTCCAGAAGATGCTGGTCAATCGGGGGGCATGTCGGTTGCAACAAGAAAACATCCGCACCGCGCACCGACTGTTCAAAATTGATATACAACTCGCCGTCCGCGAAACGGGTGATCTTCAGATCGCCCACGGGGACGCCGATATGCTTCGCGACTCCGGCGGCGAGTTCCGGGTTCGCGGAACCGGCAAACAACATCATAGCGGGAAGGTGTTTCGCGTCGGGCGACGCCAGGGGGTTTAACATGACAGGCGTATTGTATCGTGAGTGAGTGGTCAGTGGTCAGTGGTCAGTGGTAAGTAAGTGGTCAGTGATTAGTGGTCAGTGATCAGTGGGGGCGAATTCCATTCTGTCCACTGACCACTAATCACTGACCACTTACTTACCACTGACCACTGACCACTGACCACTCACTCACGCATTTCGTTCGACGATGAAGCGGGCGAAGGCGCGCAGAGGGTCGGCAGTCGAGCCGAAATCGGAAAGCGCGTTGGCGGCGTCCTGGGCGGCGGTGAGGGCGAGACGGCGCGATTCGTCCAGCCCGAACAGTTTCGGGTACGTCGCCTTGTCGAGCTTCACGTCGGAGCCAGCCGGTTTACCCAGCGTCGCGTCGTCGCTGGTCACGTCCAGAATGTCGTCCACGATTTGAAACGCGATCCCGATCTGCTCGCCGCATTGGGTCAGTGCGGCTTCTTGCGCGTCGGTCGCGCCGGATAGGATCGCGCCCGAGAGGAGCGACGCGGTGAGCA
The DNA here is from genome assembly GCA_043763605.1 of Armatimonadota bacterium. Lineage (GTDB taxonomy): Bacteria > Armatimonadota > Armatimonadia > Armatimonadales > Armatimonadaceae > JACMIU01. Next base: position 6,690 of record JAYULM010000361.1, on the reverse strand, counting down.
GTGCACCGGTTTTTCGGGCGTGGATCGAGCGGAGCATTTCCGCGCCGATGGGCTGCCGTTCGTGCAAAATATCGTCCACCTGCCCGCCGACCATCCCGCGCTCACCGCATGCGTCCGCCAGCAGCCGGATCACCTTCAACACGGCTTCCGGCGTCCCCGTCTGATACGTCGCTATCGTCGCGAACGATAACGTGTGCAGGGCGTCCCCGGCGAGAATCGCCATCGCCTCGTCGTAGGCTTTGTGTAGCGTCGGTCGCCCGCGTCGCAGGTCGTCATCGTCCAATGCGGGTAGGTCGTCGTGGATCAGGCTGAACGTGTGGATCATCTCCAGAGCAGTAGCCGTCGGTAGCACGTTCTCACCCGACCCGCCGACGGCTTCCGCTCCGGCGACGCAGAGCAGAGGACGGAGACGCTTCCCACCTGCGAATAACGAGTAGCGCATGGCTTCGTGAAGTACGACGGGTGGGGCGTCGGCGGGCGGGGTATAGCGGGAAAGAGCGGTAGTGACGGCTTCGCTCCACCGGGCGGTGTAAGTATCGAGATCAAAGGTAGTGGTGTACAAATTCGGATGGTTCACGGAGCATACTGTACCGCGAACCGGCTGGGTTTTGCATACGCTTCCGTGCGGAACATCTCGGATGACGGTGCGAATGACTTCCTGGCAGAGGGACGACCGGGGGGAATATGCGGGCGGTATACTCAACCCATGCGTGTAGTTGTAATCGGGGCGGGTGTCGGCGGGATGAGTGCGGCATTGCGTCTAGCGAAGGCGGGGGCGACGGTCACTGTCGTGGAGCAAAACGAGCGGATCGGCGGGAAACTTAATGTGTGGGAGCCGGAAGTGGACGGCGTCGGCAAGTTGCGCTTCGACACCGGACCGCACGTGCTCACCATGCCCTGGGCGATCCGAGAACTGTTCGACGACCTCGGTGAGCGGATGGAGGACTATCTCGATCTGGTGCGCATGGACCCGATCTGCCGCTACCATTTCCCGGATGGCACCCACTTCGACGCACCGGCGAACCCCGACGATGCATTGAAGCGCATCGCGGAAACATTCCCCGGCGACGAGGACGGCTTCCGCTTTCTACTTGACTACGCCAAACGCGTCCACGACACGACAGTGGACCCATTTCTACGGCAGGATTTCGGCACGGCGGTTCGCGGCATCCCGACGCTAACACAGTGGAGGCAACTCACCCAGTTCATCGGACTGAAGCCTTGGCAGACGATTTCCGACCTGTCGAAAAAGCACCTGAAACACGAGCGACTGCGACAAATCTTCGATCTGTACGCGTTCTACAACGGGTCGTCGCCTTACAAGGCGTCGGCGATCTTCGCGATCATTGCTTGGGTGCAGTGGGGCGACGGGACGTTCTACCTGCGCGGCGGACTGCGCACCTACGCTGACGCTCTGGCGAAACTGGCAGATAAGTTCGGTGTGATTGTCCACCTCAATCGCAGAGCCGCATCTATCGGTCATGGAATGTTAACCGAGAGTGACATAGAAACGGATAGTATCAGGAATTACTATCGGCTGGATATCAACGCCGAATCTATGACGGACGAAAATGACGTCTGGTTTGACTATCCGCAGGAGGGGGCGAGTGCGCTGATATTTAACGCCGACCCGATGGATGTTTACACAAGGCTGGAGGTGGCACGCCCTGAAGGGTTCGAGGAAAATAATGTGACGCCGTCTACGTCAGCTTTTGTACTTCTGCTCGGAGTGCGCGGCGACGCGCGGAGAGACTTCCCGCACCTGTCTCACTTCAATTCGTTCTTACCAGCGGACTTGAACGCCGAGTTCGACTCGATCTTCGCAAAAGGAGTGCCCGCCGCCGATCCGGTAATCGGAATCACCTGCCAGAGCGTTACCGAACCGGGTGTCGCGCCGGAAGGTTACTCCACACTCTTCGTGATGACTTCGCCGCCCGCACTCGGAAATTGGCAGTGGACGCCGGAGCAGACGGCGAATTACCGTGAAAGAGTGCTCGACCTGTTAGAAACCCGGTGCGGCTTGCCCGGCTTGCGCGAGCGGATCGTCTGTGAGCAGGTCTGGACGCCGCGAACGTTCCAGGAAAAGTACGGGGCGTGGCGGGGGAGTTTGTACGGTGTGTCGTCGAACGGCTGGCGGTCGGCGTTCCTGCGCCCGCCGAACCGCTCGAAAACGGTCAGGGGACTGTATTTCGTCGGAGGCGGGACGCACCCGGGCGGGGGACTGCCGCTCGTGACGCTTTCAGGAAAGATCGTCGCGGAGGCGGTGCTGGCGGATTTCGCTCAACAGGGGTGATCGGACGCTGAAGGCTTCCAGCGGAACCCTTCAGCGTCCGATCACCCTCCCTTACTTCCCTGCCTCGTCAACCACCTTCTGTTGCTCCTTCGCCAGCGTGTCCAGCGCGGTCTTCGCGGGCATGGCTCCGGCGACAGCCTGATTCAGGTAGTTCTGCGCCGGTTCCAGCAACTCCGAGTATTCCGGGGTGTTGTAGAAGTCTTTCAGATGCGGGACCGACTCCGCGAACACCGCGTTGTACGGCGTCGCTTTCAGGAACGCCTCCGACTTTGCAACCTTGGCATTCGCAGTCAACCCGCCCAGTGCCGCCCACTTCTTCTGGATTTCCTCCGACTCGAACCACTTCACGAACTGCTTCGCCTGATCCTTCTTTTTGCTGTACATCGAAACCGACATGCCCTGCCCGCCGAGCGAGATGAAATGTCCCGCTGGACCTTTCGGCACGATAAAGTAGCCGGTCTTATCCGCGAATTTGTTTTTGTCTTTGTTGACAAGATCGGGGCAGAACGCGAACCATGACTGCGCCATCGCGACCTGCCCTTCCTGGAACGCGGTCAGGCACTCGGCAAAGTAATGATTCTCCGAACCGGGCGGCGTGAATTTCTTCAAACCGGCGTAAAACTCCAACGCCTTGACACCCTCGGGGGAGTTGAGTACGCCCTCGATCTTCTTCCCCGACGCGTCGGAAAGTTGCCCGCCGTAAGACCACAATACTTGGTCGAAGCCCATTGTCACGCCGTCGTACTGCCGTGCATAGTATAACGCCGCGCCGTACAGTTTTTTGTCCTCCTGCGTGAAGAATTCGGCGACATGCGCGAACTCTTCCCACGTTTTCGGCGGCGCGAGCGGGTGCTTGTACAACTTTTCGAAAGCCGTCTTATTGGCTTCGTCCTCGAACAGATCCTTGCGATACGCGAACACGGTGGCATCCGCCATCGCGGGCAGGGCGTACAGTTTTCCTGAGCCAGCCGGGTACTCGCCGTACGAGTTTAAGGCTGCGGGCGTGATGTCGGCGAGGGTAACATTCTCTTTCGCCCAATCGGTGATGTCCTCGTAGTGCCCGGCAGTCGCTGCTTTACCGAGCCACTGCGAGTCGCCGATGATCAGGTCGTAGTCCGCCGACTGACCGGACCAGGCGGTTTTGATCTTGGTTTCGAAGTCGGACCACGGAAACTGTTGGACTGTGACCGGAATCTTCGTTTCTGCGGTGAATTCTTTTGCCAGAACCTCTAATTGCTTCGCGGGTTCCCACTCTGCCCACGCAATAGTGATGCCGTCACCGGCTACGGCCGGTGCAGGGGATTTCCCGCCGCCGCCGGTAGTCGTCGAACCGGTGGCGGTGGAATCGTTGGTCGGCGCGGGGCAACCGGAGAGAACGGTCGCAGCGAGCGTGGCGGCGAACAGTGTAGCGAAAAATGAACGTCTGGAACGGGTGCGTATTGGCACGGCGAAAACTCCTTTGTGAATGCCGCGCGGACGCCGTCATTGGCAGGGCGCGGCGCGGGCATCTTCGTCGATTATACCAACCGCGCCGCTTTTCTGGCAAACGGACGGCGTCTAACTCCCGTCGAGTAATGCGTAATCGAGGTGCGCCGTGGTTTCGTGACCGAGGGTCGGGGCATAACCCGCGTTGGTCAGCGCGGTACGGGCGCGCCGCACCACATCCTCCTCGGCTTTCGCCCAGGGGCCCGCCCGCTCCTCGGCGAGCAGATTGATATACCGGTGCAACAATTCGTCGAGCGACGCGGCGAGTTCTTGATCCGCTCGGAGCGGCGCGGTGTTCGGTTCCATAACAAGTGTCATCGTGATTTTCCTCTACCCGTTTCTGTACCGCAATTCCGCCGCTCCCAAACGGGGAGACTATCGCACCCCACCGAACATCGGGTAATCGATATGCGCCCGCACTTCGTGCGGTAGATAGGGGGCATGTCCGGAACGTGTCAGTACATCGCGTACCTGTAGTACGGTCTGCTCTTCCTGGCGGCTCCAGAAGTCCCCGTGGTCCTCGGTAAGTAGTTGCAGGTACCGGTTCAACAGGAGCGTCAGAGTCCCGCTCAATTCCTCGGATAAATCGCTGGTTGGTGTTGTCGTATCAGTTATTGTATTCATCGTTCGCGTTTCCTGTCGTTTTCTACGGATTGTGTGACATGCGGTTGTGCTACCCAATCCAAATGTCGCACGGTACAATGTCTTGTTGGCGCGGTTCCGTTCCCGCGTCCGGTTCGGTCAATATACAAACGTAGGAGTTGTTTCGTATCCATGATCTCAGATTCCGCGCTCGATTTTTTAAAACGCCTTCTGGAAACCGCCTCCCCGTCCGGTTTTGAGGAAGCAAACGCCCAACATTTCCGCGATTACGTCGCCCCGTTCGCCGACTCGGTCGAAACCGACCGCCACGGCAATGTCATCGCCGCCGTCAACCCCGACGCAGAAGTCCGGGTCATGCTATCCGGTCACATCGACGAGATCGGCTTTCTGATCCATCACATTTCCGACGAGGGCTATCTGTATTTCCGACCGATTGGCGGCCACGATACGGTGGTCATCGTCGGACAGCGCGTCACGGTGCATTCGTCGGGCGGTCCCGTTTTCGGCGTGATCGGCAAAAAACCGGTCCATCTGCTCACGCCCGAGGAGCGCGATAAAGGCAAAGTCGAAATACACGACCTGTGGATCGACCTCGGCGTCACCGGCGGCAAGGACGAAGTCGCGGCGGCGGGCGTCCAGATCGGCGACTGCGTCACGTACAGCGTCGGGTTCCAGCAACTCCTCGGCGACCGCATCGCCGCCCGCGCCCTCGACAACCGGATCGGTGCCTGGGTCGTTGCCGAGGCATTGCGCCGCGTAAAAGAACTCAACCCGCAGGTCGGCGTCTTTGCGGTGGCGAGTGTGCAGGAAGAGATCGGGTTGCGTGGTGCCCGAACCGCCGCCTTCGGTATCGATCCGCACATCGGGATCGCGGTGGACGTGTCCTTCGCGACCGACTACCCGTCGATGGACAAGCGCAAGGTATCCGAACTGAAACTGGGTAAAGGTCCCGGCATTTTGCGCGGCGCGAACGCTAACCGCAAGTTAGCCGATTTCCTGGTCAAGACCGCGACCGACGCCGAAATCCCGTACCAACTCTCTATCGCGCCGAACGGCACGGGGACCGACGCGAACGCGATCCAGATTTCCCGCGCCGGTGTGACCACGGGACTCGTCGACGTCCCGCTCCGCTATATGCACACGCCCTGCGAGACAATCGCGCTCTCCGACGCCGACAACGCCGCCGAATTGCTTGCCCGCGCCTGTGCCAAACTGACCACGGGGGACAATTGGATTCCGTAAGCGAGTCCCCCCTATCCCCCCCGCCCCCTTTCCCCCCTCGGAAGGGGAGAAAGGGGGAGCCTGATACCGGGAACGATTTGCTTCCAGGTGCGCCCTCTGGCTCCCCCTTTCTCCCCTTCCGAGGGGGGAAAGGGGGCGGGGGGGATAGGGGGGGCACGATCCTACTCCCCGCACTCTCTGCCGTCCTGCTCGCCTTCTGCTTCCCGTTCGCCTCCGCGTGGTGGCTGGCGTGGCTCGCGCTCGTCCCACTGTATTACGTCTTGCTACGCGCGAACGGCAACCCGCGAACGGGTTTCGTCGCCGGGTTCTGGTTCGGGCTGACGCTACACCTCGTCGGCGTCTACTGGATGATCAAACTCGGCGCGGTCCCTTGGATCGGCGTCGCCGTTTTTGAATCGGGCGCGTTCGCGATCTTCGGCGCGATAGCCGCACCGCTCCTCTTTCGTCTGCCGACATGGGCGCGCCCGGTTGTTTTTGCCGCGCTGTGGACGTGCCTGGAATATGCACGGACGCTCGGCGAGATGGCATTCCCCTGGTTCCCTCTCGCGGCGACGCAGGTGCCCGTTCTGGCAATGGTGCAGATCGTCTCCGTGACCGGGCAATGGGGCTTGTCGTTTGCCATCGCTCTGGTAAACGGGTTATTGGTGGAAGCCTATCAAACTCGCCAACTGCGCGACAAGTTTGCCTTTCGCTGGCTCGGCGGCTCTGCAGTGTATGTGCCAATGGCTCTATACATCAGCGGAGAGTTCCTTTTGTTGAGCACGACGGTTAAACATGAGGCGGAACGCCCGGGCTATGAAACTCGCCGCATTGCCATCGTTCAAGGGAACGTTGGCAAGGTTCCGGAAAACGCCGAAATGGGTTCGCTGAACGAATATCGCTGGTCCGCGTTAGAGACGTATTTGCAGATGACGCGTGTTGCGGCGTCAGAGTCCCCCCTATCCCCTAACCCCTTTCCCCCCTCGGAAGGGGAGAAAGGGGGACCGGAGGGCGGAGTTGAGATGCTTCCGCGTTCCTCGTCCGGCGTAGCGTTGACGCCTCCGGGTTCCCCTTTCTCCCCTTCCGAG
>JAYULM010000360.1:0-9233 GCA_043763605.1 Armatimonadota bacterium | reverse complement strand
TCCGCCGAAGGCGCATAGCGGAACGGTTCACCGTCCGACCGCCGAAAAACCAGGAACGCCGCCGCGCCGATTTGCCGTATAATACGGTTACGGGCAGGAGCGTTCGTTCGGGACGTGTCTGTCACCATTTCACACGGGGGAATCAGCGACATCATGGCGATCAGCGACGAACAAAAACGTAAGATTGACGAGTGGGTGAAGTCTAACGGACGCAACCAGTACGGCGACGCGCCGGACACCGCGTACGCGGGCGGGAACCCGCTCTTCGACGAAATGTCCCCCAAACTCAAGGACCGCTACGAGTATATTTTAGAGCGGAACCCCCAACTCAAGATCGATTCGGCGAACGGCAACGGAAAGTAGGAGGCGGATAGCAACACCAATGAGAATCAAGAAAAGCGACCTCGGAAAGATGGCGTGGGCGATGCTGGGAATGGCGGCGGTCGGAGCGACCTCCCTCCCGCTCGTCGCGGTGTGGCAACAACAGGATGGCGCGGCGAACTCGTTCCCCGTGGTCAGCACGGTTGCAAACGGCAACACCGACCAACCGACCACGATTGTGGTAGACCTACAGGATAACGTTTCCGTCGGCACCATCGAAGCCATCGAGCGGCGCATCGGTGCCGATCTGGAGTACGCATCGCCGTACGCCGTGGACGACAAGATGATGGTGGCGACGCTCCCGAGTGCCGCCGCCGCGCAGACCGCGCTGTCACGCCTCGCGGGCGACGGTCGCGTCGAAGTCGCCGAGGAAGAGATGACCCTCCGCATCCCCGAAATGTCCGCGCAGGACAGCATCGAGATGCAAGCCGTCGCCGTCGCCGAAGCGTCCCGCCGGAGCGTAGACACGGCAAAGGCGCAGGCGGAAGAGGCTGCTACACAAGCGGATTACCCGGTGGACCGTAGCAAATACCTTTCCCTCGTCACCGAGAAACCATACAGAATCTCTGACGAACCTTATGTGCTTCACATCGAGAACCGCTCCTTCGCGGTAGACAACAGCGGACGCTGGATGTTCGAGCCGGTACGCGCCGGTAACGTCGCGACATCGTCCCCGGAAATCAACAAGCCCGGTGGCGGCACTCGCCCGAACGACCCGATGTACGACCAGCAGTGGAACTTCAAGATGGTCGGCGCGGAAGACGCGTGGAAGAAGACCAAGGGCAAGGGTGCCATCGTAGCCGTCATCGATACCGGCGTCGCCGCCGAGTCCACGAAGAAAGGTAAGCAGTGCAAGGACTTTAACACCACGACGTTCGTTAAGGGCTACGACTTCGTCAACAAAGACGGCGACCCGTTCGACGACCACGGGCATGGAACGCACGTCGCCGGGACGATTGCCGAAAGCACCAACAACAGCGAAGGCGTCGCCGGTCTCGCCTACGAAGCGACGATCATGCCGATCAAGGTTCTTTCAGCGAGCGGCTCCGGGTCTTCTTCCGACATCGCCGATGCGATCCGTTACGCCGCCGACAAGGGCGCGCACGTGATCAATATGAGCCTCGGCTCGAACCAACCTTCGTCCGTGATCCAGAAGGCGTGCCAGTACGCGGTCAAAAAAGGCGTGGTCATCGTCTGTGCGGCGGGCAACGGCTTCGGCGAACCGGTCGGCTACCCGGCGGCGTTCCCCGAATGTATCGCGATTTCGTCGGTCGGACCGAGCGGCAAGATCGCGACCTACTCGTCGTACGGCAAGCAGGTCGCCCTCGCGGCTCCGGGCGGCGACATGATGGAGTCGGGTAACGCTGCGGACGGTATCCTGCAAAACACGGTAATGACCGGCAAGGGCGACCGCGCGAAGGGCGACGACTATTACGCGTTCCAGGGAACGTCGATGGCGTCCCCGCACGCCGCCGCCGTCGCCGCGCTCGTCGTCTCGCAGGGCGTGACCGACCCGGCGCGGGTGCGTGACATCCTGACCAAATCAGCAATGCCGAACGGCGAACCGAACAAGTACGGCGCGGGCATCCTGTCGGCGTCCGGCGCGGTGTCGATGGCAACTGCGGTAGAGGGCGTCAAATTGCGGCATATCCTGCTCTTCGGCGGGGCGTTCCTGCTGATGGCAATCGGACCGCGCCGCTCGTTCTGGACCCGCGCGGGCATGGCGGGCGCACTCGGCGTCGGCTTCTTCGGGGCGGATGTCGCGGGCGATGTTTTCGGCGCGAACTCACCGTGGAACCTGCTGACGTTCTCGGCGATCCTCCCGGCGGCGGCGTACTTCGGTGCCCGCAAGAGCCTCGGCGCGGCGAAGATGTCGGGGGCGTTCGCGCTCGGCGTCGCTGTCAACCTGTGGGCGGGCTGGCACAACGACCTGCACCCGTTCACATCCTACGCGTTCGGTGACGCGGGTACCCCGTGGACACTGATGAACATGGGCGCGGCGTTCGTGATCGCGAACCTCGCGGGCTGGAAAGCCGTCAAACTTTCCGGCGGCACGGAGACGGCGGCGAAGACGGTTTCATAGTTCGATCCCTGCAAAACCCCGCGCGTGGCACCCCGGCGACTGTTCGCCGGGGTGCCACGTCGTTTCGGGGCGAAAAATCCGGCGATGGGTCGTTGGGTGTCGGGTCGTCGGGTCGTCGGGTCGGACGGCGAGCCGTTCCGCTATGCGCGAAGCGAAATCGGCTCCGCCGATTTACGCGATTCGGCGGGAACCCTTCGGGTTTGGGAAGCGTCTCGCCGCCTGTGTCCCCGCTCGCAGAGCGTCCGCCGAAGGCGCATAGCGGAACGGCTCGCCGTCCGACCCGACGACCCGACGACCCGACGACCCAACACCCAACACCCAACACCCGACGAACCGGCGGACCGGAAACAATTAGAGGCACTTGCCCTGGAAAGCCCGCCGTGAGCCTCGGAAAGAAGCGGGAGAAATGGTACAATGCCGGGTAGAGAGGCTACCGACGAGCGTTTCGGCGACGCGTGGAGAATTCAGAAGTAGTGCCATCAATAGAACACCCGGAAGAATCGGCGGGAACCGTCGCGTCCCACAGTTACGCCCCCCTCGATACGGGCAACGGAGCGGACCCCGACCGCTCCGTCCGTTCCGGCACCCGGCGCGGTGCTACAGATAGTCTCCTCGTTTCCGACATACTGGAAGGCATGGCGGACGCCTTCGTCGCGCTCGGTCTCGACTGGCGCATCCTGCGGGCGAACGCAGCGGCGGAACGCATCAACAACAAACCTGCGGCGGCGTTCGTGGGTAAAATCCATTGGGACGAGTGGCCCGCATCCATCGGCACCAGCCTTGAAGACGAGTTTCGGCGCGTGATGCGCGAGCGCACCCCCGCGCACTTCGAGCACCGCTATTACGTCGCGGGCGAGTACGACGTGTGGCTAGCCATCAGTGTCTACCCGGATGGGAACACCGGCGGTATCAACCTTTTTTATCGCGACATTTCCGAGCGCAAACACGCCGAGGAGCGTCTGCGCCGGAGCGAACGGGAATTTCGCGCCTTGTTCGAGTCCGCCCCCGGTTTGTACCTGGTACTACGACCCGACGCCCCCCGGTTCACCATCGCCGCCGCGAGCGACGCCTACTGCGCCGCCACCCGGACCCGCCGCGACGACATTTTGGGAAGGGGCATGTTCGAGACGTTCCCGGATGACCCCGATGACCCGGCGGCGGACGGGGCGCGAAACCTGAAGGCGTCGCTCGAAACGGTGCTCGCCACCCGTGCGCCGCACACGATGGCACCCCAGAAGTACGCCATCCGCACCCCGGACGGCGGGTTCGAGGAGCGGTGGTGGAGTCCGGTCAACTCGCCCGTATCGGACGAAGAGGGTACTCTCGCCTACATCATTCACCGTGTCGAGGACGTGACCGAATACGTGCGCGGGCAGATCGCCGCGACCGGTTCGGAGGCGGGCGTGGGCATCCCGGACGCGACGGCGCGCATCGCGTCGGAACTGTTCGGGCGTGCCCACGAAATGCAGGACGCGAACCAGCGGTTGCGGGAAACCCTGGGGGCACTCTCCCAAAGTGAGGAGCGGTTCCGTGCGGTGCAAGAAACCTCGCCCGATGGCTTCATGGTGCTGGAAAGTGTTCGCAGTTCAGACAGTGGCGCGATCACGGACTTCCGCTGGACGTATGTGAACGCGGCGGCGGCACGCATCGTCGGGCGTCCGCGCGAGGAATTCGTCGGCAGGCACCTGCTCGCCGAGATGCCCGGCAACAGGACGGACGGGCTGTACGACGCTTATGTGCGCGTGGTGGAGACCGGCGAGCCGTGGCACAACGAGTTCACCTACGCGCACGACGGTGTGGACGTGTATTTGCGCGTCACGGCGGCGAAGGTCGGGGACGGTTTCGCAGTGTCGTTCGCCGATCTGTCGGAACGCCGCCGCGCCGAAGTCGCCCTCGCCGAAAGCGAAGCCCGATACCGGACCCTTTTCGAATCGGTAGATGAGGGATTCTGCGTGATCGAAGTCCTCTTCGACGAACAGGATCAGCCATCCGACTACCGCTTCCTCGAAACCAACCCGGCGTTCGAGCGGCACACCGGGCTGGCGGGCGCGGTCGGCAGGCGGGTGCTTGAACTCGTCCCCGACCTCGACGAATCCTGGTTTCGCATCTACGGCGGCGTCGCGCGGACCGGCGAACCAGTGCGCATCGAGAACCACGCCCCGGCAATGGACCGCTGGTTCGATGTGTACGCTCAGCGCGTCGGGAAACCCGAAGAACGGCGTGTGGCGATTCTCTTCAATGACATCACGGAGCGCAAGCGTACCGAAACGATGCTCCGCGAGAGCGAGGCGCAGTTCCGCGAGATCGCCGACACCGCGCCCGCGATGCTCTGGATCACCGACGCCGCGCACGACTGTACCTTCCTGAGCCGGGGCTGGTATGAGCACACCGGTCAGACCGAGGACGAAGCGGAAGGGATGGGGTGGACGCTGGCGACGCACCCCGACGACCGGGAACGCGCCGGGCGGACCTTTCTGGAAGCCGCCGAACGTCGTGAGCCGTTCCGCCTGGAGTACCGGTTGCGCACGGCGGACGGCTCGTACCGCTGGGCGATAGACGCGGGTCGCCCCCGGGTCGGTCCGACCGGCGAGTTTTGGGGGTTCATCGGGTCGGTAATCGACATCCACGACCGGCGACTCGCCGAGCAGGAGACGGAGCGTAGCCGCGTCCTGCTCGACGCCGTGCTCGACGCGCTCCCGGTCGGCGTCATCATCGCCGAGCCGAACGGGCGTCTCGTGCGATGGAATCGGGCGAACGAGATTCTCTGGGGATTACCCGCCGGGGCGAACCCGACGAATACCGCGAGCATCGAAGGCTATGGCGAGTGGAAGGGCTGGTGGCCCGACACCGGCCAGCGGTTGCGGACGGACGAGTGGGCGATGGCGCGGGCACTCCTGCACTGCGAGGTCGTGGCTGGCGAAACGGTGGAGATCGAGCGGTTCGATAGTTCGGAGCGACGGTTCATCGTCAACACCGCCGCCCCGGTACTTGACGATGCGGGGCGGGTAATCGCGGGCGTGGTCGCGCAGACCGACGTGACCGCGCGCATCAAAGCCGAGCGGCGGCAAAGGTTCCTTTCGGACCTGTCCGACCGGCTATACGCGCTGGAAGGGGGCGACGACCCCGACGCCCCGCTGGGCGAGGCGGTTCGTGCCGCCGGTGCGTTCCTCGGTGCCGCCCGTTGCGGGGTTCGCTCCGTAAACAGTGCTACCGGCGTCATCAAGCCGGGGCGCGAGTGGCAACGGGATGCGAGCGTGCCGCCGATCCCCGCCGTTGAATACTCGCTGTCCGCCCTCGGCGCGTTCCTTCAGGATGCGGTGCTGTCCGGGCGTACCGTCGCCGTGAGCGACACGGGGTCCGACGTCCGCCTGCCCGACGCCGAAACGCGTGCCGCGTACGCCGCGTTGGGCGTCCGGGCTTTCGTTGCCTGCCCTATGATGCGCGACAGCCGTTGTGTCGGTCTATTCAGCGTCCACGACGACCGCCCCCGTGACTGGGACGCGGACGAAATAGGGATTATCGAAGCCGTCGCCGAGCGGGCGTGGCTCGCCGCCGAGAACGCCCGCCTGCGCCGCGAGCGCGAGGAAGAGGCACGCAAGAACGAACGCATCGCCGAAACGTTGCAACGCTCCCTGCTCGTCGCGCCCGACCCGAAGCGGCTCGCGGGCGTGGAGGTCGCCACGGAGTATCAAGCCGCCTGGGACGAGGCACTGATTGGCGGCGACTTTTACGACGCCTTCCCGCTCGACGGCGACGCGCCGGGTGACGCGCCACGCACGGCACTCGTGGTCGGCGACGCCACCGGGAAAGGGCTGATCGCCGCCCAGCATACGGCGGAGGTCAAGTACGCCCTGCGTGCGTTCCTGCGCGAGAACCCCGACCCCGCCGCTGCACTCGCCCGCCTGAACAACCTCGCTTGCGCCGGTCAGCGGCTCGACGGCCGCGCCGAGAACGCCTATATCGCCGTGCTGGTCGTCGTGCTGGACCCGTGCACCGGCGCGGCGGTCTGCGCATCGGCGGGCATGGAGCCACCGCTCATCCTGCGCACGGGGGGCGCGGCGGAAGAAGTGGCGGTGAGCGGACCGCTGAGCGGTGTGACACCCGGCGTCCCCTACGACGCGGTCTCGTTCGCGCTCGCCGAGGGCGACCTGCTCGCCCTTTTCACAGACGGCGTCACGGAAGCACGCCGGGGGCGCGAGTTCTTCGGCGCGGAGGGTCTGGCGGCGGCACTCGCCGCGGCGGCGTCCGTCCCTCTTGCGACGGCGGCGGTGGCGGCGGTCGCGCGGGCGGTCGCCTTCGCGGGCGGCAAACGCGCCGACGACATGTGCCTTTTGCTCGCGCGCCGGGTCGGGGATGTCCCATCCTCCGGTGGAAGCCTTCGGCTTGGTAATCCTGCGGATTAGAAGAACGACACGGGGCGTGCCACTGCGGACCGAACCGATCTCTTAATCCGCAGGATTACCAAGCCGAAGGCTTCCACCGGAGGATGGGACATCCCCGCCTCCTGCACGGCGTCGAAAACTGCAGGGCGTTTTTTCGCGTGGGCGCGGTAAAATGACTGCAGGAGGCAAACCGATGAATCAACCGGATGAAGAGACGCGACGCGAGATCATCCGTCTCGGCAAAGAACGGTACGAAAAGGACGTTCGCGCCACCGTGGAAGCGGACCCCCGCAACAAGGGGAAAATGCTCGCCATCGATGTCCGAACCAGCCAGTATGAAGTAGGTGACGACATCTTGATAGCCGTGGAGGCATTGAAAGCAAGATTACCAGATGCGGAACCCTTCGCCGTTAAAATCGGGTATCCGACCGCCGCCCGGTTCGGCTACTTGCAGGTAAAGCGGTGATCGAAGGCAGGGTTAACGAAGACTTCGGAATCGAAATTCCGCTGACACTGATCGGTGCTGACAAACAACCCGTTGCCATCACAGTGACTCTTGACACAGGCTTTGACGACCGACTGGCACTCCCCATTGCCTTGATTCTGCGCCTGGGGATGCCGTATCTGATTCCCGCCGGTGTGACTGTAGCCGGAAACACCGGGCTGGAATCCGCTTACTACGGCGGCACGATTCTATGGGATGGTGAGCAGAAGACTATTCCCGTGCTTTCCATCGAAGGCAAACCACTAATGGGAATGCTCCTGTTTCGCGGCTATGAACTACGCTTCGTCAGCGAGGTCGGCGAAATCGTCACGCTACGCAAACCGCGCCCACGCCGAACGTTTCGGGGACATACGGCGGCAGACGCCCCCGATTAGGATCGCCTACTGCTCACCCGGGAACCGCTTGTCGTACAAATGGCGTCGGGTCGGCGGCATCCCGGACGACCCCTTCGCGCCGTGCTTCGTCGCCACGATCTGATACAGGCGGAGCGGTCCGTCGGCGAAGTTAAACGACACCGCCGCGAGGTACGCGACCCACATCCGGTACCGCTCCCGCCCGACCAGCGCGATGGCTTCGTCCTGCCGCGCCGATAGCCGCTCGCACCAGTAGCGCGAGGTCAAGCCGTAGTGCCAACGCCACCCTTCGACATCGGCGATCTCGAAACCGCCCGCTTCCATACACTCCTGGACGTGCCCGACGTGGTCTAATTCGGAGCCGGGGAAGATGTATTTCAGGATCAGCCGCTTTTCGGGCGTGATCTTGTTAAAGTCGCGCTTGTCGGATTTCGCCTTACGTGTGATGCCGTGATTCAGGAAAATGCCCCGGTCGCGGAGCAGATCGAACACTTTTCGGGAGTACGTCGGCAGGTTGGCGATGCCGACATGCTCGAACATGCCGACGCTGGAGATTTTGTCGTACGTACCGTCAACGAGCGTATAGTCTTTCAACTCCACGGTGACGCGGTCTTCCAAGCCGAGCCGCTTGATCTTCGCCTGCGCGAAGTCGTGTTGCGTCTGCGAGAGCGTGACGCCGTGCGCGTGGACGCCGAAGTTTTTCGCCGCGTAGCAGATCAGCCCGCCCCAACCGCACCCGATGTCGAGCATCTTCTCGCCCGGCGCGAGGCGCAGTTTGCGGCAGATCATTTCGAGTTTGTTCTGTTGCGCCTGCTCCAACGTGTTCTCCCAGTCGGTGAAATACGCGCACGAATACTGCATTTCCGGGTCCAGGAACAACTGGTAAAACTCGTTGGAAACGTCGTAGTGGAACTGGATGAACGATTTATTGTCCCGGCGCGAATTGTCCAAGCCCGTTTCGTCTTCCGTGAAGCCGTGCTTGAGATCGGCTTTGTCCTTCGGCGCGAAAAACAATGCCGCCGCCTCGCGCAGTAACAAGCCTTTGTCCAGGTCGCGGGTTCGAAGTCGCCCACTCATGCGGGCGACTTCGCCGAACGCCATCAGGTCGCCGCCGTGGAAGTCGATGTCGCCGGACGCGTAGTGCGTCAACAATGTTTCGAGCGACGGGTTCCGTAGCAACGTGCCGAGGACGCCGGGACCGCGCAGGGAGATGAAGAAGCGCGGATCGACATTCGGTCCCATCGGGACCATCGAGTCGTCCCACAAACGCACGGAGAAGTGCGCGTTGAGTTTCTCCGCGACATGCTCTAATATGCGGCGGGCGGCGGCTAATCGTTTCTCGTCAGACAGGGGAGTTCTCCGAAACTATGCCCGCTTTCACAGGGCAAAGAAGTATAGCGTTGCACGTATTATACACCGAATCATGTTCGCTATAGTTCGGCTTTTTTCTTTTTTCGTCCTGCGCGGACGGCGCCAACCACACGTTGGATCGTTGTACCTGCGGTGCTCCTTGTTCCGTTACTGCTTCG
>JAYULM010000359.1:0-9235 GCA_043763605.1 Armatimonadota bacterium | reverse complement strand
CTCCGGACGCGGGCATATCGGTATCGTTCGGCGACCGCGACAACGAGACGTATTCGGCGCGTCCGGAGGACGCTCGGTGGCGAAGCCACCTATAGACGTCGGTGAAACCGATGATCGCAACCGATGATCGCAACCCATGACCGGTGAACAACGGACGGTGGAACCGATGACTACCGACCACCGACCACCGACCACCAACCACTAACCACCGACTTGACATACCGACCACGACTTGTTACCATTTTGTCCCATAATGAGTATCTTCTATAGCAACAGCGCGAACCGCCGCGCCAACTTGATCGAACAGGCGCGGCAGGCGTTTATCGAGCGGTTCGGACCGGAGCCGGAAGCAGTCGGAGTCGCCCCCGGGCGCGTCGAACTGCTGGGCAACCACACGGATTACAACGAAGGCTTCGTACTCACCGCCGCGATTGACCGGGGAATCGCCATCGCCGGGTGCACGCGCGAGGTTCCGGTCGCCCGCGTCGCGTCACTGGAGCACGCGGGCACGGCCACCTTCGACCCCCAGAAGCCGGAGCGCGACCCGCAGGCACTGTGGAGCGACTACGTCAAAGGCATCGTCGATCAACTGGGCAGGGTCGGGGCGAATGTCGGCGGGTTCGACGCCATGATCGCGTCCGACATCCCGACCGGCGCGGGCGTTTCCTCGTCCGCCGCACTACTCGTCAGCACCGCGCAACTGCTCCTGAATCTGCACCCGCATCCCATCGCGGGCGACCCGATGGGACTCGCCAAACTCGCCCGGCGCGCCGAAAACGAGTTCGTCGGCGCGCCGGTCGGACTGCTCGACCAGTTCTCCTCCGTGTTCGGGCGCGAAGGCAACGCCCTGTTCCTCGACTGCCGGACGTTGGCGTGGCGTGCCGTGACGCTCCCGACGAGCGAGGCGCGTATCCTGATCGCCGACTCCGGCGTCAAGCACGCGCTCGCGGCGGGCGGCGGTTATTCCGAGCGGCGGGCGCAGTGCGAGGCGGCGGCGGCGTGGTTCGCGGACAAGGAGCCGACGAAAAACATCCGCACCCTGCGCGACGTGACGCCAGAAATGCTGGAAGGGTACGCGTCCGACCTCGACCCGATCTTGGAGAAACGTGCCCGGCATATCATCTATGAAAACCGCCGCGTCGAAATGGGCGCGGAGGCACTGGACACCGGCAACATCGCGGCGTTCGGCGAACTGATGTCGCACACGCACGAGTCGTGCATGCGCTTCTTCGAGAACTCCTGCGACGAAGTAGACACGCTCACCGAGATCGCCGCCAAACACGACGGCGTACACGGCGCGAAACTATCCGGGGGCGGTTGGGGCGGTTGCGCGGTGATAATCCATCGCCCCGAAGTGACCGAGTCGCTTTGCGCCGCACTGACCGAAGGCTACAAAGCCCGCTTCGGGCGCGAACCGAGCCTGCTCCCGACGGCGGCGGCACAGGGCGCGGAGTCGTTCCGGTTCGGGTCGTAGGTGGTCTCTACCAAGTATGACATCTGCGTAAGTACACGGCAGTTTCTTACGCCTAAGACTATCTCAAATAGTTTTGTACTCGGCGCAACCTAGTTGGCATAATACGGGTCTGATGTACGTCGGGTCGCTTAAGTCTTCTAAACTAGGATGACCAAAGGTTTGGAAGCGGTTGTTTGTGAAAGGAGCCTCAAGATGTCGCTACAGACACGTCGTCAGTTGCTACAAGCAACTTCAAGCCTTGCACTCGCTGGAACGTGGAGTTCTTTCGCTGGATGTGCTGCGGCAGGTGCAACACTTCCTGCGGTGTTCGCGTCTTCTGTCGCTGAAACATTATCGCTTGTTCTCAACTTGTTAGGCACTACCGCAGCTGTGGGTAGCTTCGCCTATGCCGCAGGGCAGATGCCGTCAAGCACAAAGCAGGAACATAGCTACAAGGTAAAAGAGGAAAATCTGACAGGTAGTTTTGGGACAGCTGTCGCTGATCGCAACACGAAATTTCAAACTCCTGTCACTGCTGTTAAGTCGCCCTCGTCCAAGCGTTTCCTGCTGATGCAACTCAACGACGCGTACAGCCACTACAACTTGCTTTACAACCCCTTGAGTAAGGAAACTTACCGTGTTCGCTCAGAAGTTATCGACTTTCTCTTGGCGGATGATCAGTGCGACCGCTACCCCTGCAACCACACTGAGTTCCGTGAATGTGGACACGACGGGTGTAAGGTCTGGATAATGGCGCAAGAGTTCATCAACCCTGGTGACATCTCTAAAGCAGAACTGGTCGTTTGGCTAAGGGATGAACACGCCACCACTGACGTGCTGACGCTTCATGCAGGTCACTCCAATCCCATTCCCAAGTGCCGTGAAACAGCTCCATGCGGCAAAGATGTCCCTGTGACTATCGTTCAATGATGTTCTAGGGGCGAGGCAAGTGGCAGTAAATGTTCGTGTCTCGCCCTGTACAGAAGGCTTCACGAGGCTCTTCCGCCGGGTGCAAGCAGTTTGCTACCTGCTTAATCGATAGCGCAACGACAGAGAAACGTTGTCGCCATGACAAAAAATTGCTGAGGCAACTACATGAATTACTCCCGTATTGCATCAAGGATCGTGTTTATCCTTTGTCTGATGTGCATAGTTATTTTTGAGGTGATGCGAAAGCCTTCGCGAACACTCTCACCCAACAAGCAGGCTGTTCCGTTCACCAGCGAAGGATCAGCTAGTGTTCCGCCCGCTACCGCAGTCACTCCCAAATCAATAGCGAATATAGATGCCGCAAGCAATCAACTAAGTCGTGTGATGCTGTCGGGTCCAGTCAGTCTATCCTCCCTCTCTCATGAAGGTTTTTGCACCATCCTAATCTTCTCTAC
The DNA here is from genome assembly GCA_043763605.1 of Armatimonadota bacterium. Lineage (GTDB taxonomy): Bacteria > Armatimonadota > Armatimonadia > Armatimonadales > Armatimonadaceae > JACMIU01. The sequence goes on along the minus strand of JAYULM010000359.1, from coordinate 6,397 downwards.
TTCAACCTGCGGACCATGTAAGGCACTGTGGAGAAAGATTCCCGAGCTCATTCACGGCTATCCGATATTTCGGTCGGTTTACGTCGACTGTGATGCACTTGAAGGCGAGGACTCTTTTCTACGTGGCTTGGGGATCACCAAATATCCCGGCTGTATAGTTGTTGGTCCTTACGGAAACGTGATTGGGATCGCGAACGACGCTACAGAGTGTGAAAAGGTTATCGTCCAACTCAAGGTCAAAGACCTACCGCCACAACCTGTCCGCCTTACCAGTCCCGTTCGCCAATCCCTTTAACCTCCGGCGATTCGCTCCACATATAGTTACTGCAACCGTTACCTGAGAGGTTCGTGAAGGCGTAGATAGTGTGCCATTCGCCGTTTCATTCTTTGCTTCTAAACAAGAGTGCAGGACTATGATACAGTTTACAAGGCTGGCACAGAAGGAATGCCGCCCCCTGCGACCGAACAATCCAACGATATGCTGAACCGAAAAACCACGCTACTTTGTATCCTCGACGGGCTGGGACTCAACCCGAACCCGGTCGGCAACGCTGTCGCGCAGGCGGAAACGCCCTGCCTGGACCGCCTCTTCCGCGAGCGACCGAACGCCACGCTGATCACCTTCGGCGAGCGGGTAGGCTTGCCGGAGGGACAGATGGGCAACTCCGAGGTCGGGCACCTGAATATCGGCGCGGGGCGCGTCGTCGAGCAGTGGTTGCTACGCATCAACCGCGCCTTACAGGGCGATTTTCTCGCCCAATCCCCCGTTTACCAGGCGTTTCGCGAGAACACGCGCGACGCGTCGGCTCTGCATCTGGTCGGGCTTTTCAGCGACGGCGGCGTCCATTCCCACCAGGAACACCTGACACTCCTGCTCCGCCGCGTCACGGAAGACTTTCCCGGCACCATCTATCTGCATCTCATCACCGACGGGCGGGACACCTCCCCCCAACTCGCCGCGCAACAGGTCGCCGAACTGAAACAAACCCTCGCCTCCCTCCCCGACCCGGAACGTTGCCGGATCGCGACCGTTTCCGGACGCTTCTATACGATGGACCGGGACAACCGCTGGGAGCGCACCCAACGCGGCTTCGACGCCATCGTTCACGGAAAAAGGCACACCGCCGCCGACCCCGTCGCGTGGATCGAGGGATCGTACCGGGACGGAACGACCGACGAGTTTATCGAACCCGCTGTCTTCGATTACAGCGGCGCGGCGGCGGGGGACGGCATCCTGTTCTGGAACTTCCGCACCGACCGGGCGCGCCAGATCGTGCGGGCGTTGTGCGTGGAGGAGTTCGACGGGTTCGCGCGGGAAACGGTACCTTTCCCGCCCGCCCGGGCACTGACGTTCACCGAGTATGACCCGACCTTCAACCTGCCGTACTTGTTCCCGGAACTGACGATCAACAACCATCTCGGCGAAGTCATCGCGCGACAGGGGCTACATCAATTGCGCGTCGCGGAAAGCGAGAAGTACCCGCACGTGACGTATTTTTTCAACGGCGGCGGGGAAACGCCCTACCCGGAGGAAGAGCGGCGTCTCGTCCCGTCGCCCCGCGAGGTGCGCACGTATGACGAGAAGCCGGAAATGAGCGCGCCGGAAGTCATGGCGGTCGTGGTCGAGGCGATTACTTCCGGGGACTTCGATCTGATCGTGGTCAACTTCGCCAACTGCGATATGGTCGGGCACACCGGCGTTCTGGAAGCGGCGGTCCGGGCGGTCGAGACGGTAGACGGTTGCCTCAACACGATTCTGGAAACGCTCGCCGGGGCAGGCGGGCAAGCCGTGATTATCGCCGACCACGGCAACGCGGAACAGATGATAAATTACGAGGACGGAACCCCGCATACCGCGCACACGCTGTTTCCGGTGCCGATTATCCTGGTCGGTGCCGCGCCGGAGATAGCCCTGCAAAGCGGGGGCGCACTCTGCGATGTCGCGCCGACGGTCTTGGAACTGATGAACATTCCCCAACCGCCGGAAATGACCGGTGCGTCACTCCTGCGTCGCGCGAGTTAGAGCCGGGCAGGATCGCCCGGCATATTCAATCGGATAGCGCGCCGACTACGCGGCGGAACACGGCGGTGATCGTTTCCGCTTCCGATTCGGTGATTTGCGCGGCGAAGTAGCGAGAAATTCCTGCCGAATAGACCGCCCAGATGCGTCGCATCTCCTCGACACCGGCGTCGGTGAGAACGGCGAGGGTGCCGCGCTTGTCGTCGGGGTACGGTTCCCGTTTCAGATAACCGTTCGATTCGAGGCGATCCACAAGGCGGGTCAACCCGCTACGCGATAACATCGCGTTTTCAGCCAACTCGGCAAGGCGGACGCGGCGGTCGGGTGCCTCATATAAAGCGTACAGAACCGCGTAATCGGAAAGCGAGCCCACCCCGGCAGCGTGCAGATCGTTTTCGATGCGATGCGTGACCAGCCCATGCATCCGGTATAACTCGCGCCACGCCTTGCGCTCTGCCGGGGTCAACGTTCGCTCCTCGCTCATAGTAGATACTATAACGTGCGTTTCGTTATGCGAGCAACTTTCACCCTACGGAGCCATTGCTTTCGCCACCCGCGTGACGGGGCGCGGGCACGGCAGACTCTCGCGGATTGCGGACGCCCAGTTCTGCGCCAGTGCCTCGGTGTCCGACATGCCTACCGCTCGCGCGAGGCGCGGTTCTACCGTAGCGACCGGTTGTCCACCGACCGCGACCACGAACGTGTCGGTCCCGGATGCCGTCACCGTCACCGCGCTGGAGCCGACCACGTAATGCGTCGCTATCTCCTCTAAACGCTCCCGGATGATGTCGGCGCGTTCGGGCGCGGACAGGTTCCCCGTACCGACCGGAATCGCAAACAGTGTTTTGCCGTTAAGCACAACTTCGTTTGGCGCGATTCGCCGCTGGATATCGCGCACATCGGGCGCGGACAGTTCCGCCGCGTCGTCCGTGTCCGCGAACGTCGGAACCGCCGCCCCAATCAAAATCACCGCCGCCGCTAGCAAACAGTGTGTCATCTGTTTTCGCATGATCTCATTTATCTCCAACTGATTCGTACTTACCCGTTTCGTGCGTCCCCTAAGCCTTCACGGGTCGCGCGCGGCGAGATTCCGGTCGCCGCCCGCACCGCTTTGTTGAAGCGTTGCAGGTCGCCCAGTCCGACTTGCGCCGCGATCTGCTTTATTGGAAGCGTTGTGTGGCGTAGCAGGCGGGTCGCACGCTCCATGCGCCGCTCGCGTAAATAGGACACCACTGTTTTCCCCGTCGCCGCGTGAAACAGGCGGGTGAGATGGTTATGCGACAGGTCCACGGCGCGGGCGAGGTCGGCGACGCGAAGCGGTTCGGCAAGCCGTAGTTCGATGGCTTCGCGCGTACGCGTCACCGCCGCCGGTTCCCGCCCGGGCGATTCCGTGTGCGCCGCGCCGTCTCCTAACGCTCCTTCCGCAAGCCGCCAGAGCAGATCCCACAACAACACTTCGGCACGGCGCGGCGTCGCGGCGAACACGCCGATGGCTTTTTCCCAAGTGGCGTTGAGCGCGCCGAAGGATTCCCCCGAATCCCCCATCATCGGTAGAATCACCTCCGGCGTCGCGCCGACCGCCGCGAGACGGAACCCGCACGACAGATGCACGGCGGGCGGGTCGCCGGTGCGGAAAAAATGGGAAAGCGGTTGGTTCGGCGGCACGATGCTCAAATAGCCCGGCGACACCGGGAGCGTGATCCCCCCGACGCGGAGCGCGCCGCTCCAGCGGTACAGGTGCAGACACCACGACTCAGGCAACCGGTAATCCTCGCGCGCATACCGCCCGTGCTGTCCGAGACTGATCCAATCAATCTGCGGTAGCTCGGACACCGGCACCGTTAATAGCGGCACGTCGCCCAGCGGAATCGTCTCCGGTACGGTATCCGTATGTGCAAATCCGGTTCTCATGGTGAAAAAATACCAGAAACGGTGTTCGTCTGCAATTGGCACTGACACGAAGTCCGTTTACAATAGGAGTATAGGAAGTTTTTCCGGAACCTCACCCCCCCGCCCCCTCTCCTCGGAGGAGAGGGGGAGTAAGGTACCGGAAATGTCTCGCTTGCGGCGTGTCCCCTCTGGCTCCCCCTCTCCTCCGAGGAGAGGGGGTGGGGGGGTGAGGTTCCGGGCAGCCAATCCGAAAAAGAAAGAATAATACCATGACATTCAGCGAAGAACAGATCGTTCATTTCCGCACGCAGGGCTATCTCGCCGTGCCGGACTTCTGGACCGCCGACGAGGTTTCGGCGATGCGCACCGAACTCGAACGGCTGAAAACGGAGGGGAAACTGCGCAACGTCGCCACGGCGGGCGACGGCAAAACGGAGTCGCAGGAAAAAGCGAACCTGCAGTTGTGCCCGATGTTCCCGCACAGCACCTTTTTCCGCGCCATGCCGTTCGCGCCCAAAGTAGCGGAGGCGGTCGAGCAGCTCATCGGCGGTCCGGTCGTCTTCCATCTGGATCAGGTGTTTTTGAAGCCGGGGAAACAGGGCGCGGGGACGAACTGGCATCAGGACAACGCCTACTTCCAGATCCCCGAACCGCTGAAAGGGACCGCGCTGTGGACGGCGGTTCACGACGCCACCATCGCGAACGGTACGCTCCGCGTCATCCCCGAAGCGTTCGCCGGAAAATTCCCGCATGAGCGCGACCCCGACAGCAACCATCACATCCGATGCTATCCTGAGGAATCGCAAGCCGTACCACTCGAAATCGGCGCGGGCGGCGCGTTGTTCTTCTGCTATGGCACCCCGCACGCGACCGGCGGGAACACGACCGACCACGAACGCGCCGGAGTCGCTCTGCATTTCGTGAACGCCGACCAGAACGGCGTCGCGCGGGGCGGCTTCGAGACGGGTAAACGCCCGTCACTGACCGGTCCGGATGCGACCGGCGGCGAGGCGGAGTACGGGGTGCGTGTCGCCGGAACATGGGACGGCGAAGTCCGGCGCGTTTTAGCGGGCTAATCGTCGGGACATGGGGGCGAGCGGCTGAAAGCGATGCCGCCCTGCCCCCGCGCCTTTTTCAACGCGGTTTCAGCGACATATCCCGCAAACCAGTGTAAAATTCGGCGAGCGATTTCGCGGGCACCGCCGACATATCGTACGACAACTCCTCGTAGCCACAGAAAATTCGCTCCGTGTTTACGAAAACCTTTCCCTCGCTGTCATAGATCACAGTCGCGTTGTAACCCCGCCCCGAACAGCACGCGTGTTCCATACAGATGGCAATCGCGGACCCATCGGCGAAGCGGCGTTTGTAGACTACGCCCGGAACCTGTAGCGGGTCGTTGTAGCGGCGCATTTCGGCGATGCTTTCACGGATGAACTGCTCCGTATACAGGGTCGGCGAAAGCAGACAGAATCCGATCAAGGTCACGATTCCCGCGCCCAGCCCCCAACCCAATGTTTTGACCCAACGTGCGATTGCCACTGACAGCCTCCCCCATACGACAAAGTGATAACGCGAAAAACGGAAAGAAAGTTACGACAAGAAACGGGCGGCTTTCCGAGAGGAAAGCCGCCCGTTTCTGCCTGTTTCTACTTCCCCACCGCGTGCGCCCGGAGCGTCGTTGGTTGCGGGATGTCCGACGGGATCGGCGTGTCCAGCGCGAACCACGCATGACCCACTGCTCATAGCGTGACCTCCCGCAGTTCGCTGATACTCGGTTCGGCGTTGATCGTATTCATCGTTTCCCATCAGGAACGCCAAAACAAGAACCCGATACATTTAGCCTTCTGTCAGGACGAACCTTCCTCCGTCCCTTGAGTAAGGGACCTACCAGAGCGGAGTAATGCGTTTTCCAGCCGCAAGACAAGGTTTTCGCGATCCCGTTGCGCCGCCTCTCGGTCTTTCTGAACCTCGAAGATGACCCGCTCGACGAGTCGCGCCAAATCGCTCACCTCTTGCCGCAGGGCGCGCACTTCCTCACGCACTTCTTTGAGTTCGGTTTGTAACTCTTTGATCGCCTCCCCGTGTTTCTGCTGAGTCGAAGTGAGCGTGAGCAACTGTTCGCCGTATTCGAGTATTTTCTCCCACATGGCACTTAAAATGCCTTTGCCAATCGCGCGATCAAAGCGCGATTTTCTTCCCCAATACGTCGGGAGTCTTCCTGTATCCGCCGGGACTCCACGCGAATCCGTTGCGTCTCTGCGTGGTCGCGCTCTATCTTTTCGTTGAGAAGTTTCATCTCCCGAATCAGTTGATCCGCCATCGCCTCGTAGGCGGCATCGGTCATCGCAGGTTGTGTCGCGGTCAAGTCTGCCATCTTGCTCCCCTGCCATTATTTTACCATATAGGAGTTACGCGGTTGCCCCGGAACCTCACCCCTGGGCACCCTCTGGGTACCCCTCTCCGTGCCGGAGAGGGGGAGTAAGA
>JAYULM010000358.1:0-2624 GCA_043763605.1 Armatimonadota bacterium | reverse complement strand
CGCACCGACCGCATCGGCGGTGAGTTTGCAGTCGTGGTTGTTCAGCCACTCGCCGAAAAGGTTGACGCAATCGACCGCCACTTCCGAACGCGGGTCGTGATGAGAAAGACCACTGACACTGATCAAAGCCAGCAACTCCCGCCTTGCGTTCAGGTCGGTGCAATCGGTTGCCATCGCCATCGCCCGCTCCGACGTCAGCGCAGTTTCCGATTCCAGCATCCCGCGCATCTGGTCGCCGCGCAGGGTGCGAACATTCGGGGCGAGAAAGTCGGGATATGGCGGGCCAACTTGCATATCGTCCGCGCCGCAGTAGCCGGGGTTGTCGTTGCAATTCTGCACGAACCCGGACGCCGGGCGGATCACCTGCGGCAGTTCATCGATGGTCAGCGTGTCGCCCCATTCCGTCGCTGAAGTCCAGCCGGGCACCGGGGCGTGGAAGTCGTAGCCGTCCGGGCGGCGCGGCACACTCCCCGCCGAAATGTAGCCGATGTCGCCCGTGTTGTCGCCGAACAGGTGATTGAACATCACCGTGTGGCATCCGGCGAGCGCGGCGCGGTACTCGTCCACGTTTTGCGCGAGGCACTGCTCTCGTACCTGTGTCAACACGTGAACGTCGCCGATGCCCGCTTTACGGATCGCGTACCGCTTGCCGTTCTCCTCTTTCAGAATCGGTCCGTGGTGCGTCGAAACCACGGTCTGATCCACGGTGCGAACGTCGCCGTTGCCGTGCCGGACGCGGAACGAATACATTCGCACGTCGCACGGACGCGTTTCGCCGTCGTACTCGTACACCGGCGGCTCTCCGGGGTCCTGCCGCAACCGTATTTCGTAATGGTCAGACAGGTCCGGCGCGTTCACCGTGTTCGCCCACGCGATACGCCCGTTGGTACCCATCGCCATATACGGCGTCCCGACGAACGCGACCCCGTACATATTCAGCACTCCGCCGCACACATGCCCCTCGTACCAGCGGAGCGGACCGTCAATCGCGAGGTGCGGGTCGATGGAAACGATGGCATTCCCCGACACGGTACGCGCCCCCGCGACCGCGAAGCCGTTGCTACCGGAAGTCGTCGGGGAACGCTCGAAATGGTCTGTCGCGAAATACAGGTTATACATCAGGGCGAGCGAAACCACATCGGTCGGCGACACCGCGAACGCCCACGCGGGACATTTTTCGGGATGGTCCGCCTGGAAGCGGTTGACACCCGCCACGAACGATTCGATCCCGTTCCGCAGTTCGGCGGAGAGTTCCCCGTATCGCTTCGCGGCGGTTTCCGGCAGCCGAAACGCGCGGATGGCGATGTCGCGTTCCAGATACCCCGCGCCGAGTACGGAAGCCGCCTCGCCGCGACTCGCCAGATAGTGCCCGAGCAGGGCAGATAATCGATCCGAAGCCTGCGCGTATCCGAAGCCATAGAGTGCGCCCGGCTCCGAGTCGGCGAAAATGTGCGGAACTCCGTAAGCGTCGCGGATTATAGTGGCGGTTTGTCCCGATTTCATAGCATCATTGTCGCACGGGGCGCGAAAATCGTCAAACGCGCGGGGCGGTTAAACCTCGCGCCTTCGCCGCGCGCTTCAACGACTCCCAACCCGGCTTTAATCGCCCGTCCCAGGTACGTAGCCCGAGTGACGCCAGGAAGCCACGGAATCCGTTGCCAGGAACTGCGTAATAGCGCGTCAGGTCGGCGATCTCTTTTGCGGAGCGGTCCGTCTGCCAGGAGAACGCCACGGTCGGCACCTGCGCGGCGTGTTTGTCCCACGCCGCGAATACGGATTCCACGAACCGCCCCTGCTTCGTTTCGTCACTGTTGCAGTCCGGCGACGACGGATAACCGGCTTCCACGAAATGCACCGGTTTATTCGGATACAGACGGAGGACGCTTTCAAAATCGGCGAGCGGGGCGTCCGGCGGTTGCACGGTGAAATCGGGGTGAAGCGGGTAGTACGTCACGAACACGGCGTCGCAGACGGCGTTCAACGCTCGCGCCTCGCGGCGCGTCTTCTCCTGCATTAAACCACTGTGAGAGATCGTCACCCCGACCGGGACGCCGGGGCGTTTCGCGTGTACATGGTCGCGCATCTCGGCTAAAAATGTCCGGTATGTCCGCCAGCCGTCCGGTTCGGCGGACAAAACATCGCTGACTTCGTTCCCGAGGGCGATCCCGGCGAGCGTCACGTCCGGCATCTCGCCCAGCACCTGATCGAGCAGTGCGCGAAATCGAGTCTGCATCCGCTTGTTATCCCACGCCACGGTCGCAAGATCTGCTGGAACCTCGCGTCTGACGGTGTTGATCGGGCGCAAAATCAGCAGGAGCGGCATTTTTTGGGGCGGATAGAACTGGTTGGCGATGCGCGGGAACGGACTGGTGAGTTTTCCCGGCGCGGTTTCAATACCGCTCCAGTCCATCGACAACGGCACGACCTCGACCCCGACACTTTGGGCGAGCGCGAACGCCTTCCCATAATCGTTGTCGCTCCCCTCCTGCACATGCAGACCGAGGCGGCGTTTTCCGGCGGGGACGGGCGTAGCAAGCAAAGGCGGTGTCATCAACGAAATGGGTTCCTCTCACCGTGTTGGACATTGGCGGACACTGAAGGGTTCCGGTGGAAGCACTCCGTGC
>JAYULM010000357.1:0-9283 GCA_043763605.1 Armatimonadota bacterium | reverse complement strand
GGGAACGAAGTTCCCCGAACCGACCGGGAGACGAAAAATGCCCCGCCCATCAAGCACTAATTTCGTCCGTCGAACTTGATCGTGCGCCGATCTTTGGCGTTGATCTTCGGAATCTCGACCGTGTCGCCTTCCGCGATCCCGCCCTTTACTTCCACCTCGGCGTCATTCTTCAAGCCAGTCGTGATTTTCGTGTCGGTCGTTTTTTGTTCTTTCGCCGGTCCCGTCACCACGGCGACTTTGTTGCCCGTTTTTATCGCCTCGGCGGGCAGGGTCAGGACGTTCTTGTGCCGCTCCAGAATAATATCGACCACTGCCGTCATACCGGGGCGTAGCCGCCGGTCCGCGTTGCCGACTGTCACCTTGACCTCGAAACGCACGACGCCCCCGGATGCCTGTCCTGCCGCCGCCGCGTCGCGCTTGAGCGACTTGCCGATAGCTGCCGCCGAAATCGACGTCACGCGCCCGGAGAACCGCTTCCCAGGGACGCTGTCCACCGAAATCTCTACGGGCTGACCGACTTTGACCCGCGCCACGTCCACCTCGTTGATGTTCACGCGCACGAGCATCTTCGACAGGTCCGCGATAGACACCACCGCCGCACCCTGCGCGAACCCTGCCGTTGCCGATGCGATCAGTTCGCCTTCCTCCTGATACTTACCGGTCACGTCGCCGCTGATCGGAGCCACGATGCGCGTTTCCGCGAGTTGCACCGACTGCTGGGCAAGCTGGTTCTCGATCTGGCGCACATCGGCGCGCGCCCGCTCCACGTCCCGGAGGCGAAGCCCTGCCGACGCTGCGTTCGCCTGCTCCGTCTGCAGGGCGACTCGCGCGGCGTCTACCGCCGCCCGCTGCTGGGCGAGTTGCGCCTCCGCCGCCTCGATGCCGACGCGCGATGTGGCGATGTCCTCCTTGCGCGGTCCCTCTTTGAGCAGGGCGAGCCGCTCCCGCTGGGTTTGCAGATCCTTCTCCGCGAAAGTTACCTGCACTTGCGCTGAATCCGCCGCCGACTGCGCGACAAACCCTTTGGCGACGAGACTTTGCTGGCGCGCATACGTGCGTTTGGCGTCCGTGACTTGCGCCTCGGCGCGGGCGACGGAAAGTTGGGCGGACGCGATGTCCTGGGTCCGGTTCGGCGCGGCGGTCTGCCGCAACTGGGCTTGCGCCTGCCGCAGCCCTACCCGACCGCTGGCGAGCGTGGCTTCCGCCTGGCGCAGCGCGACGGTGGCGCGGGAAATCGAAAGACGGTTCTGCCGTACGGTGAGTTGGTAGTTCTCCTCGGCTTGCGCGAGACCGGCGCGCGACGCGGCGAGTTGCGCCTTGATGCCCTCGACCTGACGCGTCACCTCGGTCGGGTCCACGATAGCAATCGGATCGCCCGCGCGTATCAGCTGCCCCTCGCGGACGAAAATACGCTGGAGCCGCCCGGCGACCCGCGATTTGACATCTACCTGCGACACCGGCTCCAGCGTGCCCGTCTCGGTGACTTTGATAGTAATATCGCCGCGCCCTACTTTCGTGGTGCGCCCGATTTTCTTCTCTTTGGCTTTGACCGCCGCTTTCTGCCGCGTGTAAAACCACCCGCCGCCGATCAGGGCGACGATCAGAACTGCTATCCACCAGCGTTGCTTCACGTTTGCTAAAAATCCTTCTTGCCCGCAACGACGATTGTCGCCGCACACTGGCACAAGTCATTGACACCTGATTCGTGCCATTAGTTGCGCCGCGAAAGGGAACAATTGCAACGGGCAAGAACGTTTATCGTCGGGAGAGAGGGGCGACTGTACGGATGCCACCTCCTTTTCCATGACCGTGGACGAATCGGTCTGGCAGGGGCGGGGGACTAGTTGCGGACACTCCCGCCGGACGCCACCTGCCGCACTTCGGCGTTCGGCAGTTCAAGGAGGCGAAATAGGTTCGCGTCCGTAGCGACAAACACCGCTTCGTCCGCGCTGTGCGTTGTGTCAATCATGGGTTTACCGTTTCGTCCCGCATTAGAACCCGTCAAGCGACAGCCACTTGCGCCCGTCCCTTGCGAGTAGCTCGTCGGCGGCTTCCGGTCCCCACGTCCCGGCGGCGTAGTTCGGAAAATCGGCCGGGTCCTGATTCCAGTAGGCGAGAAGCGGGTCCACCACGCGCCACGCGGCGTCGATCTCGTCCTCGCGCATGAACAGTACCGCGTCGCCGTTGAGGGCGTCTAAAAGAAGGCGTTCGTAGGCGTCTTTGAGCGGAACTTTGAACGCCTCGCCGTACAGCATGTCGAGTTCGACCGGGATCAGGTCGTTCAGCGTGCCCGGTTTTTTCAGTTCCACGATCAGCGAAATCTCGGCGTCCGGCTGGATACGCAGGCGCAGAATATTCGGCTCCGGGCGGCGCGTCGAGCCGCGAAACAGCGGCAGCGGCGCACCCTTGAACTGGATCAGCACTTCGGTCAGTTGCTTCGGTAGTCGCTTCCCGGCGCGGATATAGAACGGTACACCCGACCAACGCCACGATTCGATGCTCAGTTTCGCCGCCATGAACGTTTCTGTACACGACCCGGCGGGGACGCTCGGTTCCTGCGTGTAGCCGAGGACCGCTTCGCCGTTCGGTCCGTGCCCCACGCCGTACTGCCCGCGCACGGCGTGGTAGTTGTTCAGCGGGCGCATGGCGTCTAAAACCTTCGCTTTTTCCTGCCGGACGGCGTTCGCGGCGAACGAGTTGGGCGGCTCCATCGCGAGCAGCGAAATCACCTGGAGCGCGTGGGACTGCACCATGTCGCGCGTCTGCCCCATCGCGTCGAAGTAGCCGCCCCGGTTGCCGACGCCGAGAGTCTCCGCGACCGTGACCTGCACCTGGTCGATGTGGTTCCGGTTCCAGAGCGGCTCGAAAAGCGAGTTGGCGAAGCGGAGCACCGACACGTCCTGCACGGCGTCCTTGCCGAGATAATGATCGATGCGGTACACCTGATCTTCCTTGACCACCTCGTGAAACTGCGCGGTGAGTTTTCGCGCCGAGTCGCGGTCGGTCCCGAACGGCTTTTCGGCGATGATGCGCGTCCACGGCGTATGCGACGCGTGATCCGTAACCAGCCCATCCTGTTGTAAGTGCCGCAGGATGTCAGGCACGAGCGCGGGCGGCGTCGCGAGGTAGTACAGATGGTTCCCGAACGTGCCCCGCTCCGCGTCTACACGCGCCAACTCGGCTTTCAGGCGGTCGTATCCTTCGGCGTCGGTGAAGTTCGCGGCGACGAACGATGTCATCTCGATGAACTGTTCCAGACGATGTTCCGCGCGTTCGTTATCGGGAATGAATTCGTCAAGCGCGGCGCGGATGAACTCGTGGTAATCCGGCGTCTTCTTGTCCGGCAGGGCGAACCCGACCACGGCGAACCGCTCCGGCAGACTGTTCGCGTTGAACAGGCGGAACAGCGCGGGCAACAGCTTGCGGCGAGTCAGGTCCCCAGTCGCGCCGAACAGGACGAAGGTACAGGCAGTTAAAGGCATAGGGTGTAATCCGTGGTGTCGCGTTGACGCTCCCCGGATTAGGATACCCGAGAGTGCGGGGTTTGTTGCGAGGGCATCGCGTGAAATACAAAGCACAGGTGCTCACGGTTCCCTCCGCAACCGTATCCGCTGGCGGGAGGGGACCATCGCGAACCGCTCTGGCAGGCTATTTCCGTTGAAAAGGCGGAACAGCAGGTGATGTAATTCTACGTGCTACTGGGGAAGATTGCCTTCTTGGCATATGCCCTCGTCCCGTCTCACGAGTAACAACACGTAGAATTACATCACCGAACAGCGCGGGCAACAGTCTGCGACAGGTCAGATTGCCAGTCGCGCCGAACAGAACGAAAATACAGGACGATTTGGGCTTGGCGTCAGGATACCCCCAATCAACGCGGTTTTAGTCAGCGGGTGCGGGGCTACGCGGCAACATCGGATGCGAGTTCCACCGTCACCGGCGGCGCGGAATGACAGCGGTGTGCGTATTTGCTGACCACGACGTTTGTGACGCCACATACAGTTTTGCTATTTCATGCGAAGCCTTCTCTAATGCGAAACTGTAGCATCAAAGATGGCATTGTGGATGGTTCGCTACCGAAGCATGGTGAGATCATGTTGCTAAGAATTATCATAGAATGTGTGGCAGGTACTGAAACGACTAGATATGATGAGATCACAAAATTAAACAGCCATGAGGAGGTATTGAAATATTATGATAGACAGACCAATAGTGTTTATCGGGTCATCGAACGCAACCGCTCATACTATAGCGAATGCTTTGACTCACAAACTCGACATTCAAGATAAAGTAGCAGAGTGCACTTTATGGAAGAATATTTTTGCTTCAGGCACCGCAATACTTGAAGCGTTAGAATTAGCACTAAACCGTTTTGATTTTGCCATTATAGTGCTGTCTCCTGATGACAAAATGGTAACTGAAACTGGAAATGTAGTAATTGCCAGAGACAATCTACTGATCGAGTTAGGAATGTTTATTGGCAAGTTAGGGCGATCACGCACCTTCATTTTTGCGGATGATGCCTTCTTTGGCAAGGATGGTCACTTGCCTAGCGACCTCGCAGGAATAACGTTAGTGACGTATAGGCTGAACAATAATGACATAAATAATTCAGTTGGCAACGCCGCCATCCCAATATCACAGGCGATTCAGAGTAAATCGTTTTACCAAAAGCGAGTTGAAAAGTCTTTTCGGGGCATTTCTATTGAGGAGGCGATCAACAGTGTCGGATTGCAGGATATAGAGAACAGAAAGGATCGCGGTTTAACGGTCTTGCCGCCAGATGATTTCTACATGTTGGCAAAAACCGAGGTTGCGATTTCCGGGGTTAGTACTTATCGTACTTTCGATCAGGGACGTGCAGTTATAGAAGACTTGCTCAAGCGGGGAGTGCACGTGAAGGTTTTGATACTCAGTCCCCAGTCTCAGGAAGTAGATAAATTATATAAACTTGAACAACATGGTATACGCGCTGATATAAACAATGTAATCGAAAAAGTGAAATCATTATCTGTAACTTATCCCAATATTCAACTCAGATTTATGGAAACGCTACCTCCGTTTACCAGTGTGATGATAGATGGTGATCTTGATCCATCAGGTGGTAAACCCTCCGACACAAACGGTCATATCAGAGTGCAACCGCGTACCGCGTATCACACACAACATGAAGGAATCATTCTGCAGTTTGGAAACACCGAACGTAGGCACTCCGACGGTTTTGACTACTTTGCAGAAGACCTCCGAGAGCAATGGAAATCAGGTACACCTCTTTGATTGAGGTGCAATCGCCGAACACCGCCTCTCGTTCCGCGAACAACGCCAGTTGGTCTGCAACAGCCGCGTTTTGTTCGCCAAGCCGCCGCTCCCTCGTCGAATAACCGTTGTCCAACGACGAATAACATGTGTCCAACGTCACGGGACAGGGCGCGTTCGACGTTGGACATGGCATTCGGGTAAACTGTAGCGAGCGTAATCATACCCAACCAAAATAGTTTTTGATGCCGAAATATATCCCCCGCAACGATGCCGAGTTTGCGAAATTTTTGACCAACTTCCTGACCGTGCTGAACGCCGGAAACCTAACCGCGACCAGACTGACTGCGCCCGATGTCGCGCCGCTGACCGCCGCAACCGCCGCGTTCGCCGCCGCCGTGACCGACAAACGCGAACATTTCCGCAAGAAAACCGGCGAATTGCAGTAGGTTCTGGTCGGGTTTGATACCGCTTCGCCGTTCGTAGACAAGGTTCCCGGCGCGGCGGTCGCGGCAACGTACAAGGTCTCGTACCGGGGAATCCGCGAGGACGACGAATCGCCTTTCTCGCCGAAACAGTCGATGGCGGCGGGCGGGTAGTTTTTTCTTTTTTCTTTTGCCTAATGCGCCCTCCCGGCGGCGCAACCAGGCGTTGCATCGTTGTTACCTGCGGTGCTGTTTTCTCTTGTGCCGTTCGATTTGTAGTTGTCCCCGTACTGTTTGACACGATTCGCTGATAACACAGAGTGTTATCAGCGAATCGTGTCAATGACCGAAAGCCGCCAAGCCAAACACTACCCAGCACCGCAGGTAACAACGATGCAACGTCCGGTTGCCGCCGTCCGCGTAGGACAAATGCCGCCGTAACCTGTGGCGGGGCGGGGCGGGTAGAATAGCCGTATGACAACTTTTACTTTAACGGTGAATGACTACGTTACCGCGCTGATTCGCCGCGTCGCCGAACGAGAGCGCACGGACGAAACCCACGCCGCGACGCAACTTCTGGAATGGGCGGCGACGCGGCGCGGCAACGAAATCGACACGAAACCCGCCCCGACCGAAGACTGGAGCGAGTGGGACGATGACGACTCTATTTCGATAGAGCATCGCCAAAAACAAATCCGGCAGATTTTCGAGCGTAACGAATGGTAGGCGCGTTACGACAGGGTGACGTTTATTGGGTAGATGGCGTTGGCGTCTCGCTCACGGAACTGGGCGGGCGTCGTCCCGTGATCGTCACGCAGGGCAATCGCTTGAACGAAAGCCGCATACGTACAGTTATCGTAAGCACTCTCACGTCGAATCTGGAACGCGCCAACGATATAGGAAATGTGCTTCTTGACGACGGCGAAGCGAACCTGTCGAAGCGCAGTGTGGTCAACGTGTCGCAGTTTCACGTGCTGGACAAAGCCGATTTAGTCGAGTACATCGGTACGCTTTCCAAGGCGCGGGTACGGCAGATTGTCGCGGGGATTACGCTAACGTTCGCGGTCGTTGCGGTAAGCGAGACGCCCGAAATGCCGGAACCGTAGGCTACCGCTCGGCTTTGCCGTAGCAATCTTTAGCCGCGCCGCGCAAGGTCGCCAGTCGCGCCGAACAGAACGAGAATGCAGGACGATTTGGGCATAGCGTCAGGATACCCCCAAGTCGCGGTGTTTCGTCACGGCGCGTCTTGAAACACCCGCGCCATATTCACCGACAAGCCGGGCAATTCCGGGTCGCCGTTCACCGTCGCGGGGTTGGTCAGCATGTCCGCCGGTAAATTCGGGCGGTACACGTATACGGTGCGGTTCGCCCGGTCAACGAGCCAGCCGACGCGCACGCCGCTTGCAATGTACTCGTCCATCTTCTCCTGCGCTTTCGGCAATCGGTCGGACGGCGACATGATTTCGACCACGAAGTCAGGCGCTATATGCGCGAACGGCGACCGAAGCGACTCGGGCAGGGCGTTCCACCGGTCGGCGGGAATCCATGCGGCGTCGGGGGAACGCACCGCGCCGCTTGGGAGCGTGAAGCCCGCCGTCGCGCCGAATACAAGCCCCGGCGTCGGCAGGGCGCGGTTCCAGTTCCCCAAGTCCGCCGACAACTCCGCGTAGCGACTGGCGACCCAACTATCTATCGGCATCATCACCGCAATATCGCCGTCTTTGGTGCGCTCCACCGGAAACAGGGGATTGCACTCGCAAAACTCGTAAAAATCCGCGTCCGTCCAATGCGGCGCGTGAATCCGCACCTCACCGTCTTTGGCAAGAGCGTCCTGAAAATCTATAGTTAGCGTCATCGGTCGGGTTCCTTTCGCGTGTAGTATACCTCCGTCAAAAGTCGGTTTTGCACATGATCCGCCTCTGAAAAGGCTGTCGCCAAAGGCACTTTTGACGGAGGTATAGTATACCGCGAGCCGGTTTCGGGCACGGTAGAAATATATTCCCTAGGAGTTACGCAGTTGGTCCCGGAACCTCACCCCCGGGTACCCTCTGGGTGCCCCTCTCCGTGCCGGAGAGGGGGAGTAAGACACCGGAGGCGAACCGTTTACCGTGCATCCCCTCTGGCTCCAGGAAACGTAGTTTCCTCTGGCTCCCCCTCTCCGGCACGGAGAGGGGCACCCAGAGGGTACCCGGGGGTGAGGTTCCGGGACCAACTGCGTAACTCCTATTCCCAATGACGCAGGAAATATACCATAGAATGGCGAACAGAGGTTTGATTTTCATGACAGGAGGAAAGATTGATGAGTTATGCGATTGACGACACGCTCGCGGGCATGAAGGAAGCGCGGGACGATTTAAAGCGACACCTCGCCACGATGCCCGAAGCGCACTGGGACGCCAAACCCCTGCCGCACTGCAACAGCATCCGGCAGATTTTCGTTCACTTGATTGCCACCGACCGGGGCGTTTTGGAGATGCTAAAAGGCGAGCCATTTGAAATGAGCCGGCACATGGAGCGACACGAAGAAGCGGCGCGGGAGATCGCGCTCCTGTCTCCGGCGCAAATCTTCGCGCTACTCGACGCCATCGGCGAAGCCACCGCCACGTTTGTCCGCGATAAATACGCCGACGCCGCGCTCGATACGCCGGTCACATTCTTTGGTACCGAAGGCAAAATCGCCGTCAAGTTGGGGCAAATGTGTCAGCACACGGCGTACCATGTCGGGCAGGTTTCCCTTATTCGTCAAGAGGTCGAACCCGATTGGGACTACTTCGGCGACGTGTTCGGGATCGGTTAAGCCGCGCCCGCCGATTGTCGAACACTGCTTCTTGTTCGGTAAACAACGCCCGACAATCGAGAATCAACGCACGACGTTCCCCGAACGACGCGGGGAGATCGGCGATCAACGCGGGGATGACGACATTTCCCTCGCGATTTTCGCGGTTCTCCCCGCGTCGTTCTCGGTTCGAGGAAGCGGTATGCTCACAGCGGAAGGAACCTGACTTATGCCAACGAATTACATCCCCGCCAACGACGCCGAGTTTGCGAGATTCTTGACCAACTTCCTCACTGTGCAGGACAGTAGCCTTGCCGCGACCGGACTGATGCCCGCCGACGTGTCGCCGTTCTCGCCGAAGCAGTCGCTGGCGGCGGGTGGGTAGATATGGAAACGCCCGCATTCGACCTATGGCTGGAGTTCGAGTTGTATGTAGACGACTACGATCCCCTCGACGATTTCGCCAACATTTCGGTGACGCTTGCCGACGGGCGACGCTACGCGATGAACGTTTGGACGTTCGGCTACATGCGCCGTGCCCCTTACGAATCGCTCGACAACTCGACGCCCACAGTCCCGGTTGATTATCTATTACCGCCGGATTTGTTCGTGCATCGATTAGACCGCTTGACGATGGAGCGTGTGGTTGGGCAACTGCTGGCGAGTGAGGAAATGCGGAACGAATGGCTGTGTCCGTCAGAGTCGGAGTCTGAATAAGTACTTTAGTGTAACTACTCAGTAAGGAGAGAAGGAATGATTGGATCGCCTTGAAAAGCCCTTTGCAATGCCATCATCACAGAGATTCCCTGTTTTCGTAACGTGGATA
>JAYULM010000356.1:0-9290 GCA_043763605.1 Armatimonadota bacterium | reverse complement strand
AAGTTTGTCATGGATTTCTAACCAATAAGGGGAAAGCCATCGGGTAAACCCTTCACGATTGATATTTTCAGTCACGCTAGAATTATCGGCATCTCGACCCGATTTTTGAAACTACCTCTACTCTATAAAATCACCCCCCAGCCCCCTCTCCTCGGAGGAGAGGGGGAGTGGATGCGCCGGAGGCGAACCGTTTACCGTGTGTCCCCTCTGGCTCGCGGAAACTTCGTTTCCGCTGCTCCCCCTCTCCTCGGAGGAGAGGGGTACCCAGAGGGTGCCCAGGGGTGAGGTTCCGGGACCAACTGCGTAACTCCTAATAGCAAATGAACGCGTCTTGCGGGATTTTGCCTCCCCCCGAACTAAACCAATTCCGTCACCCCGTCGGCGGGGGCGTCACATAAAGCGGCACCAATAAATCGGTGTCGTCGGACTCGCCGCGTGCAAGGCGGTGGAACGCCAGTCGCGCGACAGCGGATGCTTCCGACGAACGCACCAGCGCGGTCGTGCGCGAATCGATTTCCTCGGGCGAAACGATTTGGATCGCGAGGGCGATTTCGCCGACGAGAAGCAATTCGCGCCCGAACTCCTCGAGAGTTTCCCGTGCGGTCCGCGCGATGGCGTCGTTTGCCAATACGCTGGGCAGAATCACCGGACCGGTAGTGGAACCGTCATTTCGGTAGAACGCGGTGACGGACTCCGTTTTGCGCGTCGGGGCGACGCAGGCGAGCGGCAATCCGGTAAAGGCGAGCGGTTCCGCCAGTGCGTCCAGCGAGGAGACGCCGACGACCGGCTTGTCGAGCGTCATCGCCCAGACTTTCGCCAGCGTGACGCCGACGCGTACGCCGGTGAACGAACCCGGTCCCAGCCCGACCGCGAATGCTTCGATGTCGGAAAGCGTCAAGCCCGTGTCCGTCAGCAACAACTGCACGATACCGGGGACGCGTTCGATCAGCCGCCGCTCGTGCCGGAATCGGTATTCGGCGCGACAGACGAGACCGTCTGAAACCGAGACGCTACAGGTGTCGCCGGACGTGTCTATGGCGAGGATCAGCATGGGGCGGTCCATTCCTGCGCGAGATTCGCCCAGCGTTCGCCGCGCCCGGTAAAAGTGATAACGCGGGAATCTTCGCCGCCGCTGTCGGTATCCTCCAGCGCGATTTCGAGGCGTTCGGCGGGCAACGCGGCGAAAATCCGTTCCGCCCACTCGATGACCGCGACGCCGTCGCCCGCGTCGATAACCTCGGTCAGCCCAATCTCATCTGCGTCGGCTGGGTTGGTCAGCCGGTACGCGTCCGCGTGGTAAACCGGGAGACGACCGCCCCGGTATTCGTGGAGCAGGGTGAACGTCGGCGAGGTGACTGCCTGTGCCGGGATGCCGAGCGCGGCGACTAACCCGCGCGTGAATGTCGTCTTGCCCGCGCCCAGATCGCCGGACAGCGTGAGCACGTCGCCGGGGCGCAGGAGTGTCGCGAGCCGCGCGGCGACCGCCTGCGTCTCGTCCGCGCTACCGGTTCGCACGATGATAATTTGTGTTTCGGACACGGATTGTGTTATATCGCGTCCCGAAACCGTTCGCGCAGGAACCGGGCTGACACGCGCCGAATAAACGCCTGATATGCCTACCGTCATTCACAAATCCGATCCGGATCAGATCGTCCTGCGCGAGTCCGACGCAGAAAAACGGGCTTTGGGAAACGTACTGGTGATCGCGTTCGGCGTGGTTGCGATCCTTGTCGGCAGCCTTTACTTGCTTCACGCGATTCGGACATGGACGCCGCAAATTGGGAGCGTAAAAATGGGCGGCTTGGGTGTAGCTGGTATTCTTGGCGGTATTTGGCTGATGGGATTCGGCGGTACGAACCTGGAGCGGGAGCAGTATATTCTTTCGCCCGAAAATGTAGTCGTCGTCTACCGAAACAAGTTCAAGCACGTCCGCAAATGGTACAGGGCGGACGGCGCAACTGGTCTGTTTCTGGAACTGTCCGGTTCGGCGGCACGGGGTGGCATTCTCTGGCCATCCGGTCTCGCGCTCGCGTTCTGCCACGGCGACGCCGAATCCGTCGCGGCGATACTGCAAGATGCCGCTACATTATTCGGTCTGCCGCCGTGGCAATACCTGCTCGTGGACGCGCCGGTTCGGGAACGACTGTTTCAGCCGAACCTGCCGGGTCTTGCCCTTTTAGACCGGGACGAAGGGATGCGCTCCGGGGAACGGCTGTCATGGAAGGCACAGGGAGTAGAAAAAAAGTTCGCCCACATCGGACGTTTCGACACGCCGCCTCACCCGGAAGCCTGGCAGGACGGCGCATTCCACCTCGCCGCCTACCCGCACTCATTCTGGGATGTTCCGGCGCGGACGGCACGCTTCATTACTCCCGGCGGCTCAGAGCAGATTGTTCGTTTCGAGGAGATCGACGCTGTCGGGATACGCCCCACACA
This sequence comes from Armatimonadota bacterium, assembly GCA_043763605.1. GTDB lineage: Bacteria > Armatimonadota > Armatimonadia > Armatimonadales > Armatimonadaceae > JACMIU01. The sequence goes on along the minus strand of JAYULM010000356.1, from coordinate 6,854 downwards.
GCCGAAAATGGCGCATGATCAGGGCGGCGAGACGTACCCGGTGTATACCGCTGCCCTGATTGCGCGACTTAAAAACGGCGAAACGCGCACCCTGTCGACTCTGGTACGCATCGGCGTCGTTGTGCCTGGCACCGACCCCGCCGCTCACGCGGCACAGATACTCGCCGCCCGCTTGCGCGAATGGACCGGTGCCATAGTCGCCGCCCCCGCCGCCTGAACCGTCCCGGTGGCGGAGAATTTTCGCCCGCCCGCCGGGAACCATTCCCCTGCCCTTGCCCCGTATGACTACCTGAGTAGTTAATACAAATGGACAAAACAGAACGAAAACGGATCGGGCGACGGCGGTTCCTCAAACGCCTCGGCATTACTGCCGGGGTTTGCGCGGGCATATACGGGGATGCGCGTTATATCGAGCCGTACCGTCTTCAGGTTTCCCGGCACATGGTGTTCCTCCCGGAGCTGCCGCTCGCACTCGACGGCATAATGATCGCGCACCTGACCGACCTGCATTTCGGACCGGTCACGCCGACGAAAACGATACAGGACGCTGTCGCGCTCGCCGCGCGGGAAAAGCCGCAACTGGTCGCGCTGACCGGGGATTTCGTCCACGGCTCTGTGGTACAAGCCGTCGGACTTGTCCCGCTGTTGAAACCGCTGGAAGTCGCGCCGCTCGGCGTCGTCGCCTGCCTCGGGAATCACGACTACCCGAAGTATTCCGGCGACGGCGTGGCGGCTGTGCTCCGCGATCACGCCGGGGTGCGGGTTTTGCGCAACGAGAACGCGGTCGTCGCCCCGGGGCTTTGCGTGGTCGGGATCGAGGACACGGTGCGGGGGAGACCGGACGCCGTGCGCGCCTTCGCGGGGTCGCCGGACGACCACGCGTGCGTCTTCCTGACGCACAACCCGGTCGGCGTGTGGGGCGCGACGCGGCGTTCCTGCGTCGCGCTGTCCGGTCATACGCACGGCGGTCAGGTACGCATCCCCGGTTTCCCCGCGCACCGCCCGCCGGGCATGGCCGGGTTTCCGTTGCTGGAAGGTTGGGGTACGTTCGACCGGGCGCAACTCTTCGTCAGTCGCGGGGTCGGTTTGGGTGGTGTGCCGTTCCGCTTCTGTTGCCCCCCCGAAGTCGCAATCATCACGCTGAAGCGCGGCAACGGAACACCACAGACAGAGCGGGATCTCGCCGGGCGCGGCATCGACAAGGTCATCCGGTTCGGCAAGGATCTGGTCCACCGGCGGTATTTTTGACGGTGCCCCCGGTAGCTCACGGAAACGACAAAGGCTTTTGACGGAAGTATCATTTTGCCCAAATCCACGAACACATCACGCATTTTTAGCGACACTTGCGACATCGCCTGCCACGCAGTAGCCGTATTATTCGCATCGATCCGACTGATAGGGGTTGTTGCTGTCGATTCGATGGCTCAGGCATCACCAATCCCCGTGGTATCTGCGGAACAGTTCACCATCCGGTCCACTGTCCTCCCCCACTAATTCCCGCAAACGTAGTCGCGGTAGCGGTCGGCATGGATTTGCTCGAAGGACTGGACGCCGTCGCCCGCGTCGTCCTCCGGTGCCTCACCCTTGTCCCGCGACGATTTGCGCCCCCCGGCGGCGGCGGTGCGGCGGAGCCGGGTGATCGCGCGACGCAGGATGCCCCGCTCGCTGTCGAGCCGCTCCGAGGTTTCCGTCATTTCGAGCAGGGTCTGCTTGTCGCCGTTTTCAATGGGCAGGATACATGCCGTGATCAGTGAGAGCACGGCGGGGTCTTTGGGCAGGTCGAACTCCACGATGCGTTGCCCCATCAGGGCGAGTTGGCGCGTCAGAAACTCCTTCAGCAACGTCTGTACCTCGCCGCGCAAATCGTCGGTGACTTCGACCCCGGCACCGACAGCGGGGCGGTCTTCCAGAATCTCCACGATGCCCGTCCGGTACGACTCGACCTCGTGTTGCTCGATCAGGCGGAAGCGGTCTACACCCTCGATCTCGATGGTCAGCCTGCCTTCGGCGAGCCGTTCGACGTGCAGGATGCGCGCGGAGCAACCGACGCGGAACGTCTTCGCGCGGTGTGGGTTGTCGGTCGCGGGTTGCGGATCGGTGCGCAGGAGTACGATACCGAACAGGCGTGACTCGTCCAGACAGTGCCCGATCATCTCCTTATACCGCTCCTCGAAGATGTGGAGAGACATCTTCATGCCGGGGAAAAGCACAAGGTCGAGCGGGAATAGCGGCATCTCGCTGACCCCGTGGTTGCCCGGCGGGATGGGGGCATGTTGGTCTTGGGGATAGTTCATCGGTTCGTTGCTTACTGCGCCGGGAGGGTGGAGGCAAAGCCTTTCGCGACACCCAGTTTCAAAAACTCTTCGCAGGACGCCGGGAGCGGGGCGGCATCTTTCGCCGCCGCGTTATAGCGTCGCGTCGCTTCCTGCGCGAACTGGAGCGGCGTCATCCGTTTGATCACCGTCCCGATCAGGAAACCCGCTTCCTGCGCAACGCGCTCCTGCATTTTGACGGTCAATGCCTCCGCCGTATCGCCCTCGACCACTTCGTCCACGCGAATATCGCCCGTCTGAAAGTGTACGTGTAATCGCATCCTGTGCTGACTCCTGCTACTCTGATTATAGCCGCGCCCGTCGCGCCGCGTCAACCGTGTTTTTAACGCCGGGAGTGGGAGCAAAAGCCCCCCGCGAAACGTACAACGTGATAGAACAATCGCCGCCGGGTATACTGACGGTGAATACGTCGCGGGCAGTTGTCGCCCCGACCGTGTAAGAAAGCCTATTAACTTGTACGCACGTTCGCCATCGGGAGGAATACTGGGGTTGCCGCGTGAGTCTCCGCTCACGATGGGCATCATATTCGCCGTCGCCGGTCTGTATATCGCCGCCCTCGCCAATGTGCCGGTGATAGAGTGGCTCGCATTCTTCGCGCCGCGATTTCCGGCGTACTTCTGGACCCCGATCACCTGGTCCATCGCGCCGGAGTTCGGCAGCCCGCTCAACCTGTTGTTTTCGATGGGCTGGTTTTACCTGTTCGGGGGCAGTATCGAGCGGGCATGGGGGACGCGCGATTTCGGCACCGTGCTATTGAGTGTCTCGGTGGCGATGGCGATGCTGTGCTGGGGCGGACATCTGATCGCGGGTACTAGCGGCGTGTTGGCGGGTTTGTCCGCGATCACGGGGCCGCTGATGGTCGCCTGGGCTGTGATCAACCGGCGCGAGATACTGACGTTCTTCTTTCTGCCGATCCCCGCGCCGATCATCGGCTGGGTTGGCGTCGCGATGACCTGGTTCCACGGCGGTGCCGGGTTGAGCGGTCTGTTCCTGCTACCCGTGTGCGCCGTGATGTACTGGTATACCACGAAGGGGCGGTACGCCAATACGGGCTACAGTACGAACCGCTTGCGGTTTAGCGATGACGACGACGATGCGCCGGTTTATTCGCGGGGGCAGACGACGCGCCGTAGCCTGGACGAGTCGGACCCGCGCCCGTTCAATGTCCTGCGGTGGTGGCGCGACCGGCAGGAAAAGAAACGGTTGGAGGAGATTTTTCGTCGGTCCGGGTTCACGGACGAGGACGATAAATAGTTCGGTAAACAATTATGTCAACAGCAACTCTGGAAGCGAAACCGGCGGCAACGGAGCCGAACGCGGACCGCTTAACTATCGAAACGCCGCAAACCGGCTTGGTCACCCCCCCGGCACCGTCCGCCGCCGAAGCCCGCGCCGGGGATGAGGCGACTCCTTTACCGCCCGTCCCATTTTTGGGGCTGCCGACGTTTCAGCAGGACGGGAACGGCGCGAAAGCGGAGAACACTCCGCTCAATCTGCGCGAGATTCGCCGGGACAACCGTGTGCGCGTCTATATCGCTAAAGGCAACGAGCAGATGCAAGCCATCGGCTACACGGAACACGGGCACCGGCACGCCGGGATCGTGGCGACTATCGCCCGCTCGATCCTGACCTCGCTCGGGCATGCCGAACGCACCGCCGAACTCGCCGCCATCGCCGGGTATCTGCACGACATCGGGTGCGTGATCAACCGGCGCGGGCACGTCGAAGCGGGCGCGCTGATCTCGTTCAGCATCCTGAGCGACCTCGGAATGCCGCCGCTCGAAATCGCCGAAGTGGTCGGGGCGGTCGGTAACCACGAGGAGCCGGACGGTGTCCCGATCAACCCGGTCGCCGCCGCCGTGATCATCGCGGACAAATCGGACGTGCATTACAGCCGGGTCCAGAACACCAGCCCGAAGGACTACGACATCCACGACCGCGTGAACGGCTCGGTCAAAAAGTCGTTCCTGCGCGTGGACCCGGAAACCAAACGCATCCGCCTCGAACTGGAGATCGACACCGATATCGCGTCCGTGATGGAATACTTCGAGATCTTTATCACGCGCATGGCATTGTGCCGCAAGGCGGCGGATAAATTAGGGTGTACGTACCGCGTTTCGATCAACGGGCACGACGTGTAGGGCGTTTTTCGGGGGTTTACAAACCCTCCGGTGTGCGCCTTCGGCGTCAGCGTCCTGCGGACGCGGGCTTCACGAAGCCGTTCGGTAGGCGCGGAAGCCCCCCGCTACGGATGCGTCCGCAGGACGCCGCCGCCGAAGGCGCACACCGGAGGGATTCCAATCCCCCGCCGAAGGCGCAAAGCGGAACGGCTCGCCGTCCGACCTGATTCAAACCGTTACGGTTTCGCCGCCAGAAGCGAGAGCGTATTCGGGAGGCGTCGCCGCACGTCGTCCGGCATGTTCGGGAACTGGTTCCAATACGCGTCCGGGTGTTCGCCCAGCCGCTCGATGGTCAGTCCCGCCCCGATGACTGCGTTGACGATTGCCGCTACCGTCCACTGCCGCTCATGCTTCTTCTCCTGCTCGGCGACGGGGGGCACAGCGTCGGCGGGAATGTAACTCGAAGACCAGCCCTGCTCGGTGACGACTTCGGTCGCGAAATAGTCGGCATAAAGCGGGTTCGGGTCGAAACGGTATTCGGGAGCATCGAGATCCCACACCCAGTGGATCGGATGTCCGTCGAACAGGTACAGTTTCCCGCCCGGCTTCAGGAGCCGCGCCACGACTCGCGCCCAGGCGGGAAGGTCCATCAGCCAGCAGATCGCGCCGCGCCCGGTGTACATCAGGTCGGCGGTGCCGTTCAACTCGTCCGCGGTTTCGAGAACGTCGCAACGGTGCCAGTGCGCGGGCGCGTTCAGTAGCGCGGATTTAGCGCGGGCGATTTCGATCATGCGGTCGGAAATATCCACCCCGACGACTTCCCGCGCGCCGAGGTTCAGGAGCGAGAGCGTGTCCCGCCCCCCGGCGCATTGCAGATGGATCGCCCGGTGGCACCAGGCATCCAGGTTCTGCAGAAAGTCGAACTCGGGCGGACAGAAGTTCTTACCACCGGCTTGCAAGTAGGCGACATCGGCTTCAATCTCGCGCGCATAACGGTTCGCCGCCTCGTTCCACGCGGCGCGGTTCTGCCCGTGTAAAGTCGCAGTGTCCATATTATTTCCTCCGGCGGTCGCGGGGATGTAGCATCCTCCGGTGGAAGCCTTCGGCTTGCGTTCCCTTCGGGAACGGGGCTTGCCGAACCCGTCAGGCACGCACTATTCCCGTCTCCTGTTCCCGCAGGGAACGCAAGCCGAAGGCTTCCACCGGAGGATGCTACATCCCCGCAGGCCTACAGATTCCGGTACTTCTCCGGCAACGCGGCAATCGAACCGGAAACCAAGTCGACCGACTTCTTCATCAACGCGGTCTCGCTTTCGGTCAGCGGAACTTCGATAACCCGCTCCACGCCGCCAGCACCGAGCAGGACCGGCACACCGAAGTAGATACCGGACACGCCGTACTCGCCTTCGAGATACGCCGCCACGGGCACGACGCGCTTCTTGTCTTTTAAAATCGCTTCAACCATCTGCACGGTCGCCGCCGCCGGGGCGTAGTACGCGGAGCCGGTTTTGAGCAACCCGACGATCTCGCCGCCGCCTTTTTTGGCGCGCTCGACGATCTCCGCGAGTCGTTCGGGGGAAATGAACTGCGTCACCGGGATGCCGGAAATAGTCGTGAAGGACGGAAGGGGGACCATCTCGTCGCCGTGCCCGCCCATCAGCATCGCCTGTACGTCTTCCACGGAAACGCCCGCCTCGCGTGCGATAAACGTCCGGTAACGCCCGGCGTCTAAAATGCCGCCTTGCCCCATGACGCGGTTTTTCGGGAAGCCCGAAACCTTGTACGCCAGATATGTCATGGTGTCCATCGGGTTGTTGACGATGATGATACAGGCGTTCGGCGACGTTTTGGCGACCTTTTCGATGTTCGACGCGGTAATATCGGCGTTGATTGCGAGCAGGTCTTCGCGGGTCATGCCCGGCTTGCGCGGTGCGCCGGAGGTCAGGACGACCACGTCGGAGTCGGCGGTTTCGTCGTAGCCGTTGGTGCCGGTAATCTGGATGTCGAAGCCTTCAATCGGTCCTGCCTGCGCGAGGTCCAGCCCCTTTCCCTGCGGAATCCCTTCGGCGATGTCTACCAACACTACGTCGGCTAACTCCTTGCTGGCGATCCAGTGGGCGCAGGTAGAGCCGACGAATCCGGCTCCGATAATTGTAACTTTTTTTCGCATGGGTGTATCTTTCTGTGCGGAATGTATCCGCGATAAACAGCGTCGGGCGTCCGCAGGAAATCTTCATGTCCGCGATTGCCCCGAACCATTATGCCAAACCAGAGCGACGGCGGCAAGGGGAAGGGGTATTCGTCAGGGCGATTGCATTATCGTTTCCTCGGTTGAAACGCGCATATAAACGCGGGTTGAAACCCACGTCTGTGGGCAACTTCGTTGCCGAACGTCCTTCGG
>JAYULM010000355.1:0-9380 GCA_043763605.1 Armatimonadota bacterium | reverse complement strand
CCCCCTCTCCGTGCCGGAGAGGGGGAGCCAGACGGGGTACGCAGTAGCAAACTGCCTCCGGTGCAGCGACTCCCCCTCTCCGGCACGGAGAGGGGGCTGGGGGGTGAGGTTCCGGGGCGCGGAGAGGGCAAACGCGTCAGCCCGATCATCACCGACCTGTGGCGGCGTACCCAGCCCATGATCCGTTACCGTCTCGGGGACATACTCACCCTGGAAGAGGACGCAACGCCGTGCCCGTGCGGTAGCGGTTTCCAAGTGATCCGCGCCATTGAGGGGCGATGCGACGACGTTTGCAACTTCCCGGATGCCGCCACGGGCGAGCCGCGCCGCTTCTACCCCGACACGATCCGCCGTATGATTCTACTCGCGGATGATCGAATTTTGGATTATGCCGCAATTCAGGACGCGCCCGGTAATCTGTTCATCCACCTGACAATCGCGGACGGGGCAGGATACCCGGAGGTTCGAGACAACGTGCGCCGGAGCGCGACGGATATTTTCGCCCGGTATGGGTGTCGTGCCAGTCGGCTGGAAATCAGCGAGGGTTTGCCGCAAGCGCAACCCGGGATCAAGCGTCGCCGCGTGACCGCGCTAAAGTGAGGCGTTGGTCTCATGCGAAGCGATCATCGATGACGGATAATTGGGATGGTCGAAAGGAAGGAAACACCGATGTACCCGAAGACGGTTTCTCTGCCGGTTCGAATCGCCGGATTGGGGGCGTACCTGCCGGAGGGAGTAGTCACTAACGCCGCGCTGGAAGCCGAACTCGCCCTCCCGCCGGGTTGGATCGCGAAGCGCACCGGCATCTGCGAACGCCGCTATAACACGGGCGAGACGGCGGTTTATCAGGCGGCGCAAGCCGTACGTGTGGCACTCGCCCGCGCGGGGCGCACGGTCGCCGACGTGGACGCGTTCGTCGGGGCGTCGTCCGGTCCGCAACAATTGATCCCCTGCAACGCCGCCCTGCTCCAGCGCGAATTAGCCGCCCCGGACGGTGGCAGTCTGTGCTTCGACATCAACGCCACGTGTCTGTCGTTCCCGGTCGCGCTCCATACCGTCGCGCCGCTGGTGGCGTCCGGGGCGTATCGTTGCGCGGTGATTTTCAGCACCGAAATCGCGTCGCGCTCGCTCAACCCCGACCAGAAGGAAAGCGCGGTGCTATTCGGGGACGGCGCGGCGGCGGCGGTGATCGTGCGCACCCCGGACGGCGAATCGTCCGCGCTCCATCTGGCACGGTTCGCCACCCACTCCACCGGCGCGGCGCATACCCAGTTTCGCGGCGCGGGGTCGGCGCACCACCCGAACGATCCCCGCACCACCCCCGCGATGAACCAGTTCCACATGAACGGTCCCGCCGTTTTTCTGCAGGGCGCGCGGGCGATGACGCCGTTTTTGGACGGCTTTTTCGCCGACCTCGGCGTTTCCCGGCAGGCGATCCGCCACGTAGTCCCGCATCAGGCGAGCGGTCACGCGGTAGACCTGCTTCACAAACGGCTCGGGTTCTGTCCCGGGCAGGTCGTTCGCAACCTCGAAACGCGGGGCAACTGTATCGCGGCGTCGATCCCCATCGCGCTCTCGGAAGCGGTTCAGGCGGGGCGTATCGAACGCGGCGACCCGGTTTTGCTCGTCGGCACCGGCGCAGGGCTGACGTTAGGTGCGCTCGCCCTGACCTATTAGGCGTACTCTTTCGCGCGAATCGTGGCGACCGGGTACAATCACGCTGTGTTCAACGGAATTATTTCCCCCCTCGTCGCGCAAGTGTTGCTCGTCGTCGTGCTGGTCGCGGCAACGCTGTTCGTTTTGCGCGTGGTGACGCGCAAGCGCAAAACGGTGCCGCTGACACAGATGCTGTCCGCGTTGCCGGAAACGGAGATCGCCGCGCTCGCCGAGGAGTTGCCGCAACTCAACACCCAGTACCGCGTTTCCGCGCCGATCACGCGCCTGGTGCCACCCGCGCAACTGCCCGCCCCGCCGATAGTGGAGATCCGCCTCGGGAAACGTCCGGTGCAATTTACGCCGGTGGACATTACGCGCCCCAACGTCCCCGAGCGGTACGAATCGGCGCAGGGTAAGACCGCCGACGCGACCGATGTGGCACTTTTCGCGCTCTGCTCCCTCGAAGAGGGCGGCGCGGATGCGATCCAGAACCAGATCAAGGATTTCGACAAAGTGAAGGATGCGCCGAACGTCGTCCGACTGGTCCCAACACAGACCGTCGCCGGGGATTACGTCGTGATTGCGCGCGTGCTGTCCCACCGCCGCGACGTGGTTTCCGAGGGCGTTCCCGTGATCGCCTACCGCGCCGAAGTGATTAAAAACGCCGACACGCACCTCGTGATCGAATTAGCCGTGCCCGACGAAGCACAAACGCCGTTCGCGGACGGCACGATGGTCCACGGCACCGCCCGATTGTACGGCTACCTGCCGTAGGAGACTCTATGCCCGCACACGTTCCGAACCCGTTCCCCGCCGATCATGTCGCACATCCGATCTACGACGCGCTGACCGCCGCGCGTGGCGACGACGCGCCGTTGCTACCGAAGCAGGTCTATCGCGCCGATCTCACGACGAAAATCAGCGACTTGCACCGCGCCGGAAGCGTTTCCTACAACGTCGCCGCGCTGTTACATCTGCTCAACGACGATTTGGACGCCGCGCACGTTCTGTCGCAGGCGCACGAGGACGATCCGACCGCGAACTACGTTCATCAGATCGTCCACCGCCGCGAGGGCGACTTCGGCAACACGCGCTACTGGGTAGCGAAAACCGGACCGCACCCGTTCTACGCAGAACTCGCCCCACTCGCCCAGACCGCAGGGCGATCCGAATGGAGCGCGAACGAAATGGTTACTTGGGCGACGCGCGGCGAGCAGTTCGCGCCCCGCCTGTCGGACGCCGAAACGCAGGGCTTGCTGGCGTGGTGCGTCGCGAACGGGAAATGAGCGTTTTTCTCTCACCCCCCGCCCCCCTCTCTCATCCGAATGAAAGAGGGGGAGTCCGGAGGCGGAACGCCACCGCGTTTCCCGAACTGCCCGACAAGCGGAACCGCCCCGTTCCCCAGGACCCCCCCTCTTTCATTCGGATGAGAGAGGGGGGCGGGGGGTGAGAGAAAAACGCAAGACTTCTAACCTCACCTCAGCAAGCGAAAAACCTGCACCGTATCGACGGCAGTTGCGCTGGACGAAGCCGTGTTGCCGCCGATAACGACTACCGTATTGCCGACCGCGACGACCGCGTTGTTGCGGCGCGGCACGAACGGTTCCGAAAGTCGCGGCGTGTGCCACTTCCCCGACCGCAGATCGCATGCGGCGACCTTCCCGCCTTCGACATAATCCCCGAACGAGTACAGGGTGTCGCCGACCACCGCGACGTGGTGCGCGCTGAGCGGGAACGGCAGGTCGGGCTGCTTGATCCACTTCGCTTCCCGAATGGAATACGCCTCGTATACCCGCAACCCGTCTTGCCCCGCGAAACCGCCCGGCACATGGATCAAGCCGTTATGCACGGCGGCGGTAGAATCCCGCCCGGTCGGCATCGGCGGCGCGGTTTCCCACGTGTCGCGCTTGGGATCGTATACTTCCAGTGCCCCGGTGAACCCGTCCCGCCCGCGCCCGCCGACCACCCAGATCAGCCCGCCCGACTCGACCACCGCCGCGTAAAAACGCGGCGTCGGCATCGAGCGACGCTGTTCGACTTTACACGTACGCAGATCCACTCGTTCTAAAGTCGCGCCGGAACCGTCCAGAGTGTTCCCCCCGACGATGTACGCGTATCCATTGACCGCCGCCGCGCCGTGATACCGGCGCGCTGAGAGCATCCACAGGAGCGGCGCGACCGTTTTCGCGCCGGGCTCGATCACCTCCACGTTATCCATCGAGTGTAAATCGAACGGGCGCATGCCGAGCATCCCCGCTTTGCCGTTCCCGCCGAACACAAACACCCGCCCGTCCCACGCTACCGCGCACGCCCCATACCGGGCGAATGTCAACCGAAATCGTTTCACTTGGTTGTCCTTTTTATCGACGGCGGCACGGATACCGCCCGGTTTTCCTGAAGTCGCCGCCATCCGAGGCGTTCCCGCCGACCCTCTATCAGACGGTTGTGCTGTCCCGACGGTTACGGCTTCCCGCCGAAGGCGCGGTAAATTTCAGGGGAGTATGCCGCGAACGGGGAGACGTATCGCAGGATCGACGGACGGCGAGCCGTTCCGCTGTGCGCGAAGCGAAATCGGCTCCGCCGATTTACGCGATGCGGCGGACGCTCTGCGAACGGGGATAACGGCGTCGCGCCGCCCCCAAACCCGCAGGGTTCCCGCCGAAGGCGCGTAGCGGAAGCGTTCACGCTCCGAAACCCTCCGAAACCCTACGGTCACTCCTCCGGCGCGTAAAACGCGGCGCGGATCAGTTCGCACGTGGACGACTCCTGACCGCGAAACACCGTCCGGCGCACGGCAACCACGTCGAAGCGGAGCGGGGTGTCAGCGGAATCGTCCAGTAAGCCGTTTCGCAGGGCGTAGGCGATGGCAAGTCGACTTATCTGCGCCTGCTTCGCGACGGTAACGGCTTCGGCGGGCGACTCGTCACGCGTTTCCGCCGTCACGGTGCGCGTCTTGACCTCCACGAAACAAAGCGTTTCGCCGTCCCACGCGACGATGTCCAACTCCCCGCCCAATCCGTCGCGCTTCGACCCGAGGCGGACGTTGGTGTCCACGATCCGGTAGCCGTGCCGCGACTCTAAAAAGGCGACCGCCGACGCCTCGCCCGCGTCGCCAGTAGCCTTGCGCGTCGGCGGTTGGCGGACGCTAACCCGCCTTCTCCAACTCCAGAATATACGCGGCGAGCGCGGCGCGGAAGAAACGCCCGCCCCCGGACGGCGGGGTTTCCTGCAACGCTTTCAGGTTCGGGAGCAGTTCCTTGTTGCCGAGCGCGGCGATGCCCCGCGCGGCGGCAAGAACCAGCGTTACATCGTTTTCCTTCAGCGCGGCAAGCAGGATGTTCTGCGCGTTCTTGTCGTCTTTCTGTGAGACCGCCCCGATGGTTCCGATCCCCACGGCGCGCAGTTCGACTGTGTTTTTCGGCTGGATAAACTCCATCGCCAGCCGACCCGCCGTCTGCGGGTCGGATTTGGCGAGGAGCGGGAGCGCGACCTCGCGGACCTTTTCGCGCAGGGACGGCATTGCGGCGGCTTTCGCCACCACGTCGGCGTTCGCCTTCGCATCCCAGCCGGAAAGCGCGCGCAGGGCGGCGGTCACGGCGCGGTACGGCGCGGTATCGTTCACCATCGCCCGGAGCGCGAGCGTGTCTTCCTCCGTCGCGGACAGTTTGCCGAGGGCTTCGACCGCCTGCGCGCGGCGCGCGAAATCCGGGTGCATCAACTGCTCCCGCCAGAAGGGGCGCAACGCGTCGCGCTTCAACGCCCCCAACGCCGTCACGCTCTCGAACGCCGGGAAGCGGGAGTTATCTGCGCGTAGCACCGCCGCGATAGCCTCCAGCGTCTCGTCCGACGGGTTGCCTTTGCTGAGGGCGAGCAACCGCTCCAGCGCGGCTTGGCGGTCGGGCGCGCAGGGCGCGAACCGGATCAGCGCGAGATATTCCGCCTCCGTGGAGTACGGCTCCCGGGCGATTTCACGCAAAAAGTCGCGGTCGGTATCGAGTAGGACCACGTCCGGCTTGAGCGGCGCGGAAACGCGGAACGTGTTCTCCTTCGCGTTCAATGTCACCGGCGTCCGGGTCAGTTTCCCGCCAACGAGGACGCCGATCTGTGTCCCGACTGTGTAGATCGGCGTTCCGTCCTTCGTATCCTGCGTCTGCTTCACCGAAACGACAACCTCTTTTGCGGTTTCGTCGTACGCATAGGACCAGTCCAGAACCGGATGCCCCGGCTTGTAGATCCACTGATCGAAGAACGGCTGGACGTTCACCCCGCCTGCCTCGGTCATCGCTCTGACTAAATCCTGCGTTTCGACCGGGCGGTGGCGGTTCACGGTCAGGTAGCGTTTGATCCCGGCGAAGAACGCCTCGTCGCCCAGTTCGCGACGGAGTGTGTGCAGCACGACGCCGCCTTTCGGGTAGGTGTGACGGTCGAACATGTTGTCGGGGTCGGCGTAGAAATTCGTGGAGATCGGTCGCTTATAGCGGCGCGACTCGACGAAATAACTGTATTGATTGTCCGCGTTCTCACTATCGTAGGCGTTCTTGCCCCGGCTGTGCTCGAAGTACAGGACCTGGAAGAACGTCGCGAACGACTCGTTGAGCCAGGTGTCGCCCCACGTCTTGCACGTCACCAGATCGCCGAACCACTGGTGTGCCAGTTCGTGCGCGTTCAGACTCGCCATGTTGCGGAAGCCCGAGCGGGCGTCGGTCAGGTTGCGCTCTCCGAGTGTGGTAGACGAGATGTTCTCCATGCCGCCCCCGAACTCATACATCGCGTTCTGCGAATACTTGGGCCACGCGTACTTGACGCCGGTGATTCGGCTGAAAAACGTCAGCATGTCGGGCGTATCGCCGAATGAATCCGAAATAAGCGATTTTTTTCCGCGCGGGACGACATATAGGAGCGGCACGTCTTCCCACTGCGCGGTCTGCATGTCAAACGGACCGGCGACCAGCGAGAGCAGATAGGTCGCGTGCGGTTGCGCCATGCGCCATGTGACGGTGCGCATCTTGCCGTCCTTGCCCGGCACGTCGCTGACTAGCACGCCGTTGCCGACCACGTTCCATTCGGCAGGCACCGTGGTTACAGTCTCCGTGGTCGCAAAATCATTCGGGTAATCCCACATCACGGCCCAGTCGCGGTTGAAGTCGGACTCGCCCTGCGTCCAGAAACCGACGCGGTTCGGGTCGGCGGCGGACCCCGAAAGCCAGTGGAAGCCCCCGCCCGCTCCGAACGTCCCGCCCTGCTTTTTTCCCGACGTGTAGACGATCTCGGCAACGACCGGCTTGCCCGCCGCCAGCGGCACCGGGGATTGGACGCGCACGAACTCGCCTTCCACCCGGAACTGCGCGGGCTTGCCTTCGAGCGAACACGCCGACACGGTGACGGACTCGCCGCGATGGAAGCGCAGTTCCCGCAGGTCGGAGCGTAGCGGCGCGACCGTGTTCTGGGTGCGCCCATAGATCGTGCGGTTGGGGTAATCGACGCGGGTGATCACGCGCACGTTCTGCAGGTCGTAGTCCCGGTCCGGAGCGTACTGCAGTTTTGCGGCAGGCGCGACGAACGGGTTCGTCTGTGCATGGGCAGTTACACCGATGGTAGCCACGAGCAAGGTAGCGGCGGTAAGACGATAAAACCTATGCGAAAAGGACGGGGCGAAGTGGTTGGAAAACATGGATACCATTCTATCCTATCAATAACGAAAACCTATCAGGGAAATAGGCGGACCCTACGGGCGATTTTTATCGCTCCCACTCTCGATCTGCGCGGCGAGGACGAACATACCGATCATGCCGACCAGTACGAAACCGAATCCGAAACCGAAGTAGAACGGGGCGGTTAAAATAGTGCCGAGATAGCCGCCAACAACGCCGAACGCGAGGGAAAGCAGGGTGATGATCAGGACTTTTTTGCCGAGGCTCATGGTGCGGGCGCGGACTCCGTTGCGCCAACTATAGTACCCGCGCCCGTCCCGACAAGTTCCGCCCCTGCCTTGCCCCGCCAGGGTTCGCGCCCCTGTTCGGCGACCTCGCGCAACAACGGTTCGGCTTCGGGCGCGCGACGCAACGAACGGAGCGCGACCGCACGGTAAAACCGCCCCTCCCCGTTCGCGTCGAACAGTTTCGCCCGCAAGCCGGACATTACGGCGAGAACCGCGTCGGCATCGGCGAAACGTCGCGCATCGACATACGCCCCGCCGAGTGCAATACGCCACGCGAAGATACGCCCGAGACCGGTAAACAAAGGCGCGAGGATAAGCACGCCGCCGACCGCATCGAACAGGACGCGAAACGCCCGCAACCCCGGCGCACTCCGCGTCAGCATCGTGATCAGGAACGCGACGCAGACGAGGCGGACCAGCATCCACGCGAACGCCCGCACTTCCCGCGCCAGCAGTTCGCGGCTTGCCACAGCGACGGCGGGCAGATCAGGCGGTTTCGCTTGCGTCTTCTTCAAGAGCGTCTCCGCGTTCCCCGCCGAGCAAGCGGGTCAGTAGCGCGGGCAGGTGCATCGCGACCGACGAGTTCGCAGATACCAGATCCGCGCCTGCTTCCCGCGCCATCGCGTGTTTCTCCCGCTCGACATGCCCCGCGAACACCATCACCGGGAGCATCGGGTGCTCGGCTTTGAGCGACCGAATCAGCGCGTACGGGTCCAACCGGCGCACCGTCAGCGCGACGAGAACGGCGACCGGGCGCGGTTCCGCCGCCAGCGCGGCTTGCACGGCGGCTTCGGTCGAAACCGAAGCGAACGCATACCCGGCGACTTTCACGCCCTCCTTGACCCGCGACCCCATCATCAGATCGTCGGATACGAGCAAAACGAGCGGCGGTTTTTCGGCTATGGTAGGTTCATTCATGCGTCCGGGAACACTTTCGTTAGCGGAAGGGCAAAACCGGGAAGAATATCCTCCGCAGTGAAGGTGTCTGTTAGCGTCAACGCAATCGGCGCGATATTTGGGCGATGAACTGTAATGATTTGTTTTTTCGCGTCAAGGTCCAGAATGTGGCGCACTCCGAAATGCATCCATTCGGCAATTTTAGCGGACAACGTTTCGTTCTGTCCTGTTTCAACGACGAGATCGGGGGCAACCGGAATGAATCCAATGCCTTTCGGATAAGTTATTTTTCTCCTTGTGACGAACGAGAAATCCGGGGCTTTGACTGTCGAAGCGCGCTTTTCTTTCAGATGAAATCCGGTGTTTGTCGCGTAGCAAACTCCCAGTCCGTGCTCCAACACGTAACTACCGACAAACATCGACAAAAAAGCAACTGCCATGCCTTGGGCTCGCCCCATCGGAAGATGCAACATAGGTCGCGGTACACCCGCGATTAGTTCCGTGTGGCGGTAATGGATGTCGTTTATGAGTTCGGTCACCGTCGGCATTGCCGCTAATCTCCCAATTTCAACACCGACATAAACGCCTCTTGCGGGATCTCGACGTTGCCGACCGACTTCATGCGCTTCTTGCCTTCTTTTTGTTTTTCCAGCAGTTTACGCTTCCGGGAAATGTCGCCACCGTAGCATTTGGCGATCACGTTTTTACGCAGGGCGGAAATCCGCTCGGCGGCGATCACTTTGTTACCAACTGCCGCCTGCAACTTGATCTCGAACTGCTGGCGCGGGAGCAGTTCCTTTAACTTTTCCACCAGAATCTTGCCGCGTCCAAACGATTTGTCCTTGTGCGTGATGAACGAGAGCGAATCCACGTCCTCGCCGTTGATCTG
>JAYULM010000354.1:0-9430 GCA_043763605.1 Armatimonadota bacterium | reverse complement strand
GCCGAAGGCTTCCACCGGAGGATGGAACATCCCCGGAACCAGCGGGGGATTCCAATCCCTCGACCGTGTGTTTGAACGAAAAGAAAAAACTATGGCTGATTTTTGGGCTGACGTTAAACAAATCGCGAAAGAGGTCGTCGCGCCGTTCAAGGGCTTGATGACAGTTACGGGCAAGTTAGCCGAGCAGAAGACGGTCATTTCGTACCCCGAGTTTCGGCGACCGATGGGCGTCCGCGCGCGCTGGCGGCACGTGCTCAACCGCTACGACAACGGCATGGAAAAATGTATCGGCTGTTCGCTCTGCGCCGGGGCGTGCCCCGCGAACGCGATTTTAGTCGTCGCGGACGAGAACACGGAAGCCGCGCGCTATTCGCCGGGCGAGCGGTACGCGGTGCGCTACGAGATCAATATGATTCGTTGCATCTACTGCGGATTCTGTCAGGAAGCGTGCCCGACCGGCGCGGTCGAACTCAAGGACCAGTACGAACTGTCGGAAGACAACCGTGCCGCGCTGATCTACACGAAAGAGATGTTACTCGTCCCCGACCCGAACCGGGAGCGGGTAGACTGAAAATGCACTGAAAATATCTTCTAACTCCCCTTACGCAGAAAATTGGCGATTGACCACTTGGACCATTCCGGCGACCGAAGTCATTTTCGGAGGGCCGGCGTGAAGGGGAGTCAATAACAGAAAAGCATTGCCGAAAGGTCTTCACATGGTCGTTTACATTGCGGTATGTTTGGCAGGGTTGGTCGGGTCGCCTGTTCGACAAGTCTCCGCGCAAAAGGAAGCGGTGCGGCAACCGCTTGCTATTCCTCCCCTACGCTCCGATGTCCGCTTGCAAAGCACACTGTCGGTTGTCAAAAAGGCAATCACGGTGGGCGATCTGCTACAAGCAGTCGCGGACAAAACCCGTGTGCCGCTTTCAGCGCGCGCTGACCTCAGACATCAACGGCTTCATCTGCGGGTCACCGACAAGCGTGCGGTTCATTTGCTCACAAATATTGCCGACCTTCTCGGCGCGGAATGGCTTGCCAATGCCGACGGCTACGTTTTAGCCCGCACAGAGGAGAACCGGCGGTATCAGGATACGTGGTGGAAACTGTACGGAAATGAAGTATATAAGACTATGGTACAGGCGGGGCGAATACTTACCGAGGATATGGGCGCGGTAGACCCGGATGCTTTTCCCCTGTCACTGGACCTGATACCCGCAGATCAAAAACAACCGCATGAGAATGGCCTCGCCAATATCCGTTTCTGGTATCATCTTCCGGCGGAAACCAAAGCCGCGCTTGCCAAATCCCTCTCATTCGGTATTATTTATCCCCGGTTGCCCCGTAGCCTCGGCGACGGTGCCGAAGGCGGTTATATCCTGCCATTTGCCCCGCTACCGGCGAAGTGCAAGGAAGCCGTCTACGTGACATCCGAGCAGTTGCCCATGCCCTTTGATCGAAACACCGTCGACAGTCTGCTTGTCACCGCAGAAGGCTTCGGGTTTGGCACGACATTGATTCTCAAGGACGGCACAACATCGGGAAGCATGATTAACTTCGACTCACGGCGCCCCCTCGCCATTCCTGCCTTTGGGGTGGATCACCGGGAAATACCCGCTATTTTAGAGCGCAAGAAGGGTTCGTCACCACCGTCCGTCTGGCAAAAACTGATCGCGTACCAGAAAGCGACGGTCTGGCAGAATGATTTGCCGCCGCATGATATTCCCGCGTGGGTGACGCCGCGCCTGTCGGACGTGCTGGAGCAGATGGCGGATAAAACCGGCACCGATTTCATCGCGGACGATTACGCATTGCCGCAACGTCCGCTTAGCGACAAAGAGAAAGCCGATGAATGGAAGGAGCCATTGGAGCAAAAGTTGAACGCACTCGCCGCACAACACGATGCTTCATGGCGAAAAACGGACAATATCGTGTGTTTCCGCAACAACCGCTGGTACCGCGACGACAATCTGGAAGCACCGCAACCCGTTCTTGATCGCCTCGCGAAGATTTCGGTGGATGCCGAAACGAATATGCCTGCGGACATGCCTGAAGATCTGCGTGGTATCTACCACCGCCTCGAATGTGCGGCGTTCGCGGTCACGAACCTGACCGTGTGGCAAATCCCCAACGGGCTATACTTTTATGTGGATGGAAACAAGGTTCCGGCATGGGACAAACAAACGCTGAAATCGTTGCAAGCGTCCGACTGCCAGCCGTTCCCGGACATCGCAGCGCTCGCGTTTCAGTACCGGAAAACGTGCGCATTCTATGCCTCGCTGTCGCGTGAACAGCGCATCGTGGTGCTGACCGGGAGTGTTCCGATGACCGCGTTGTCGCCGGTGCAGAAAAAGTTATTGCTTGTCGCCGCACCGCGAATGGCCGGCGTGGTGAGCAGTTCCCGCCACGGCATCCAACTCGCCAATAGCGGGGTAAATATCGCATTCTCGCGTGACTACCTCTGGGGAAACGCGCCGAGGAGAAATCGTGCGGCAGGTTCGGTGTACCTGTGGTCGGTCGCTCTGCCGGAACCGTAGGCGTTGATGGCATTGACAAAGTACGTAATCCCGATTAAACTTTATGTCATATGCCACTGTTTGACCTTCTCCTTTCGTTCCTCCACCCGCAGGTCATCCTGTTTCTGCTCTTCGGGGCGGGGGCACTGGTCACTGCGCTCACCATGCTCCTGCACCCCAACCCGGTGCGGGCGGCACTATTTCTGGTTCTGAACCTGTTCTGCGTCGCCGTGCTGTACCTGCTCCTGAACGCCTATTTTCTGGCGGCGGTGCAGGTCGTCGTGTATGCAGGGGCGATCATGGTCCTGTTCCTGTTCGTGATCATGCTTCTGAACCTCGGGGCACCGGACCGCACGACCGACCGCCTGCGCATCCAGCAACCGCTCGCCGCGCTCGCCGGTCTGGTTCTCGCCGGATCCGTCGGTCTGGCGATGGTGCAGACGATGCCGCTCCCGAAACTGGACGCGGCAGGGAACCCGCCGCAGATCAAGCGACCGAAGGGTCCGTTACCGCGTGCGCGGGGGATGGGAGTGTCGTCGGCATCGCAGGACTCTGTGACCTCTGGCAATGCTCCCGATTCGGAGCAGACGGATGCCCCTGCACTGTCGGCCGAGGATGAGAAAGTATCAGAGTCGCCGGAACAGCCGACTCCCGACGCGGGTGTAGTCTCCTCTGCAGAGCAGGGCACCGTGGCGGGCGTGGGCAAGGCGCTCTACAACCCCCAACTGCCGTACCTGTTCCCGTTCGAGGTGACGAGCATCCTGCTACTCATCGCGACCATCGGCTCGGTCGTACTGGCGCAACGCAAAACGCCCGCCGAAAGATCGCTCGATACGGAGGGTACCCTCTAAATGAACCCGCAAATGGCGCAAACCGCGACCGAACTTTCCGCCGGGAACCTGATTCCGGTCAACGGGCAGGTGCCGCTGGCATGGTACCTGATCCTCGCGACGATGCTTTTCACCATCGGCGCAGTCGGGGTGCTGATCAAGCGCAACCCGATTGTAATCTTCATGTGCATTGAGATGATGCTCAACGCCGTGAACCTGACATTTATCTCGTTCGGGCGTTATCTCGGCGACACCGGCGGACAGATGTTCGCGATCTTCGTGATGGCGGTCGCGGCGGCGGAAGTCGCGGTCGGACTGGGGATTTTGCTATCGATCTTCCGCTCGCGCGAGGATATTAACGTGGACGAAGTGAGCCTGCTCAAAGGATGAATACAAACGAATTACTGCTCTGGGCGATACCCGCGCTCCCGCTTCTCGGCTACCTGATCAACGCGTTTTTCGGTGCGGGCCTGGTCAAGTCGCCGAAACCGGTGATCGAAACGGAAGAGGCGCAACTCGCCGCGTCGCTCGCCGACCCGCACCGGTACGAGATCGAGTCCGAGCACGACCCGGTGCATGTCGAGGGCGACGGGCACACCGACGAACACGGACACGCGCACGACCAGGCACCGTTGGACAAGGGCGGAATGAGCATCGTCGGCGGGTTGGCGACGGCGATGGTCCTCCTTTCCTTCGTGCTGTCGGTGATTGTTTCGTTGCCGTTCTTCGGCGGACGGACGGAAGTGCTCTTTTCGCCCAGTTTTCACTGGATGCAGGTTCCCGCCGTCGGTAACATGCCCGGTCTGGATCTGAACTTCCGGCTCGCGGTGGACTCGCTTACTTCGCTAATGCTGTTGATCATTACCGGCGTCGGCTCGCTGATCCACCTGTATTCGATGGGCTACATGGCGAACGACAAGGGGTACGCGCGCTATTTCGGCTATCTCAACCTGTTCGTTTTCTTCATGCTCCTGCTCGTGATGGGAAGCAACCTGATTGTCACGTTCGTCGGCTGGGAAGGCGTCGGGTTGGCGTCGTACTTGCTGATCGGCTACTGGGCGGATCGTAAATCGGCGACCGACGCGGGCAAAAAGGCGTTCATCGTCAACCGGATCGGGGACGCCGCGTTCCTGGTCGCCCTATTCCTCCTTTACAAATACTTCGGCACATTCGAGTTGTTCGGTACCGATGGGATTTTGACTCTCGCGTCATCACGGGAAACACTCCCGGCAGGCTACGCAGGGGGCGCGCTTGCGGCGGCGTCCTTCGTCCCGTTCCTGATGTTCATCGGCGCGACCGGTAAATCGGCACAGGCTCCGCTGTACGTCTGGCTCCCGGACGCGATGGAAGGTCCGACGCCGGTTTCCGCGCTGATCCACGCCGCGACGATGGTAACGGGTGGCGTCTTCCTGCTGGCACGGTCACACGCCCTGCTGATGATCCCGACGAACTATTCCGACGTGGTGAATAACGGCGCGGCACCGATGAGTTGGGTAATGACGGTGATCGCCGTAATCGGAATCAGCACGGCGTTTTTAGCCGCGACGATTGCGCTGGTGCAAAACGACATCAAGAAGGTGCTCGCGTATTCGACCGTTTCGCAACTCGGCTATATGTTCCTCGCTATCGGCGTCGGGGCGTTCGGGACGGCGATGTTCCACGTGATGACGCACGCGTTCTTCAAAGCCCTGCTCTTCTTAGGCGCGGGTTCCGTAATCCACGCGATGGGCGGCGAGCAGGACATGCGCAAAATGGGTGGTTTGTGGAATAAGATTCCGACCACTGCGCGGACGATGGCTATAGGAACGCTGGCTATCGCCGGGATCCCCGGTCTGGCGGGCTTCTTTTCGAAAGACGAGATTTTAGCGAACGCGTTCGGTCCGATGGGAAGCCCGATGCTATGGTTCACCGGCGTGATCATTTCCGGTATGACGGCGTTTTATATGTTCCGCATGATGATGAAGACGTTCGCCGGGGCACCGCGCTACAGCGAATCGGTCGCGTCGCACATCCACGAGTCGCCGGGGAACATGACCGCGCCGCTGTGGATTCTCGCCGTGCTTTCCGTTATCGGCGGCTGGGTTGGCGGGTTCGCGCCGCTTCATATCGCGTCGCCGTTCGAGCGTTTCCTCGGGGTGTCGGTAGCGCGGGAGGGCGTCGAGGCGCATCATTTGCCCATGACAACCGAGTGGATTCTGCTTATGGTGTCCGTCGCGGTCGCTATTGGCGGTTCGTTCTGGGCATACAACTCGTACAGGAACGCCAAGTCCGGGCAACTGCTGGTCGGCGAGGAGCGTGAGGGGAACCACGCCCTGCATATTCTGGAAAACAAATGGGGCGTGGACGAATCCTACGACAAATGGATCGTGCAACCGGGACGGCGGTTCGCCAACTTCCTGTGGCGCGGCGTGGACGTTCGTACGCTCGATAGCGGGACTTCCGGCGTCGGGGCATCGATACGCGGGCTGGCGGACAGCTTGAAAGGCTGGCAGTCGGGCTACGTGCGCAACTACGCCTTCTCCATGTTTTTGAGCATCGTTTTTGTGGTTGTTCTTTGCCTGATCGCGTCATGGAGAGCGCAAGCGAATTAACCTATGGATTTAGCATTTCTCAGTATCCTGATCGGGCTACCCGCCTTGTTCGCCCTCCTGGTGGCATTCTTCCCGGAGCGTTTGGCGCGGACCCTCGGACTGTTCGGCGCGTGGTGCACGTTCGCCCTGTCAGTTGCCATGATGGTCCTGCACGGCGCGGCGAACGCGAACGGTTTCTTTTTCGCGAAAGATTACTACTGGCTGACCGATCTGGGCATCTCCTTCAAGGTCGGTGCGGACGGTCCTGCGATGCTTCTGGTTGTGCTGACCACGTTCCTGACGGCGTTCGCGGTGCAGTCGTCGCAGAATACTATTCGCGATAATCAGAAGGCGTTCTACGCGCTGATGCTTTTCATGGAAGCGGCGATGATCGGGGCGTTCGTGTCGCTCGACTTGATCCTGTTTTACATTTTCTTCGAGGCTGTGCTGATCCCGGCGTACTTCTTGATCGGGATGTACGGCGGGCGGAACCGGGTCGCGGCGGGCTTGAAGTTCCTGCTATACACGCTCGTCGGCTCGCTCCTGATGCTGGTCTCGATCATCGCGCTTTACCTGCACGCCGGAAAAACATTCGATTACGAAAAAATCCTGCAAGCCGTGACCGATGCTCCTATGACCGGAGGACTCGCGGCGGTGGCATTCGGCGGGTTCGCGCTGGCATTCGCGATCAAGACGCCGCTGTTCCCGTTCCACACATGGCTCCCCGATACCTACGTCGAATCGCCGACGCCGGTTACGGTCGTGCTCGCCGGGGCGATGGGCAAGTTAGGCGTGTACGGTTTCTACCGCTTCGTGATCCCGCTGTTCCCCGATCTGTCGCGGCAAGCCGCGCCCGCATTCGTGTGGTTCGCGGTGATCGCGATCATCTATGGCGCACTCGTCGCCGCGATGCAGCGCGACACGAAGCGGCTGATCGCCTATTCGTCGGTGTCGCACCTCGGGTTTATCATACTGGGTTTGTTTAGCGGCACCGCGCACGGCGTTTCCGGCGCGATGCTACAGGCGATCAACCACGGCGTGACGACCGGCGCGCTGTTCCTGATTGCCGGAATCCTGTACGAGCGGCGCGGTAGCGACCGCATCGCGTCGTACGGGGGACTGTGGGAGCAGATGCCCGTCTTCGGACGGATGTTCCTGATCGTGACATTCAGCGCGATTGCCCTGCCGCTGACCAACGGTTTCGCCGGTGAGTTTCTGATCCTTCTCGGCGCGTTCCAGACCCACCCGATAGCGGCGGGCATCGCGACAACCGGCGTGATCTGGTCGGCGGTCTACATGCTCGGCATGTTCCAGCGCGTGATGTACGGACCGTCGAAACGTCCGGAAGTGCGCCGGATGCACGACCTTTCCCGCTCCGAGACCGGGTGGCTCGCGCCGTTTGTCGCCGTGATTTTTCTGTTCGGCATCGCGCCCTATGTCTTCACTCGCATGATGGACGCGTCGGTGGCATCGGTGGTAGAGCGGTTCAACCGGGAGACGGCGGGAAATAGCGGCGGCGGCGGTGTACCCGCCCTGACGCCGTCATTCGCGATACCGACCGGGGAAACGGACGCGGAAGCACCCGTCGGCGGTGGGGAACTCCCGGCGTCCGGCGCACCGACGGGACCCGTCGAAACGCCCGCCGCTGATGCAGTGATCGCGCCGGAGAACATACCCTAATGGATACAAGCAGTGTTATCGCGAGTGCGACGGGCGGGCTGGTATCGCTCCTGTCGCCGATTGTGTTGATGATTACCGGCATGGTCGTGCTGATGCTCGGCGTCGGGAGAGCGTCGGCGGGGCGCACCGGACTGGTGACACGCGTCGCCCTGTTCGGCGCGTTCGTCGCGGCGGCGGTCGCCGCCGGGCTGAGCCTCGGTGCCGGGACGTTACCGACCAGTACCCTCAATGAAGCTATGCTCGCCTTCGGCGGCGGCATGATCAACGATTCGCTCGGGGCGGTATTCAACATCGTGCTTGCCGTGTCGGCGTTTCTGGCGATCCTGATGTCGGATCGGTATCTGGAAGAGCGTCGGCTCCCGGCGGGCGAGTTCTACGCCCTGATGCTGTTTTCGGCGTCGGGCGGTATGGTCATGGCGCAAGCGTTCGACCTGATCAATATCTTCGTCGGTCTGGAAGTGCTGTCGGTCGCGCTGTACATCCTCGCCGGTTTCACGCGGCGCGACCTGCGCTCCGAGGAGGCGGCGGTCAAATACTTCCTGCTCGGCGCGTTTACGTCGGCGTTCCTGCTGTTCGGCTCCGCGCTGATTTACGGGGCGGTCGGGATCACGATGAAGGCGAACAACATCGCGCTGGATGCGGTGACGCCGTCGTACACGAACTTGTCGGTGATCACGTCCGCGCTGTCGGCGACGAAAGGGATGGCGGCACCGCTGGCGGAAAACCCGTTGTTCATTACCGGCTCGATTCTGGTGATCGTCGGGCTGTGCTTCAAGGCGAGTATCGTACCGTTCCACTCGTACGCCCCGGACGTATACGAGGGCGCGCCTGTGCCAGTAACCGCGTTCCTGTCGGCGGGGGCGAAAGCCGGGGCGTTCGCCGCGTTCCTGCGCTTCTTCCTGGTGCTGTTGGACGGCGGGCAGAATCAGGGACCGTACCGCACCCTGCTCTGGGGGCTGGCGGCGGCGACGATCCTTATCGGCAACGTCTTCGCCGTGCGGCAAACCTCGATCAAGCGGATGCTCGCATATTCGTCGATTGCACACGCCGGGTACCTTTTAGTCGGTCTGCTGGCGATGGCTCCGGCGGGCGGCACCATGATCAACGATGATATCTGGCGGCTCGGCCAGTCGTCGGTCGGCTTTTACCTGCTGGTCTATACCTTTATGAACCTCGGGGCGTTCGCGATACTGGCGTGGCTCGGATGGCGGGACGGACGAGAGTATGCGCAGGTATCCGATCTGGCGGGTCTGGCGAAACGGCAACCGCTGGCGGCGGGCATGATGGCGGTATTCCTCTTCTCCCTCGCGGGTATTCCACCGATGGCGGGATTTTTCGGCAAGTTGTACCTGTTCCTCGCCGCGCTGAACGCGGGCTATACGGGACTCGCCGTGTTCGGTCTGGTCGTGTCGGTGATCGGGGCGATCTACTACCTGAATGTGATCGTCTCGATGTTCTTCCGCGACGGGGACACCGGTTACTTCCCCGCGCGGGCAGGCGGCGGGGCATGGTGGGCGGCAGTGATCGCGGCGGTCGCGACATTGCTACTCGGCTTGATTCCGATCCCGAACGTGACGCCGAAGTTGTCCGGGGTGACGACTACCCGGCGCGCTTCGGAAGCCGTCGCGCCGGACGCGGCGGGCAACAGCGAACGTGGCGTCGCGGACGGTGCGACCGATGCCGTTCCGAGCGGGCGCGTGGGGAATAGCGCGGAGTAGTCGTCTCGTTTCCCGCGCGTTTCCTCCCTCCCCCCAACCCCCTCCCTCATCGGAATGAGAGAGGGGGAGTCCGAGATAGCCAGGCGGTTCCGCTCGTCGGGCGATTCGGATAGCGTGAG
>JAYULM010000353.1:0-9438 GCA_043763605.1 Armatimonadota bacterium | reverse complement strand
TGTGCGGGTACGGCAACACGGCGCGGCGAATCGTCAACGCCTCGTCATACAGCGGCTCCGCTTCCTTGTACCGCCCCTGCACTTTATAGAGACCTGCCAACTCGTTTAGGGTTGTGGCAATGTGATCGTGCGGGTACGGCAACACGGCACGGTAAATCGTCAACGCCTCGTCATACAGTGGCTCCGCTTCCTTGTACCGTCCCTGCGACTCATAGAGTCCCGCCAAATTGTTGAGGGTTGCGGCAATGCGGTTGTGCGGGTACGGCAACACGGCGCGGCGAATCGT
The DNA here is from genome assembly GCA_043763605.1 of Armatimonadota bacterium. Classification (GTDB taxonomy): domain Bacteria; phylum Armatimonadota; class Armatimonadia; order Armatimonadales; family Armatimonadaceae; genus JACMIU01. The sequence continues at coordinate 9,152 of JAYULM010000353.1, read as the reverse complement.
CAACGCCTCGTCATACAGCGGCTCCGCTTCCTTATACCGTCCTTCACCTTCTAATTGGGTCGCTAAGGAATTCATCAGGTTCGCTTCGGCAAGCGGGTCGCGTTTTTCGTCCGGCAGGTTTCGGTACTCGGTGAGCAGTCCACGTAACTCGTGTGTACGTTCCATCCGCTCCGGTATAGGGTAGCCCATCGCCTCCGTTTGTCCGATTTGCGTCAATGCATAGGCAATCGCTTCGCGGTCGGCGGCGTCCAGTGGGAATGTGTACACGCCGCTTCGCACCGAGAAGAAGTCAGGCGCACCGCCCGCAACGGCTTGCAGGACGTACTGCGGAACCCACAGCACCATCGGGGCGGACAGCAGGAGCGGGAACGAATCGCGGGTAGAGTTCAGGTTGAGCAGGAAGGGAACCGTGCGAGGGTTCGCCGCGCTGTCAATCGCGTTTTCCAACCCGTGTACGAAAACGGCGTCCGGGCGGGCGTCTCCTAGTTGCTCGCGCAAGAACCACAGGAAGTTTTCGGTGTCGGCGGTCACGGCGACGGTTTGTATCGTCTTGCCGGGAAGGGCTTGCGTCGCGGCGGCGATACGTGCCTCGCGCTCCTGCGTCGCGTTCACCACCGCGAAGAAAAGTCCGAACCCGCGCAGTCGGTGTAGCGCAGCAATCAGCGTGGCTTGGTCTTCGTCCGCGTCGGGTTCGGCGTTGAACGGGTCAAAATCGGGGGCGTCGTCGGGCATGGGCGGTGCTTACCCTTTTAGTTTTGCCTGCTCTACAGCACTTTTGAACGGATTCAATTCGCGCACAATCGGGTTGACGGCGTACCACTGTGCCGCGCTTGTGAAAACCGTGTGTTCGCCGCCGTTGACGTACTCATACACATAGCCATCTTCCAACATCTTGCGGTGTCGCTCCTCCTCGTTGTTCCATAACTGCTCCTCGCTGGTTTCGAGTTCCGCCAGATAGTCCCAATCCAAACCGTTCAAACCGCCTACCAATACCCCGACATTTCTGCGAATCGCTTGCTGGGCGGCGTTAAGCACTATCGGGAGCGTGTCATCGGTTTTTAGCGCGGCGTCACGCATGAATCGCAAGAGGCTACGGATATGCCCGCCACTATATTTGAGCAGGAAATCCAGCGCGTCGTCTGTGATGACACTTGCAAGGGCGACACCGGGCGGCATACGCTTTTGCAAGAGGCGCGTCAGGGTTTCGCGTCCGGTTTCATAGTTCGGGTGCGTGATGGTGCCCGCCTCGTCGCGCTTCGCACGCTCCTCGGTTTTAACCATAGGCAACACAAACGGGTCGCGGGCGTACAACGTGCCAAGCACATTCCCTTCCGAGCGGATAAGAGAGAGCGGCGCAGTGTAGACAACGCTCGCGTCGAGGCTGATAAAGTCGTCCGCGCCGTCAATAAACAACGCCCGGTGCGATTCGCCGCCTCGCGCTCTACCGATAACGGTTTCGATCCTGTCCATGCCGTCGAGAATCAAAACCAAATCGGTATACGGGTGTTCGCCTTCGGGGACGGGGTGCGCCGTTATCGTGTCCCGCGCCAGTTTTAAGTACTCGTTGATGGATTCGCGCAACCGGGCTTCGTTTCCGCGCACGGCATCAAGAACGATTTCGCGGGCGGTCGGCGAACTACGCAGGTTGGTGAACGTGGCTTCAATCGGTGCGCCAGTGACTTTGATTTCGGACAAACGTATCGGGGTCAGGAGCAGTCCGCGTATGCCTTCGATGAACGACGGAAGCGGCTTCGGCGCGGTTTCGGTGGCGAAATCGCGCCGAAGAACCTTTGCCAACTCCTCGACAGCCGCGAGCAACACGAACTCAACCGCGCCATTGTTCTCCTCGACGTATTCCAGCACATTGACGATAACCGGGAAGAACCGCTTTTGTGCGCCGAGCGGCACTTTAATATTCATGCGGTCGGCAAGGTGCTTCAACTCCGACGATTTGCCGCCGCCGATATGCCCCGTAAACAGTTGGTGAATCCGCACACGTGACTGCGCCAACTCTTTGCACAGGTCGCGGGCGAACGCATCGCCCCCGCGTGCCGCCGTGCAGTCTTCGTAGAAGCGCGCTCCGGCAGGCGCAATCGGGTCGCAGTTGTTGATGATTTCGGTAAGGATTTCGGCTTCGGTCATCGTCAGGAAAGATTCCTCGCGGGTCGTTTCTCGCTTCAGTGTACCATTTTGAGTGGAAGCGTGAGAGCACGTGCAGCGTTAGTGTCGGTTTGTCGGACGGTGAACCGTTCCGCTGGAAGCCTTCGGCTGTAGACGCTTCGCGTCGCCTGAGGCATATCATTCGTGCGGCAACCGTTCGATTGCCTGACCCGAAGGGTCTACAGCCGAAGGCTCCCAGCGGAACGCTTTAGCGTCCGATCCACCGACCGCCTTCACCAACCCTACGCAATTACGAAAGCGTCTCGCCGTAAGCAGATTCGAACGTGTCGCGCACCGCGACCAGTTCCGCCTCGGATTCCGCCGCGAGAGCCGGGAACGTATGTCGGAACCGTTCGAGGAAGGTTTCGGCGGCTTGATACGCCGGTTTCTCGTAGCGCGCCATCCCGTCGGATTTCGTCGCAACACCCGTCCAGAACGACACCGTCTTTTCCAGTGGGTTCTGAGTCAGGTGGAACCGCTCGTGAACCAGCGTTTCCGCCAAACCGAGGAGAGTACTGCCCGGCGCGAACGGCTCCGGTCCCATCGTGATCGTCCCGAGCAGTCCGGCGTGGGCGCGGTCTTCCAGCGTTTCGACGTAGCGGATTCGCCCATCGACCAGCATCTCTCGCAGGAGCGCGGCTTCCGCCTCGTAACCGGGGACCGAGCCGATCAGCCCGATAGCCTGAGATATTTGTAGCCGGACGGGAGTCGGCATTTTGTCGCTCATGCGGTCCCTAACCTTTTGATGCGATGCACGTTTTCCGCGACCATCGTCTCGGTTTCCGGCGTTTCCACGACCACCGCGACCGTCTCCGGCAAGTTGCCATACGATTTCAGACGCTCGAAAAACGCCGCAAACCCGGCGTAGCCGATCTCGCCATCCCCGATGTGCGCGTGGCGGTCCGATTTCGAGCCGCACTTTTTGTCGGTGTCGTTAGCATGGATGCAGACCAGTCGGTGCATGCCGACCTGGGTGTCGAACTCGTCCAGAACTGTCCGCGCCTGATCCGCCGTGCGGTAGTCGTAGCCCGCGACGAAGATATGGCACGTATCGAGACACGCCATCACACGCTCCTGCTCCTTCACCCCGGCGACGATCTGCGCGAAGTGCGCGAACGACCCGCCGAGACACGTCCCCTGCCCCGCCGTCGTTTCTAAGGCGATCCGCACGCGAACGTCGGGCAACTGCTCATGCAGCCAGTCCAGCGACGCCGACAGCTGCGTCATCCCGGCTTCCTCGCCCGCTCCGGTATGCGCGCCCATGTGCGTAACAAGGTAATCCAACCCGAGTGTTTCGGCGCGTTCCATTTCATGCTTGAACGCGTTGCGCGACTTTTCGAGTAATGCCGGGTCCTGCGTCGCCAGATTGATCAAGTACGAATCGTGCGCGATCAGCGGAAACAAGCCGGTCTTTTCCACGGCGCGACGGAACGCCCGCACCGACTCGGGCTTCAGCGGCGGCGCGGCCCATTGCCGGGGTGACGCGGTAAATACCTGTACCGTGTCCGACCCGATCTTATACCCCCCGGTCACGGCTTTGTGTAGCCCCCCGGCGGTCGGCATATGCGCCCCGAACCGGAACCGGCTGGTCGGCGAAAATAAGGGAAAGGTGGAAGTCATTTGGTTAGTGATTAGTGACCAGTGAACAGTGGTCTGATAAGTGGTCAGTGATAAGTGGACAGTGACATAGAGGGAGGTTGGCGAGTTCCGCACTCATCTTAGACTGACCACTGTCCACTTATCACTGACCACTTATCAGACCACTGATCACTGACCACTAATCTCCTTCATCAGATTCGCCATCTCGATGGCTGCTCCGGCGGCTTCCGATCCTTTGTTGCCCGCTTTGGTCCCGGCGCGCTCAATCGCTTGCTCGATGCTGTCGGTGGTCAGGATGCCGAACGTGATCGGAACGCCGGACGCCATCATTGCTTGCGCGATGCCTTTGGTACACTCACCCGCGATGTAATCGAAGTGCGGCGTCGCGCCGCGAATCAGACAGCCGAGGCAGATCACGGCGTCGTACTTGCCGGACGCGGAAAGCCGCTGGGCGAGCAACGGCACCTCGAAAGTTCCAGGGACGCGGACCACGTCCACGCCCGTGTCGATGTTTCCCCCGTGCCGTTTCAATGTGTCCAATGCGCCATCCAAAAGGCGTTCGGTGATGAAAGAATTCCAGCGCGAGACGACGACCGCGACCCGCAGGTCGGTGGCAACGAGGTTGCCTTCAAAATAGTTGGGCATACATTCCTGTTTCCGTGGTGCGGCAAATCGGGGACGGGTCGGCGTGAGTATGCCAACCGCGATTTATTCCCTGTACCGATGATACAATAGCGTACCATATTTCGGGCGCAAGTTTCGGGCGGTGTGTGCGAGCGGTTTTCTATGGACAAAGAAGAGTTCCAACAGCGGGTACGGGTCGCGTTCGGCGACGACTTGCGGCGCGCGTCACCGGCGACCGTGCGTGAGTTTCTGGATTCGCTGGATGTTTCCGTGCCGCTCACCCTGCGCGGCGACTCGCGTATCGTGATCGAGGAGACGGCGAAATCGTACGAGGAAGTGATGCGTACGTTCTTTTCCCGCGTCCTGGACCAACCGAGCGACCGTGCCGCGCAACTGCTCTTCGTGGTCGCGCTCGACCTCTGCTACGCCGTGATCGAATCACACGACGCCGACCGGATCGGACACCTGTTCCGGGGGTGGGACGAGGACACTTTTTAGCGGGTTCACCTCATGCGACATTGACAGAGAAGTGCTTACACGCTAAAGTGATCGCGGTGCAGAGCATTTTGCGCCGAACACGATTTAGAAACACGATGGCAACGATACGCGATGTAGCAAAAGAATGTGGCGTCTCGGTGACGACCGTTTCATTCGTGCTCAACAACAGTCCCCGCCCCGTCAGCGCGGAAACGCGCCGCCGCGTCACCGAAATTGCGCGGCGAATGAACTATCACCCCAACGCGATGGCGCGTGGTCTGGTGCAACGCCGGATGAACAGCCTCGGCGTCCTCTTCGCACAGGTCGAAGCGAGCATCGTCACCAACGCCTACGCCACCGGTATTCTAGAAGGTGTTTTCAAGGAGGCAGTCGCGCGGGGGTACGACATCCATCTGTACACGCGCCCCTGGGAGTCGGCGGAAATCTCGGCTCCGCGCTTCCGCAACAACCAGACCGACGGCACCATGATCATCGTCCCCGGCATCGATTCCGACATGGTCACCGGGCTACGTCAGTTCGGTATCCCTATCGTCGTGGTGTCGTCCCCGACCTCCATCGCGGGCGTCTCCTATGTGGACATCGATAACGTGCAGGGCGCGAAGTTAGCGGCGCACCATTTGCTGTCGCTCGGGCATACGCGGATCGCGCATGTAATGGGTGCCCCGGATCAACATTCCGTCTTCGAGCGGCGCGACGCCTTCGTAAACACCCTGGAACACGCCGGATGCCCCGTGCGTCCCGAATATCTGGTCGGCGACTCCTTCTTCGGGGAAGACGTGATTGAAACCGCCCGTCGGCTCCTGTCGCTCCCGGAACCGCCGACGGCGGTTTTCGCGACCAACGACGCCATCGCACTGGACATCATGCAGGTCGCGCGAGAGAAAGGGATCGCGGTCCCGGTCGACCTGTCCGTGATCGGCTTCGATAACTCATCACAGGCACCAAACGCCAACCCGCCGCTCACCACGATCCATCACCCGCTCGCCGAGATCGGGCGAAAGGCGACACAACTACTCCTCGCCCGGATCGAAAACGAGGCGATTGAGGACGAACGGTGCATTTTCGCCCCGCAACTTGTCGTCCGGGGCACGACCAGCGCACCACCGACGACAACATGACTACTCCCGCGAGAAGGTTCCGCTCTTAGAGGCAATAAACAGATTTCCGGGCGAGTAGGAAGCGACGCAGTTTCCGTTTAACAATGAACCTGAAACGGAAAATGCATCACCAATGACCGATCTATTTATCGCCGCCGAACTCGCCCTCGAACCATCCGCCGAACGTGCCCGGGTACTCCGCGACGAAATCGCCCGCCACAACATCGCCTACTACGTCCACGACGCCCCTTCAGTCAGTGACGCCGAGTATGACGCGCTTTTGCGCGAACTGCAAAACATCGAAACCGCGTTCCCCGAACTGATCTCGTCCGACTCCCCCACCCAGCGCGTTGGTGCCGCCCCCCTTACCGCGTTCGGCTCTGTCACGCACCGCAAGCTAATGCTCTCGCTCGGGAACGCGTTCAACGCCGACGAGTTGCGCGAGTTCGACAAGCGCGCGAAGCGCACCCTGGGAATGGATCTGGAAGCACCGATTGCGTATATTTGCGAACTGAAACTGGATGGACTCGCCGTCTCGCTGACGTACGAGAACGGCGTTTTCGTACAGGGCGCGACGCGTGGCGACGGCGCGACAGGCGAGGACATTACGCAGAACCTGCGCACGGTTCGCGGGTTGCCGCTCCGGCTTGCGGGCGACAACTGCCCGGAGCGCGTCGAGATTCGCGGCGAGGTGTTCTTAAACCACGCCGAGTTCGCCCGCATCAATGCCGCGCGGGAGCAATCGGGCGAGCCGACATTCGCAAATCCGCGCAACGCCGCCGCCGGATCGCTCCGCCAGTTAGACTCGAACGTCACCGGGAAACGCCGCCTGCAAATCTTCCTCTATGCCCTCGGGGAGTCGAAAGGGTACGAGCCGGAATCGCAGTCCGCCCTGCTCGATCAGTACCGCGAGTGGGGCTTGCCGGTGAACCCGCACCGCCAGATTGGCGAGACCATCGAAGCCGTTGTCGCGTTCGTGGATGAATGGGGCGCGAAAAAGAACGCGATCCCCTACGATACCGACGGCGTGGTGGTCAAAGTGAACGATTTCACGCTCCAGAAAGAGTTGGGGCAGGTTTCCCGCGCGCCGCGCTGGGCGATAGCGTACAAATACCCGGCGTTGCAGGTCGAAACGATAGTCGAGGATATTGTGATCCAGGTCGGGCGCACCGGTTCGCTTAACCCGCTCGCCATTTTAAAGCCGGTCGCGGTCGGGGGCGTGATCGTCAGCCGTGCGACCCTGCACAACCAGGACGAAGCCGACCGCAAGGACGTACGCGTCGGCGACACCGTGATCGTCCAGCGGGCAGGTGAGGTCATCCCGGAGATCGTGCGTTCGATCCCCGAGAAACGCCCCGAAGGTACGGAACGGTTCGTCATCCCCACGGTCTGCCCCTCGTGCGGTTCCGAAGTCGCGCGCGCGGAGGGCGAAGCGATCGTGCGTTGCCCGAACAACAAAGGATGTCCGGCGCAACTGCAAACCCGGCTGGAGCACTTCGTGTCGCGCAACGCCTTGGACATCGCCGGGCTGGGCGAGCGGCACATCGCGCAACTGATCGAGGCGGGCTTGATCAAGGACGCCGCCGACCTGTTCACGCTGGAGAAAGACGCCCTGCTCCCGCTGGAGCGTATGGGCGACAAATTAGCCGACAACATTCTGAACGGGATCGCGGAGCGCAAGCAGACCACGCTGTCGCGGCTCCTGTTCGCGTTCGGTATCCGGCACTGCGGCGAAAAGGCATCCAGTATTCTGGCGGGACACTTCGGAACGCTGGATAAGATCGCCGTGGCGTCCGCCGACGAGATGGACAAGATTCACGAGATCGGGCGCACCACGGCGGAGTCGGTGTCGGCGTTCTTTGGACTGCCAGAGACGCAGGAGTTGCTGAGAAAACTCAAAGACGCGGGCGTCGAGGCGGCGGGCGACGAGAACGCGCCCCAGACCGACCACTTCCTCGGCAAAACGTTCGTCTTCACCGGCGCGCTGACCCGGTTCACCCGCGAGGACGCCGAAGCGTTGGTCAAAAAGCACGGCGGGCGGGCGTCCGGCTCGGTCTCGAAGCAAACGTCGTACCTGGTTGCGGGCGAAAAAGCCGGATCGAAGTTGGAAAAGGCGCAGTCGCTGAAAGTCACCGTGATCACCGAGGACGAGTTCGCGGACCTGCTCCCGGACGGCGAAGATATCAGACTTCAGATGAGCCTCCCATTAGGAACACACGATGAATAATCGAACCGTCCTGTATCACCTTTGGCAAAAGTACAAGGAATTGGAGGACCTGAAGTCAAAGGCTCCCTTTGCCTCAGAACTGTTCGACTGGGTCCGTGATTGCGAGATCATATTGCGTAGGTCATTTGGAGAAGGATCGCGACAATTGGATCAATTTAAACAGATACCGTACCCGATGTCTGCTCGGTTGGTAGCCGATGATGGAAGCCAACATTTCCGTGATTCTTATTCACGATTGATCAACCATGCTAAGTCAGTATTCAGAGGAATTATTTTTGAAGTTGAGACGTTTGGGCTTGAGGGTAGCATGTCGCCTGTACCAATCAATTCCACTGCTCTCGAATTCATAACTGATCTGTGTAAGAGGTTTCATCTTGTCGCTAGACAAATCAGTTTGCGACACAATAGACGCTCAACGATAGAAATCAATGACGAATACGACGTGCAAGATTTGTTCCATGCCTTACTTCGTTTAAGGTTCAATGATGTCCGAGATGAAGAGTGGACGCCGAGCTACGGGGGAGGTTGCTCACGGATTGATTTTTTGCTCAGGGAAGAAGAGATTGTAGTCGAAATCAAAAAAACGAGACCAACACTCAGCAGTAAAGATCTGGGGGAGCAGCTCATAATTGACATTTACCGATATAGCGTTCATCCTAATTGTAAAACCTTAGTTTGCTTCGTATTCGATCCTGATGGATTGTTGAAAAATCCATCAGGCTTAGAAAACGATCTATCGAAACAACATAATCAGCTCGAAGTTATTGTGATGATTGGTCCAAAGTGAGTCGTATAATAAAAATCTCCGGGGCAAGCCCCGGGGTATTTGCCGGATGGTGACCTGAGAGTCGCCGACAAAACTATGTCGCCTGAAAGCGTCATAGACGCTCAAAACCAGAACGGGGCAAGCCCCGGGGTATTGAACCCTCTGCGCTTGCAGCGAATAA
>JAYULM010000352.1:0-9505 GCA_043763605.1 Armatimonadota bacterium | reverse complement strand
CCCTCTCTCATTCCGATGAGGGAGGGGGTTGGGGGGAGGGAGAAAACACGGGGAGGGGGTTGGGGGAGGGAGAAAACACGGGGAGGGGGTTGGGGGAGGGAGAAAACACGGGGCGAGAGAGCGACGGCGGCGGGGACAGGTCACACCACGTGATATACTTTTCCCGTACTTGCCATGAGCCTTTTTAACCCCGATGAAGAGCCGACGTTAGAAGACCTGCGCCGCCAGATCGACGCCATCGACACCGAAGTATTGTCACTCCTGTCGCGGCGCGCCGAAGTCGTCCGCGACGTAGGACACCGTAAGGAAAAGACCGCCACGCGCTTTTTCGCTCCCGAACGTGAGCAACAGATCTACGACTGGATCGCCGCGAAGAACCCCGGTCCCTACTCGAACGCCGCCGTGAAAGCCATCTACCGCGAGATCATCTCCGCGTCGCTCGCCCTCGAATCGCCCCTGCGGGTCGCGTATCTGGGACCGCCGGGGACATTCAGCCACCGCGCCGCCCTATCGCGCTTCGGCTCATCCAGCGAACTGGTCCCGACCGACACCATCCCCGACGTATTCGGACAGGTCGAACGTGGTGCGACCGACTACGGCATCGTCCCGGTGGAAAACAGCACCGAGGGCGTTGTCCCCTACACGCTCGACATGTTCAGCAAGACCGCCGTGAAAGTATGTGCCGAGGTGTTCGTCCCGGTGCATCATCATCTGGCGACGAAAGCGGCAAAACTCACTGATGTGAAGCGGTTGTACGCGCACCCGCAATCGTCCGCGCAGAGCCGGGCGTGGCTCCGGGAGAATCTGCCGAAAGTCGAGATCATCGAGGCGACCTCGAACAGCAAATCCGCACAGTTGGCGGCGGTGGACTCGGAATCGGCGGCGATCTGCACCGACATCGCGGCAGAGATATACAACGTGCCGGTCATCGCGCAACACATCGAGGACTCGGCGCACAACCGCACCCGCTTCCTGGTCATCGGCGAGAACGAGCCGAAACCGTCCGCGAAGGATAAGACCAGCATCTACTTTTCGGTACGGCACAAGGCAGGCGCGCTGATGCGGGCGATGGCGGCGTTCGACGCGCACAATATCAACCTGACGATGATCGAGTCGCGCCCGACGAAGCAGATGCCGTGGGAATATGTGTTCTTTATCGACTTCCAGGGACACCGCACCGACGACCGCGTCGCGCACGCCCTGAAGATGCTGGAAGAGCAGAGCCAATTCGTGACAATTTTAGGCTCCTACCCCGAAGCCGATTAGTTTTTCGGATTGTAAACCGCCAAGACGCCAGGTTCGCCAAGACGGGAGAAGGGGAGAAGGTTTTTGAGGTTTCGCGTCTCGCTCGTTTCGCGGCGGCTTGACGACTTTGTCCAACTTCCAACTCAAAAACCTTTTTCCCCTTCTCCCGTCTTGGCGAACCTGGCGTCTTGGCGGTTTACAATCCGGGCTTACGGGCGGCGTCCGCGATTCCAGTCGTCGTCGCGCCGATTGTCGTCGCGCCGGGTGTCGTCGCGATCCCGCCTCCGGTCGTCGCGGTCCCTGCTGCCGTTGCCGCGATTGTCCCAGCGGTCGTTGCGTCGGTTGTCGCTCCCGTTGTTCCATTGTAGTACGAAGCCGTACCGGTTGCTTCCGGCTTGCCGGTCACGTATGCGTACCACCGTCGTGTAGTTATTCCGCTCGCTCGGTTGTTCCAGTATCTCCACGTCGCCCCGCCCGCCCTCGCGCACGAGACGGACGCGTACAGGGCGGTTCGGAAGTCTTCCGTCCACATCGAATCGGGCGTCGCGGATGCCCCGCATGTTTCCGTTCGTGCGCACGTCGCGGTCGTTCAGGCGAATGATCGCGGTGTCGTCCACCTCGCCCGTCCAGCGCAGTGTTCCCGCATGGGCGAACCCCGCCGAAAGTGTCAGGAGCATCGCGGCTCCGGCAACCGTTCCCCAAAGTGATCGAACTGTCATTGTGTGTTTCCTACCCTTTCCTCACGAATCGGGCGATTTCCATCCACTTCGTCCGACAGTGAACAAACGTTTCGGGGTAAGGTTTTGTGACAGAGTGCGGGGCATCGGTCAGGGGGAATCGGGCGGGGTCGGACGGTGAACCGTTCCGCTTCGCGCCTGCGGCGGACGCCCTACGAGCGGCAGAAACAATGGCGAGACTCTACGTGTTCTTTCGCACCCGGTGCGTCCGCCGCAGGCGCGAAGCGGAACGGTTCACCGTCTGGCGGTGCTAAAACGCTCGCTCGCCCAGCGTAGTCACAGTGGCATTTCCCGTGAATGGTACGCCGCCCGCCGCGCAGAGAGTCCGCGCGAGGTCCATATGCTCCTGCGCACCGACGACGGACAGGGGGGGCATCGGGGCAACAGACAGACGTTCTTTCGCGGCGGCGATCCGCTCCAGCGACGCGTCGATACGCTCACCGGACAACTCGCCGGAGCGCGCGGCGGCGACCAGCGCGTCGAACGTCTCCTTCTGTGTTTCCCACGTGTGGCAGACGAGTAAAATGTCCGCGCCCGCTTGCGCCGCCATCACTGCCGCCCGCGCCGTGCCCCATTTATCCGCGACTGCCTTCATCTGCAGGCAGTCGGTGACAATCAGCCCACGAAATCCGAGTTCGCCGCGTAACAGATCAGTCAGGATCGGCTTGGAGAGTGTCGCGGGTACGCCGGACGGGTCGAGAGCGGAAAACAGGATATGCGCTGTCATGATCGCGGGTGCGGCGTGGGAGATGGCCGCTCGGAACGGGACGAGTTCGCGCGCGTCCATCGTTACGCGGGAATGTTTCAAGGTCGGCAGAGCGAGGTGGCTGTCCAAATCGGTGTCGCCGTGCCCCGGGAAATGCTTGGCACAGGAAAGAACACCACTTTCCCCGAAGCCGTTCAACTGAGACGTCACCATCGTCGCCACGGCATGCGCATCGCACCCGAACGAGCGGTCCCCGATTACGGGGTTCGTTGGGTTCGAGTCGATGTCGGCGACCGGGGCAAAGTTGAAATTAACTCCGACCGCCCGTAACTCGTGCCCGATGTAGTAAGATGCCCGTTCCGCCATCGCGATATCGCCTGTGGCACCGATCACACGCGCACTCGGGAACGGGGTGAAGGGCATACCGAAACGGGCAACACGTCCTCCCTCCTGGTCCACCGCGACGAATAACGGGATTCGGGAAAGGCTTTGAAGTGCGGCGGTCATTTCGCGCACCTTCGGAACGTCCACCGGCGGTTTGGGGACGCCAGCCGCCTGCACGTTGCGCGCAAACAGAACCATTCCACCCGCGTGTAACTCCTCGACACAGCGTTGTGCCTGTTCGTTGAGAGTGAGGAAGGCGTCGTTTCCACCGTCCACGCCCGGGGCGGCGGGGCTACTGTTTTGCCATCCGAGGCACAGCATTTGCCCGATTTTTTCTTCGAGGGTCAAGTCTTTGAGGAAACTCATGAAACTCTTCTGGAGAAGATCTGCCCGACCCGGTTCTGACTGCACGGGTCGCTTCCGGGTCGGTCACGAATTGATTCCACAACCCGGCAAGACCCCACCGCTATTTCCGGCGGCGGGTCGTGGTTGATCGCGGGGCGTTTTCCAAAGGCGGATCAGGGAACGGGGTACTCGCGATTTTGCGGGCGATGTCCCCGAGACGGGGATCGGTAAACCCAATCCGGTGAAACCCATGATGTGCAGCACTGATTAGCGCGGTGCGGATCGCTTCATCCTTCACACCGGGGTCGGCAAGTACCATAACGCTGACGTTGTCCGGGTTGACACTCCTGCCGAACCGGTGTTTTGCCGTAATCGCCAGTCCTTCGCCCACCACGTCCGGCTTAAACCACTGATTTTGCTCGGTGTACTCTTTAATGTCGAAAGTGCCATCTACGCGAGCGATGATGGTCAGTTCGGGTCCCTTGTCCGCGTCCCCGATCCACGCGGTAAACATGGGGATCTTGCTCGCCAGAGCGACTCCCGAAAGAGTGAGGAAAGCCACGACCACCATGAGCATTCTTTTGTTTTGCCATACCGCGATGCGTTTGGTAACTTCTTGCATTATTTTGTGCCTGCGACCTTTACACGAAACTGCCGGGGACAATCTCCCCGTACCGTGTGATTTTAGCGGAGCACCAAGAAGATGTCGAGGCAATAAAATCACACGGTGAAAAACTCCATACACTTTATACAGCACTGCAAGAAACATGCCACCAGACCGTCTATTACAGAACCCATCTACTGTCGCACATAACGAATTTAGCGAACAAACACGGTTGACTTATTAGTCAAGATTTGTTGGCGAAAAGTTGCACTTTTTTTCTGTGGAATGAAAAAATTGCGAAATGCCTTGCGGCTTTATCGGGGAAGCATTCGCGCCGAGCGAATCGGGGAGGTATCGCCGTGCGGGAAGCGGGAAAGGCCTTTGGCGGGAATCGGACCCGCGACCTCTTCTTTACCAAAGAAGTGCTCTACCACTGAGCTACAAAGGCGAACGGCTCCCCTCTCGGGGTGCCGTGAGAATGTATCACGGCTTACCATCCCTGTCAAGCGATTTTGACCGTACATCAGGGTGAGGATGTGGCTCTCCGATTCCTGTTTCAGCCGAATTTCACCGGGCGCGGGGGATATGCAGTCACCGTCAGGGCGGGGAGATACAGGACCGACTGCGGCGTGTTCGCCGCCTCGACGGACAGGACACCGAGTTCGCGCCAGGGTGTCAGACGCGCGGAAACAAGGCGGGCGATAGTCGGTGCGGGTAACTCGACGGGGAGCGCGACCGGCGCGTATCCCGTCCAGCCTTTCGGGCCGGTAGAGAGTGCGAAGTAGGTGGCTTCGCGACGCAGGAGAAAGCGCGTCATGTCATCTCGGTTGCCGAAGGGCGCGGGGACGGCGTCCGGGTCTGCGGCGGTAGCAATCTCCCATTCCGTTGTCCCCCGGTCGGCGACGGTACGCAATTGATAGCCGTTGAAACTGCCGCGCACCGGGTCTCCGGAGATATGCACGCTGGTGCGGGCGAAGTCGGCTTCCTTTTGCAGGGCACGTTGCGCCAGATAAACCCGGTCCGCGCTGTAAAAGGCGCGCACGATACAGACACCCGGCTTCCCCTTTTCGGCGCGCCCGAGGACGCGGTACGTTATCTCGCGATACGCCTCGCCGGTCCCTTCCGGGGCTGGCGACCAGCGTGCTTCCTCGCAAAAGGCACAGGTGGTCTGCACGAACGCCACCGGTTCCCCGGACGCGTCCGGCAGTCGGTCAGGAATAAAACCGTCCGGCACCAGCGGCGTCACCCGCTCCAGGGGTACGGTGTAGGTCAGGACCGCGATGTCCGACAGACGGAGCGTCGCCGTCCCCGCGCCTTTTTCCGGCGTCTCTAACACCCCCTTGATCTTTTGCCACAGGTTCATGATTCCTCTTTACGCATCGTCGGCGTGATTCGTTGCCGTTTAGTCGTGGGAAAGTCCAAGCATTGTCCCGGCATAATGAGGCAAGTGGAGCGCGGCGACAGGGGAATCGATAGTGGGAAGTCCGTTACGATCCGTCGCCCCGCCTTGACAAAAGCGAAGCGCGGCGGTTACACTAAAACGATTCCACACTTTCACAATTTCAGGAGCGCAGGACCAGATTTATGATCGTCCCAACAAAGAAACTTTTCGCCCATGCTTACGGCAAATACGCCCTCGGAGCCTACAACATAAACAACTCCGAGCAGATTATGGGTCTATTCCGTGGTGCTATCGATAGCAAAGCCCCGTTTATTATTCAGATTTCCAAGGGTGCCCGTGGTTATACCGACAAGCGAATGTTGGAAGCCATGATCCGCGCCGCCGCCGACATCTTCCCGGAAGCGGTCTTCGCGGTCCACCTCGACCACGGCGACGAGCAGACCTGCTACGAGTGCATCGAATCCGGCTTTTATTCCTCGGTGATGATCGACGCGTCGCACGACCCGTTCGAGGAGAACGTCGCGGCGACCAAGCGCGTCGTAACCGCCGCGCACGCGAAGGGAATTTCGGTCGAAGCCGAACTCGGTATGCTCGGAGGGGTTGAGGAAGACATCGCGGTAGACGAGAAGAACGCGAACCTGACCGACCCCGAAGAGGCGAAAGAGTTCGTAGCCCAATCCGGCTGTGACTCGCTCGCGTGTGCCATCGGCACGTCGCACGGCGCATACAAGTTCGCGGGAGGTCAAGGGATCCACTTTGACCGCGTGAAGGCGATTCAGGATCTGCTCCCCGGCGTCCCGCTCGTCATGCACGGCTCGTCGTCCGTACCGCAAGAGGAAGTCGCGCGCATCAACGCGGCGGGCGGCACGCTCAAAGGCGCGAAGGGCGTGGATGCGAACCAGTACCTCCCGGCGGCGAAACTTGGCGTCTGCAAGGTCAACATCGACACCGACGGTCGTCTGGTCTGGACCCGCGTTCACCGCGAGTTCTTCCAGGAAAAAACGAGCGAGTTCGACCTGCGCCCGCCGGGGAAAATATTCATGGCGGAGTACGCGAAGTTCATCGCGTCGCGCAACGTGCTTTTAGGCTCGGCGGGACAACTCGACGACGTGCGCGAGTTCGTGCAAACCATTTAGTCGCCCGCATCGTCCCAACGCCCCCGGCTTCCCGCGAAGCAGGGGGCGTTTTGTTTCGGACGGGCAGGAGCACAACTTCGCCGTGTGCGCTTATCGTTCGCCGCCCGCCGACGCCAATAAAAACATTTTTCCAGCAAGAAGGAATGGGGCGCGGCGACGGTGAAGCGTTGCCTATCGCTCCCGTCCTTCCCCGAAAAGGTCGCAAACCACAGCGATGAAAAGAGAAGTCCCAATGTATACGACAAAAACGCTTGCGGCTTTTAGCGCGATGACGCTTCTTGCTTTGACCGCAACCAATGCGAACGCGCAAACTTACTCGACCAACGTCGGCGGTCCAATCGTCGACAATAACGCCACCGGCATCAGCTCGGTGATCACCGTCCCCGATAACGGCCTCTTTTCCCTCAACAGCGTCACCATCACCGGTCTTACCCACACATGGGCTGGCGATTTGATCATCACTCTGACCCACGACGCGACCACGATTGATATCATTGACCGCTTGCCGCGAACGGGCGGTCCTCAAAATACCGAAGGCTCTGATTTCAACGGTGACTACATGTTTGTCATGTCTGGCGGGGCAGATATTGCATCCGTTGGGGCGGGGCTAAATAATGGACAAATTATTCCTGCCGGGACCTATAACACCTTGCCGGTTGGTAACAACAGTGCATCTGGAGGTTTCTCTACTGCCGACGGTTCGTATTCAAGTTACGCTGGTCAGAATGTTACCGGCAACTGGACACTCAACATCAGCGACCGCGAAGGGGGCGATAGGGGCTCTTTCACCGGATGGAGTTTTAACGTCAGTCCAATCGCTGTGCCGGAAGCGGGGACGCTCGCGCTCCTTCTGCCGGGTATCGCGCTTGTCGGTATCGCCCTCCGACGTAAAAAGTAGACAGCCAGAGATAAAAAGCACATTGCCGAAGCCAAAAAGGTGCGTGCCAAATGTAAAAAGCCGACCGTCAAAGTGTTTTGGCGGTCGGCTTTTTATATTTGGGAAGCTGCAGTTGCAAGCCGACCGCACCACTTTATTCAACGCCATCAACGCGGTGCAATCCCCGCTCAACGCCCGCGAATAAGCCGCCGCCAGCCGCGATATTTTGCGGGCGACAATCGCGCCCCGCGTCGCCGTTTTCAACTCAGGATATGCGCCACATTTGGACACGGGTGAACGCCCTGCCGCCGACCGGCGCGAGGTCAGTTCCGGGCTTTACGCCGCCGCTCGATCTGCCGGGGACACCGGGGTACACGCTCACAAACCTCGTAGCGGGCAGTTGGATTGCGGCGCGAAACGGCGCGGTGATAACGTTCGTGCCGAGCGCGATTACCAACGTTGAGTCGTATCAGTTGCGCTATTCGTCCGCGAGCGTCTACAAATCCGCCGAAGAATCGGTAGTAACGACGATTCCCTTGATGCAGAACGTGAAAGAGTTTGTCATCGTGACCGGCTTGGCGGCGACCGATAGC
Source organism: Armatimonadota bacterium (assembly GCA_043763605.1). GTDB lineage: Bacteria > Armatimonadota > Armatimonadia > Armatimonadales > Armatimonadaceae > JACMIU01. The sequence continues at coordinate 1,476 of JAYULM010000352.1, read as the reverse complement.
ACGGCAAACTTCAAGGTGTACGCGCTGACATCAGACGGCAACGAGCGTGGTTCGAACGCGGTCAAAGTCATGCGGATGTAGCCAGTGCGGTAGAATAGCGGCATGATTAAGACGACAACGGGCGACAATGAGGCGGCGAAACGGGCGGCGGGCGATGCGGCGGCGGCGCGGGTGGAGAGCGGAATGGTGGTCGGCATCGGAACCGGTTCCACGGCGAAGTTTTTCACCGAGGCACTCGCGCATCGCGTGGCGACGGAAGGCTTAAAGGTGCGCGGGGTTCCGACATCGCGGCAATCTCGCGCCCTCGCCGAGCAGTTGGGTATTCCGCTCGTGCCGCTGACGAAAGCCGCATGCCCCGATTTGACGGTGGACGGCGCGGACGAGTTCGACCCCGCGCTGAACCTGATCAAGGGCGGTGGCGGCGCATTGGTGCAGGAAAAACTGGTCGCGGTGTCGTCGCGCGAGATGATCGTTATCGCCGACGAATCGAAAGCCGTGGCGACGCTCGGGGCATTTCCCCTCCCGGTCGCCGTGGTGCCGTTCGGATGGGAAACGACGCGGGAGCGGCTCATCGAGCGATTCGGCGTCGAGGCTGATCTGCGGCAAAACCGCGACGGGCACGGTCCGTTCGTGACCGACGACGGGCTTTACGTGGTGGATTTGCGCTTCGGCAGTATCCCCGACCCGGCGGAACTGGAGTCGCGGATTCGCGGCGTCACCGGCGTCGCCGAAGTCGGGTTGTTCGTCGGCGTGGCGTCGCGCGTCCTGGTCGGTGCGGAAGACGGCACCGTGCATGATATTGTGCGCCCTTAGTTTCGGACCGTGAACGGTTCCGCTATGCGCCTGCGGCGGACGCTCTTCGAGCGAGTAACACCGGCGGCGAGACGCTACCGTCTCTTCCGCACCCGGTGCGTCCGCCGAAGGCGCGTAGCGGAACCGTTCACGGTCCGAAATGACAAGCGTTACGTCGCCACCGGACGGCACTGTGCGCGAAGTCAAGCATCGACCGTTAGTCCCACCTGAGTGCAAACTTGCAGATCAGCCACGCTGAGATCGCCCCGACGATTGCACACCGTGCCACGCTTCCACCATACCCTGATTTTCGAGCAATACTCCACCCAAGAATCGCGGCGATGATGAGGAAGACAGCAATATTGAACTGTGCATAGACGGAGTTCACGCCGTTGCCGCAAAGCATTCGACCGCGCAAGTCGATCAGTTCGATGCAAGTAGTCACCGAAAGATAAGCCGCCATCAGCGCATTTACCAGCGCAATCGTCACCCCGAAGCCACTCCGCCTGAAACGTTTCATGCGCATATTCTACCCTGCTGCCCCGCCCGAAGCGACTTTCCTTTCGCCCGCGATTTTCGATATAATAGAGTTCTTGCGAAATAATCATTCCGACTATTCTAATCGCTTTATGGGCGAAAAAGCCGTGATTCGTCTCGTTTGCCTCCTCAGTGGGCGATTGCTCC